>NZ_JASNFO010000049.1:0-140834 GCF_032027725.1 Pseudofrankia coriaricola | reverse complement strand
GGTGTAGCGGTATGCCGCCGAATCGTGCGACCAGTGGTTTCCTTCCGTCGCTGCGCGGGACGGCGACCTGGAAGCAGGTCCGTGGTCCGTGGTCCGTCTTCACGGTGGTCTTGTACTTGCGGGCCATCGTGTTGACGGTGGACTTGTGCTTGCCTGCCAGGGTCTTGAGCATGGAGGTTTCCATGGTCCAGTGCAGTTTCTGGAGCCGGTAGACGTCTCCGGCGAGTAGGTAGTACTGGACGACGCCCCGGTACTCTGCCTGATATTTCGACACGATGGTGTAGTCGGTGTCGTCAAGCATCTGTGGCCGTTGCGCGGGTTTGCCGCGCCGGCAGTACTGGGCACATTTGTTCCTGATCACTTCCGGGGGGACGCGTAGCCCGATCGCCCCGTTGACCGACCGGCGACCCCGGGCGATCTTGGTGTCGGAGTGCTGGGCCACGATGTCATAGCCGAGGAACCGCGCGCGCCCGGTCTGGGCGTGGGTTATCAGCGTCTTCTCCCTCGACAGTTCCAGTCTGAGTTCGTCAGCGAGGAACCGCCGGATCCTTTCGGTGATCTCAACTGCTTCGGCTTTCGGACCGCTGAACCCGAGGAGGATATCGTCCGCATACCTCACGTACCGGAGCCGCCGATAGTTCGGATCCTGTGGATCCTTGCTGGGCAGCCGGCGGCGTTGCTGCCGGAGCCGGCGTAGTTCCTGCCGGTCCCCGCGCCGCCGAGCACGGGCGATCGCGTACTCCACCTCGTTGTAGGCGGGGTTGGGCCCCCTGAGTCTGCCCCGATTGTAAGCTGGGAGCAGGTGTGTGACGACGAAGCCGTCGAGCCGGTCGAGATAGATGTTTGACAGGACGGGGGACGCCGGACCGCCCTGGGGCGCTCCGGACAGTGTTGCTTCCCATTGCCAGTCTTCCAGATACCCCGCCTGCAACATACCTTTGATGAGCCGGAGGAACCGGCTGTCGTGGATTCTCTCACCCACCGTGTCAAGCATGACCTGGTGGTCAAGTTGCTCGAAGCAGCGGGAGATGTCCCCCTCGATGAACCAGTGTGTCCCTTTCCAGACGTCGACCACCTCGCGTAGCGCTGTGTGGCAGCCTCGGCCTGGGCGGAAACCGTGGGAGCGGTCGGAGAACTGGACGTCGTAGTACGCCTCCAGCAGGAGACGCACGGCCTCGGCGACCAGCTTGTCCGACCAGGTAGGCAGGCCCAGCGGGCGTTTCTTCCCGTTCTTTTTCGGGATGTGCACCCGCTTCACCGGTTTCCATCGGTAGCGCTCGCGGCGCATCGCATGGATGATGCGTTCGATGGTCGCCAGCGACATGCCGTCCACGGTCTCCCCGGTCACCCCGGGCGTCATCGCCCCCTTGTTGGAGTACAGACGCCCGTAGGCGAGCAGGTATAGGTCCGGGTTGAACAGCTGTCGGTACACCCGCTCCAGCGGCAGCCCTCTCCTTCCACGTTCACGGAGGACACCCAGGACCGTTTCGGCGCTCTGCATTACGCATACCTCCCGTCCTTGTAATGTCCAGCCACCTGTTCCCCTTCGCCCTGTCGGCATCTTTCATGCCGTCCCTGGTGGGGCGTGACTCCCACGACTACTATGGGAACTCCGTCACCTTAGGGCTCGCGCCCCTTAGGCGATCCCGTGGTACGTCCCTGCTGTACGTATCGAGCGCGACTTAGGCGTTCCACTCATCTCCTTGAATGCCCTCGCAGGGCATCGCCCACGTCCCGGAGGTTGCACCAGCCCACGGGTTCTGGCCAGCGCAGGTCGTGGCATCGGTTTCAGACGTCTTTCCGATGGGTCCGCACATCTACCGTCTGGAGATTGGAATTCAGGCAATCCAGCTTTCGCCATATCACGCGGGTTCAACGGCGGCCCGCCTTCGACGCCTTCGCGACGCCCGCCGTCTCCTGGCATGCTGCTGTCCCCCTCACCTTTCGGATCAAGGTAAGCCAGCGAACCCAAGGATCCTCCTCCGAATCCATCCCAGCTGCGCTGGGGATACAACAGAGCGCCTCACGGCGCACACCCGCCGTGCGCCTCTCAACGCAACGGGCTCTCCACGATTCCTGCCGTCATGCGGGTAGTGCGGCCCACGGTGTGGGGATCCGGTCGCCCCGGTAGCGGTACCGGGTGACCGGTACCTTGGCCATCGGGCGCAGCTCGGTCGTCTCGGCGCGGATCGGTGTCCACCGCCCGGTGGGGTCGGTGTGCCGCGCTCGGAACTGCTTCCATCCCCAGTGATGCCGAACCATCAGCAGCCGGGCCATCCGCCACCACACCACCTGGTCAATGGTGGCGAACACGTGTTTCACCACGGCGTGCTTGAAATGGTTGGCCCACCCCTGCGTGATCTGGTTGATCTGTTTCAGCAGGTCCTCCGGGTCGCGTTGCGACGTCCTGTGGGTCAGGGCCCTGATCTTTTCCTTCACCGCCCGGATCGCCCGGTCAGCCACGAAGGTGTAGACGTACCGCTTGTTCGTCCCTCGCTTGCGCTTCCGCTGGATGCGGAAGCCCAGGAAGTCGAATCCCCGGTCCAGGTGCGTGACCTGGGTCTTCGCCTCAGAGAGACGCAGCCCTATGGTGGCCAGCACTCGGGCCACTTCCTCGCGTAGCTGGAGCGCGTCCGCCTCGGTCCCATGCACCATCACGACAACATCATCGGCGTAGCGTATGATTCTCCAGTTCGGTCGCCCCGTTCTGCGCCGGTGTACGCGCTTGCTTGAGGTCGACAGTGCCCCGCCTGGCTGCCATGCCGCGTGCAGGTGCTCGTCGAGCACCGACAAGGCGACGTTCGCCAGCAGCGGGGACAGGATGCCGCCTTGCGGGACCCCGGTGAGCGTATCCTGATTCTGGCCGTGTTCGGTAAGGACCCCGGCCTTGAGGAATGCCTTGACCAGGGCGAGAACGCGCTTATCCTTAATCCTGTTCCGGACTTGGCCCATTAACGCGGAATGATCGATTTCGTCGAAACACGCGTGAATGTCTGCGTCCAACACCCAGTGATATCCGTGGGTGCCATAGTATTGGACTTCGGCGATGGCGTCCTGTGCCCGCCGCCCTGGCCTGTACCCGTACGAGACCGGCTGGAAGTCGGCCTCGAAGATGGGTTCCAGAACCAATTTCAGCGCGGCCTGAACGACCCTATCGGCGATGGTTGGAATACCTAACCGCCGCAATTTCCCCCCGCCGGAAGGCTTGGGTATCAAACGCTCCCGCACCGGCAGCGGGCGGAAACTACCCGCTTTCAGCTGGGCGCGCAGGTCATCCAGGAACCCTGGAACGCCGGTCTCGCGCTCGACGTCGGCGACGGTCAGGCCGTCAACGCCAGCGGTCCGGGCGCCCCGGTTACCCGCGACCCGACGGTACGCCACGAGCAGCGTGGCCGGGTCGCACGCGAAGTTATACAGGTCGTCGAACCGGCAGCCAGGTTCAGCTACCGCCCAACGGTGAAGTTTGGCCTGCATCCCCGATACCCGTACGAGCGCAGGATTACGCCCTGGGGCGCCGCCATCCGGCGACGCATCTTTCGGCATTACAGCTTCCATCCCTTCTCGGTCTCGCTGTAGCCCTTCCCCATGTACCGGGCTCTCCCCGGCTCCGAGTACTACGGCTCCTCCGCCCCGCCCTCGGGTTCGGCGGTCGGTGCGCCTATCCCGCCCGGCCGGTTGGTCACCGGCAGGACAGGAACCCCTGCGGGCAGTTCCCACGTTCGCTGTCCATCGATCGACGGGTTTGGAGCCCAGCTTTATCCCTGCGGCATCGCCACGGGTACGCCGCAGACTTTCCCCGTGGCCTCCGATTTGGCCGATTGAAACCTCCCCGGAGTTCGCCCCGCCTGGCTGGCGGAGGTGCGCGCCGCTCCCGGCCCATATCCACCAGGTTTGAGCCGGTCGTGGTTTGAGAGACGTAAGATGCTGGTTCCTTGCGTACTCCTTCCCGTCTCGCTCGCCGCGCCCGCGCCATCTGGTAGTGCTGACACGCCCCGGCTTTATCAGGGCTGCTCCCGTCCTCCCGGCACCACCCGGTTAGACTGCCCCCAGCTTCAGCCAGCCTGCTGCGACAGGCCGGCGGTGAGGTCTTTCACCTCCACTCGAACAGACAGCGCCTCGTGGCGCACCAACCGGAGCCACAACGCCCTACGCGCCGTCGGCGAACGCGCGAACGCCCTGCTCAAGGTCACCTTCCAGCTCCTGCGCAACATCACGATCGACCCCTGGAAGATCGGGCTCGTCGCGAAAGCCGCCCTCGCCATCCTCCACACCGAATACCGCAGGACCGCCTGACGCCCAACACCACATCACAGGGTTGATGTCACGCAACGCCACGAGACGTTACCGGGAAAGGCTCATTAAGCTGTGCCAGATCAAGTTCTGGAACGGACGATTTGCCCTGCACCTCCGGGCAATCTCCGTACCTCGGCCGCGCTACTATGTCCACGCGTGGCCTCGGTGCCGCGCCGTGCCCACTCGGTACTTCCTGTGCCACGAACCGGACCACATCGACGGCCACGCCGGGAACCGACACACAACTCACCCCGCCGTCCAGGAAGCCCAACAGACATTCCTCGACCACATCCGTTCAGGTGATCGTGCCGAAGGGATCACCTGGCGTGGCGGCGAACGTGGCGGTTGCCCTGCTGAGGCTGATCCAGCGGGTTGTGGACCGGCGGGCGGCGGACGCGCCGGCGACATTCAAGGAGATCACGACGCCGCCTGAGTAGACAGAAGGGAAGCTTGCGTGACGATCCGGTTCGGATTCTACGGCCGCGTCTCGACTGAGGACCAGCAAGATCCGGAGGCATCCCGGGAATGGCAGCTGACCCGCTCGCGGGCGCTGACCGTGGGCCACGGTGCGATCGTTGCCGAGTACTTCGACGTCGGCCATAGCCGGGCGCTGCCGTGGAAACGCCGCCCGCAGTCGAACCTGCTCCTCGAGGAGCTACGCGACCCTGGGCGGGGCTTCGATGCGGTTGTCATCGGAGAGCCGCACCGGGCGTTCTACGGCAACCAGTTCAGCCTGATCTTCCCCGTGTTCACCCACTACAACGTCGCCCTGTGGGTACCCGAGGTCGGCGGACCGATCGACCCGGACAGCGAAGCCCACGACCTGATCATGTCCGTCTTCGGCGGGATGTCCAAGGGCGAGCGCCAACGCGTCAAGATCCGCGTGCGCACGGCCATGCAAACCCAGGCGCGCGTCGAGGGCCGGTTCCTCGGCGGTCGGCCGCCCTACGGTTATCGGCTCGCCGATGGCGGCCCGCACCCCAACCCAGGCAAGGCCGCCGATGGCAAGCGTCTTCACGTTCTGGAGGAGGACCCTGCCACCGCACCCGTCGTCGAACGGATCTTCGCCTTGTTCCTCGGCGGCATGGGCTTCTACCTGATCGCGCAGACCCTCACCGACGAGGGCATCCCCTCACCGTCGGCCTACGACCGGGGGCGCAACTCCCATCGTGACGGTGTCGCCTGGTCCAAGAGCGCCGTGCAGGTGATCCTGACCAACCCCCGCTATACGGGCCACCAGGTGTGGAACAAGCAGCGCAAGCATGAGGAGCTGCTCGACGTCGAGGACGTCGCCCTCGGCTACGAGACCAAGCTGAAGTGGAACGAGAAGGACAAGTGGGTGTGGTCCGAGCGCCCTGCCCACCCGGCAATCGTCGACGAGGGCACCTTCCTCGCCACCCAGCAGCGCCTCGGCACCCGCGGCCCGGTCTCAGATCGCATCGGCACACCGCGCACACAACATCCCTACGCTCTGCGCAGCCTGCTGCTCCACAAGCAGTGCGGTCGGCGCATGCAGGGCAACTGGAACCACGGCCACGCCCACTACCGATGCCGCTACCCCCAGGAATACGCCCTCGCCAATCACATCGATCATCCCCTGACCGTCTACGTCCGTGAGGACGCGGTCCTCCCCGCGCTCGATGGCTGGCTCGCCACCGCCTTCGACCCCGACCACATGGAGGCCACCCTCACCGCGTTGGAACAAGCGCAGCCCGACGACTCTCCCGCCGCGGATCCGCTGCAACAGGCCATCGTGGCCTGCGACCGCAAGCTCGCTCGCCACCGCGCTGCCCTCGAGGCCGGCGCAGACCCGGCCATCGTCACCGGCTGGATCGCCGAGGTCCAAGCCGAACGCGCCGATGCCGTCGCGGCCCTCGAACGTCGAGGCGACCGCGACCCAACACGACCGAAACTGAGCCGCCTCCAGATCAAGGCGCTCGTCGACGGGTTCGGTGGGCTGCTCGCGATCCTGCAAGAGGCCGACCCGGCCGACAAGGCGGAGGTCTACCGCGAACTCGGCGTAAAGTTGACCTACGACCACGAGACGGAGACGATCATGGCTGAAGCCAGACCAAGGTCATCCGTGTGCGCAGTGTCTGTGTCCGAGGGGGGACTTGAACCCCCACGCCCGTTAAAGGGCACTAGCACCTCAAGCTAGCGCGTCTGCCATTCCGCCACCCGGACCGGTGACTCCCGGGCTCGCCGCCCGGGTGCAAAGCAGATGCTACACGGTCCTGCAGCGTGCCTGTCGCAACCCCAGACCACGGCGGGATCAAGGCCAGACAGCGGCCAGCACGGGCATTCGACGAGGCCGGCGGTGCCGGAACGGGTAGTCCCCAGGTCGATCCGGGCACCCATCCCGCCCGAGCCGTCGGTGGGTCAGACGGCTGGTCGACGCCGGCAACGCCGGGGCGCGACCGGCGGGACCATCAGGCCGAGCCCGGTTGGACCATGAGCGAACGGTCGACCCGAGCTCGACCTGCTGGCCAAGGCAGCCCGGCGTGCCGACGCCTGGAGTGTCCCCGCGCGGAACATCGTCTGCCGGCCGAGTTGTAGGTCAGATGCCGTTCGGGGGTTCGATCACGGCGCGGGCCGCCTCCATCCAGTTCTGGCCCGAGAGCCCGCGGAACGCCTGGACGACCAGCGCGCCCAGGTCGAAGGCGGGGGAGAGGAGCCATTGGGCCGCGAGGCCGTCCCAGGTGGCCACGAACTGCCGTGCCACCTCTACCGGATCAAGGCTCGGAGGCGCCTGGCCGGATATCTGGCGTTCGGCGACGACCGGTGGTCTGCCCAGCGGCGGCGTGATCGCGGGTTACGAGCTCAACGCGGCGTCCGCGAAGTTCTCCTCGTTCAGAGCCTCGGGCGCGTCCGGATCGTCGTGAAGTAAAAGCGACCCGGATCCGCGGAGGGGTTCCACCACTGAAAGTCGCGGTTCGCGGCTCACGAGCCGCGACGCCGCCCGCCCCTGCTATCGCGGCCCGCGCGACAGGTGGTACGCATACGAAACGTACGTCATGTTAAACGCCTGTTCGGCGGCTGCGGTTTCCTGATCCGTTGAACACGAGGCGCACAACCAGGTTGGCGTCGTCCGCTGTTGGCGGCGCCTGGCGGCTGAGGACGCGATACAGCATTGAGCCGATGAGCACGCCCGCGATCGTCGGTACGGGCGCGTCCGGCGCGAGCTGCCCCGCCACTCGGGCGAGTTCGAGCCGGTCACGTAGGAGTTGCTCATGTGGCTGGGTGAAGCGGTCGTACAGGGTGTCGGCGACCGCGCGGTCATCGGCGGTCGCGGCGGTGAGGGCGAGGATGAGGCTCGTGCCCTCGGCCGTGGTCAGCCGTTCCGTCCAGGCGCGTAGCCAGTCGCCGAGGTCGGTCTCGATGTCACCCGTGTCGGGCAGGGGGACGAGCGGCGGTGCCAGATCGCCTTCGAGCGCGGCGTCGGCGACGACGGCGCTCTTCGAGGCCCACCAGCGGTAGATCGTCTGCTTGCCGACGCCAGCGCGGGCGGCGATCGCGTCGATCGTCAGCCGCTCATAGCCGCGTTCGAGCAGCAGGTCGCGCGCCGCGCCCAGGATCGCGAGCCGCGACATCTCGCTGCGAGGGCGGCCACCTGTCATCCGACGAGTCTAGGAGGGATGGAGGTCGGCAGGTCAGGCCATGTATAGTGCCGGTTCCGAGACAAATCGTCTCGTAACTGGGGGCGTAGGGAGCTGGACACATGCCGAACGAGGTACTTGTCGTGGTCGGTACGGGCGGCATGGGTGTCGCCATCAGTCGCCGTGTCGGCCCGGGCAAGACCCTGCTGCTGGCCGACTACAACGAGACGGCGCTGAACGCGGTCGCCGAGACCCTTCGCGACGAGGGCCATCAGGTGACGTCCTTGGCCGTGGACGTGTCGTCCCGGGAGTCCGTGTACGCGCTCGCGCGGGCGGCCGCGGCGCTCGGGCCGGTGCGGCACGTGGTCCACACCGCGGGGTTATCCCCCGCGCAGGCGCCGGTCGAGGCGATCCTGAAGGTCGACCTGTATGGCACGGCGCTCGTGCTCGACGCGTTCGGCGAGGTCATCGCCGTGGGCGGTGCCGGCGTCGTCATCTCAAGTATGTCCGGCTACCTCGCGCCGCCACCGGCACGCGAGGTCGAGGCACAGCTCGCGGGCGCGCCAACCGAGGACCTGCTACGCCTGCCCTCCACAGCGGTGGACGCCTTCTCGAGCGCCGGCTACGCATACTCCTTCGCCAAGCGCGCCAACCAGCTGCGGGTGCGGGCGGCAAGCGGGTCCTGGGGCACGCGCGGCGCGCGGGTCAACTCGATCAGCCCAGGAGTCATCTCCACCAAGATGGGCCAGCAGGAACTCGCCAGCGAGTCCGGCGCCGGCATGCGTGCCATGGTCGCGGCGTCCGGCACCGGCCGGCTGGGCTCGCCGGACGACATCGCGGCCGCGGCGGAGTTCCTCCTCTCGGCCGCGGCCTCGTTCATCACCGGAATCGACCTGCTCGTCGACGGCGGCGCGGTCGCCGCGGTCTCGACCGGACGAGTGGGTCTCACCCCGACGGGGCGCTGAGCCGCGGGCCCGACAGCGGACTGACTGTCGGCGTCATGTCGTCGGCCCTTTCAAGAGGAGTACGGCGACGTCGTCGGTGAGTGGTCCACCGTTGCGTCGTTCGATGCGTTCGATGCGGACGTCGGGGAGGGTGTCGTCGCCGGGGGGTGGGTCGATCGCGGCCACCTCGGCCAGCACGCCGTCCCAGCTGAGTCGTTCGCCGGTGGGGCCATCGCGGCCTTCACGCCCTGAAAGCGATCAACTGTCACGTCGACGACTACATTGCCCGAGTACGCATCCGACCGCCAAAAACTTGACTCATTTGTCCGGGGTCAGGATCCCAACGGCTCTAGCGCAGGACGCCGTGAACGCGGAGGTGCTCGACGAGCAGCTCACCGACGTGGCGGATGTGATCGTTCATCGCCGAGCGGGCGCGGTCGGGGTCCTTCTCGCGAAGGGCGGCAAAGATCGCGGAGTGATCGTTCGCCGAGGCGGCCGACCATCCTTCGATCTCGCCGAAGAATCGCAGCGGCACGTAGCCGACGGTGACGTTGAGCAGCGAGGCCATCCGGAAGGAGTTCGAGGCCTTGTTGATCGTCCGGTGGATCTCGTGGTTCAGGCGGTCCACCAGGTCGTCGTTCCTGGCGCGTTCGGCCCGCGCGAGCTGTTCCTGGATCGCCCCCAGCCGAGCGAGGGTGGCGTCGTCGAGCAGTCCCGCGGCGCGCGCCGCGAGCTCCCCGGCGATGTATGCCTGCAGCTGGAACAGGTCCCGTACGTCCTGTTCGGTCATGGGCACGACGCGGTAGCCGCGCCGGGGCTCCCATCGCACCGAGCCCTCGCTGTGCAGGACCATCATCGCTTCCCGTACCGGTGTCTGGCTGACCCCCAGCTCGGCCGCCAGGTGCTCGGTCCGCACGAAGTCACCGGCCGGGAACTGGCCGATCATGATTCCTTCGCGGACGTAGGCGGCGACCCGTTCGCTCAGTTGCTGCTTGCTACCGAAGGCGACGCCGCGCCCGGCCTCCGTCGTGCGTCTCGCGGACGGGGCCGCCTTCTCCGCACTCGCCGCAGGTTCCATTTTCTCCATCCTAGAGACGAGGAACTCGGCGACCGAGCCCCTCGCGTCGTCGAGCGAGTGAGCGGCCCCGTCCGTTGCGCTGATGGCCTGGCCCAGACTTTGATCACTCTTCGGGCGTCGATGGACCCTCACCAGCCTCGGTTGCACGCGATCGATGATTCTATAGAATGTAGAAAGTTCGATCTTTATCGCGAAAGAGGTCTCGCGTACGGCGAGCTTGCCGGCGACGTCGCCGTGGCATGGCTGGCTGAAGGAGAGGGACACCATGCAGGATCTCGACCCGGACGAACAGGCCATCGTCGACACCGTCCGTGACTTCGTCGACCAGGAGGTCCGCCCGGTGGCCCGGCAGCTCGAACACGAGAACGCCTATCCGGACAAGTTGATCGAGCAGATGAAGCGGCTCGGCATCTTCGGGCTGTGCATCCCCGAGCCGTACGGCGAGGTGGACGTCTCGACCGTCTGCTACGCGATGGTGACCGAGGAACTGGCCCGGGGCTGGATGAGCCTGGCCGGAGCGATGGGCGGACACACCGTGGTGTCCAAGCTCCTGCTGGAGTTCGGCACCGACGACCAGAAGCAGCGCTATCTGCCCCGCATGGCCACCGGGGAGCTGCGCGCGACGATGGCGCTGACCGAGCCGGGCGGTGGCTCGGACCTGCAAGCGATACGTACCACCGCCCGCCGTTCCAGCTCCGGTTACACGATCAACGGTACCAAGACCTGGATCACGAACGCGCGGCGCGCCGGGCTCGTGGCGCTGCTGTGCCGGACCAATCCGACCGCGACGCCCGCCGCCGATGGAATCAGCATTCTGCTGGTGGAGAAGGTTCCCGGCTTCACGGTCTCCAAGGACCTTCCCAAACTCGGCTACAAGGGTGTGGAGAGCTGCGAGCTTTCCTTCACTGACTGCCAGGTGGGGCAGGACGCAGTACTGGGCGGCGTCGAGGGCCGGGGGTTCCGCCACATGATGCGAGGCCTGGAGATCGGTCGGATCCAGGTAGCGGCCAGGGCCACGGGGGTCGGTCGGGCCGCGTTCGACGACGCTTTGCGGTACGCCCAGGAACGCGAGGCTTTCGGGAAGCCGATCTGGCGGCACCAGTCGGTCGGCAATCACCTCGCGGAAATGGCGACCAAACTGACCGCCGCCCGTCAGCTGCTCCTGTTCGCGGCGCGACGCTATGACTCCGGCGCCCGTGTGGATCTTGAAGCCGGAATGGCCAAGTACTTCTGCTCCGAGGTGGCCATGGAAGTAGCTCTGAGCGCGATTCGAGTCCACGGCGGCTACGGCTACTCGACGGAGTTCGACGTCGAGCGCTACTTCCGCGACGCACCGTTGATGATCGTCGGGGAAGGCACCAACGAGATCCAGCGCAACGTCATCGCCCGACAGCTCGTCGCGCGGAACGGACTTCCTGAGTGAACCGCCCGGCCTCCGCCGGGCACCATCTCGCTTTCGCCGTCCCGATCACGCCCGTGCCACCGGCGGGCGCTCGGGGATGCGCGGGGATGACCGACCCGGCCGACCACGCCAGCCTGGCGAGACGGCCCCGCGGAGATAACCGGCGCTCAGGCTGACGGTGCCGCGGCGCGAGGCAGGGGCGGGAAGGCCGCGACCGCGCCGAGAAACCTGCTGATCTCCCGTTCGTGGCCCTCGACGCGCACACCTGGGTGACCCGTGGCGCGCGTCGCGGGGACCGTGGCGAAGTAGTTGGCCAGGTCTCGCCTGGTACCGAGCAGCTCGACGTCCGGATCCGGGTCCGCGCGGGCCTCCAGCGTCCACCAGCCACCGCGCCCGCTGATCGTGTAGGCGTCGTCGTGGTCGAGGGTCCGGACCACCCAGGTGGCCGGGCCGACATCGAGCTTCTCGCGGTCCAGGACGAGGCGCACGGAGTTGAGCAGGTGCTCGGGATGGGTCGGCTCGCCCGGCGCGGGCGGCGCCGCGAGATGGCGCAGACCCCACAGCGCGAGTTCGTCCAGGGAAGGCGCGAGGTCGTGGCCGGCCGGCGTGAGGCTGTACCAGACCTCGCGCCGACCCGGCTGCCGATCGACGCAGACGAGTCCCTCTGATTCGAGATCACGCAGCCGCTGCGTCAGGGTCCGCGGTGTGATGCCGCCGAGCCGGTCCATCAGGTCGGTGAAGCGTTTCGGGCCGGTCAGCAGGTCGCGTACGACGAGCAGTGCCCAGCGATCTCCCAGGCGCTCGAGGGTCTTGGCGAGCATGCAGAAGTGCGCGTACGCGGAGCGCGGCGTGGTCGGCACCCGTCGAGCTTACCCTCTCGTAGAGATACTATATCTACGATAGTATTCGCCGCATGGTGAACGAGACCCGACGGATCTTCCGGGGCACCGACGAGGCCGAGGCCGCCCGCCGCGCGTACGAGGCGTCGCTGCCCTCCCCGCCTCGTCCCGACCGCGTCGAGGCCGCCTGGCTGCGCGAGCTGTGCCTGCGGGCCGGTGCCGCCGATGTCGGTTTCGTGGACGTCGGCCGGGCCGGCCTGGGGGCGGAGAACGACAACGCCCGCCGGGTCTTCCCCGCCGTCAGGGCGCTGATCTGTCTCGTCGGGATCTCGAACCGTGACGCGATCCGATCGACCTCGCGCGCCACGGCCAACAACGCCTGGCATCGCACCGGCGACAAGCTCGAAAGCGCGGCCGCGCGGATCTGCGAGGAGCTGGCCGAGGCCGGTGTCCGCGCGATCCCCACCAACATGGGATTCCCGATGGACGTGCAGGCCCCGCCCGGTCAGGCGAGCTGGGCCATCGCGCACAAGATCGTGGCCGTCGAGGCCGGCATGGGCCACATGGGCACCAACCGCAACATCATCCATCCGAAGTTCGGAAACTTCGTACTGCTCGACACCGTCCTGATCGACGCGGAGATCGACGCCTACGACCAGCCGCTGGACTACAACCCGTGCCTGGGCTGCAACCTGTGCGTCGCGGCCTGCCCGGTCGGGGCGATCAGCAACGTCGGGGACTTCGACTTCTTCGCCTGCCTCGGGCACAACTACCGTGAGTTCCCGTTCAGCGCCACCGACTGGGTCGACGCCGTGGCCGGCGGGGACGCCAGCGCCTACCGCGCGAAGTTCCGCGAGGACGAGACCCTGTCCATGCTGCAGTCCCTGGCGTTCGAGCCGAACTACAAGTCCGCCTACTGCATGGCGGTGTGCCCGGCCGGCGAGGACGTCATCGGCCCCTACCTCGCCGACAAGGCGCGCCACCGCGACGACGTGCTGCTCCCGCTCCGTCGGCACCCCGAACCGGTCTACGTGCAGTCCGGCAGCCACGCCGAAAAGACGGCGGCCCGCAACCCGGCCAAACGCGTGCGTTACCTCGATTTCAAACCCGACGTCTCCACCGTCGCCAACTTCGCCCTCGGCCTGCGGCACATGTTCACGCCGAGCACACCTCGGATGGACGGGCTTCGGGTCGAGTTTCGTTTTCCCGACGGCGCCCTGCTCGCCACCGTCAGGAACCAAGGACTCACGACGGGCCCGACCGACGGCCAGCCCGTGGACGCGACCGTGGTCTGCGACGCGCTCGACTACATCAGGATCCTGCACCGCCCGATCGCCGGCCGCCCTGCCTACACCGAGCCGGACAGCTACACCGTCAAAGGTGATCCGTCCGTGTTCCAACGCCTGCTGGCATGTCTCACGTGACCCGGTGGATCTTGATCAGGCTTGGAGCGCTTCGTCGGCCGCGGGACTGATGGCGGTTGGTGTCAGTCCACCCGGCGTACTCGGTGATTGATCGGGTCGGCGACGTAGAGGGTGTCGGGCCGGCCGGCGTGATCACTGCGGGTGTGGGGTCTCGCCGCGCTCGAGCATCGCGACGAGCTTCGCGAGCCGGTTCGCCCGGCTCGACGGGCTCGGCGCGGTCGTGATCCGGTGGATGACCGAGTACCGGTTCTGGCTGTTCAGCCGCGCGAAGAGCGCCGCGGCGGCTGAGGATGCCACCAGCGCCGCGGCCAGGTCGTCCGGCACCTGCGCCGTCGCCGAACCGGCGTAGGCACGTGCCCAGCGCCCGTCCGCCTTCGCGCGGTCGATCTCGGCCTGGCCGCGCGGGCGCATCCGCCCCTCGGCGGTCAGCCCGGCCACCAGGTCGATGTTCCGCCGCGACCAGAGCGACGCTCGCCGACGCGGGCTGAACCGCTGCCGGAACGTCGCGGCGTCGAAGGCCCTCCGCTGCCCGTCGATCCACCCGCTGCACAACGCCTCGTCGAGCGCACGGTCATAGCTCAGCGAGGTCGGCGAGACCGTGCCCTTCTTCGCCAGGAGGAGCCAGACGCCATCGAAGGTGTCCTCGTGCACGTCGAGCCACGCCCGCCAGGCCGCGGCATCCGCGACGACGAGAACCTCCGGCTCCTCACCCATCGCGGCGTCCCTCCCAGACTCTTATCCGTCATTGCTCATCGTAGGAACGACCTCGGGCTCGGCGGTCTCCGGGCGTACTGGCTCACCTGATCCGCTCGAACTTGGTCCAGCCGCGCCAGCCGCGCTCTTCGAGCAGTTCCATGAGCCGACGGGCGATCGGCAGCGAGTCGAGGAAGAAGGAATCGAGGAGGTCCGCGAGCTCGTCGGTGATCTCCTGGTCATGGTCCTCCCATCCCTCCATACCGGCGGTCTCGAGAGAGGCGACAAGCCGGTCGGCCACAGCCGCCAGCCGCGGGTCGTCCACCTCCCAGTCGATCATCGCGGCGAGATCCCAGTAGAGCTCGACCGTCTCCGGGTTGTCGAGCTCCTGCTCCTTCAGCTTCATGTAGAGCGACATGTGCTGCGGGAGCTGGGCGGCGACCAGGATCCAGCCGTCCCGCTCGCCCTGGATCATTTGTTCCGGCAATCCGAGCTCGCGCAGTCGGTCGAGGTAGGCCACCGCCTCCGGCGGCAGGGCCAGGCTGTCCCCGGCCGCCAGCTGCGCGATCCGCTCGCGGTGTCGTTGCCGCTCCCTGATCTCCGCGCGCAGGCGCCGGTCGATGTCTGCGACGGCGGCGTTGAACTCCTCCTCGCCGGCGGCCAGGAGCTCGCGGACGCGCGCGAGCGGCACGCCGGCCTCAGCGAGCGTACGAATCTTGATGAGCTCGACGACGGCGCGGGCGTCGTAGCGCCGGTAGCCGGAGCGGTCGCGCTCCGGCTCCGGCAGGAGGCCCTTGACGTGGTAGTGCCGCACCGCGCGCACGGTGACGCCGGCGTACGACGCCAGCTGGCTGATCGTGAGCACCGCGCCAGTCTCCTCGAAGGCCAAAGGGCGTGCGGAAATGCTCCTCCTCCGCACGCCCGGCGGACAGAGTCCCCAGGATCACTATTTCGCGGGCACGCGCAGGAACAGCCGACGCGACCAGAGGTAGCCGAGCAGCGCGATCAGGACGCACCAGCCGATCGCGAACCACAGGTCGGAGTCCGGGTGCGCGCCCGTGACGAGTGCGCGCAGCGTGTCGATCATCGGGGTGAACGGCTGGTGCTCCGCGAACTGGCGCAGCCCGGCCGGCATCGCGTCGGTCGGCACGAAGCTGCTGCTGACGAACGGCAGGATCATCAGGAACAGCGGGGTGTTGCTGGCCGTCTCGACGCTGTCCGCCGCCAGGCCCATGCCGACGGTCAGCCAGGTGAGCGAGAACGCGATGAGGATCAGCAGCCCGATCGCACCGAGCCAGCCGAGCGGACCGGCGTCGGAGCGGAACCCGAGCAGGAACGCGAACGCCGTCACGATCACCACGGCGAATCCGGTCCTGATGACGGCGCCCAGCACGTGGCCGGTGAGCACCGACACCCGGGCGATGTTCATCGTGCGGAACCGGGCGATGATCCCGGTGGTCATGTCGGTCGCGGTCGAGATCGCGGTGCCGAGCGCGACGCTGGCGACGGTCATGAACAGGATGCCCGGCGTGATGAACACGAGGTAGTCCCCGCGGTCGCCGCCGCCGTCCTGGCCCGGCAGGCCGGCGCCCAGGGTTCCGCCGAACACGTACACGAACAGCAGCAGGAACAGGATCGGTTGTGCGATCAGCATGATCGACAGCGAGGGATAGCGGCGGATGTGCAGCAGGTTGCGCCGCAGCATCGTCATCGAGTCACGGACGGTGTAGGTGGTGCTCATGCGGGGATCCCCTCGGATGCGGGCACCTCGGCCGCGTGGCCGGTGAGCGCGAGGAACACGTCGTCGAGGTCGGCGGACCCGACCGTCAGGCCGGCGACGCCGTCGTCGTCGAGGCCGTCGAGCACGCGGCGCAGCCCGGCGATGCTGCCGTCGTTCGGCACCTGCAGGGTGAGTGCCTCGGCGTCGGTGGTGGCCTCCGGGTGCGCCGCCGCCGCCGCGGCCAGGCCCGCGGCGTCGGTGAACTGCACCGACACGTGCCCACCGGGCACCCGCCGCTTCAGCTGGGCGGCTGTGCCTTCGGCGACCAGGCGGCCCTTGTCGAGGACTCCGATCCGGTCGGCCAGCTGGTCGGCCTCCTCGAGGTACTGCGTCGTCAGCAGCACCGTCACGCCGTCGGCGACCTGCTCGCGCACGATCGCCCACAGTTCGCGCCTGCTGCGCGGGTCGAGACCGGCCGTCGGCTCGTCGAGGAAGATCAGCCGGGGCCGGGCGATGAGCGTCATCGCCAGATCCAGCCGCCGCTTCATGCCGCCCGAGTAGGTCTGCGCCCGCCGGTCGGCCGCGTCGACGAGGTCGAAGCGCTCCAGCATCACGGTCACGGCGGTGGTCGCGGTCGCCCGGTCCAGGTGCGCCAGGTCGGCCATCAGCCGCAGGTTCTCGCGGCCGGTGAGCAACTCGTCGATCGCCGAGAACTGCCCGGTGACACCGATCGCGGCGCGCGCCCCGGCGGGTTCGCGCCGTACGTCGAAGCCGGCGACGCGGATCTCGCCGTCATCGGGGGCCAGCAAGGTGGAGAGGATGTTGACGATGGTCGTCTTGCCGGCGCCGTTGGGTCCGAGGAGTGCGTAGACGGTGCCCTCCGGGACGGTCAGGTCGACGCCGTCCAGCACGGTGTGGTCGCCGTAGGACTTGGTGAGTCCGGAGACCTCGATCGCGGGGTTGGTAACGCTCATGCCGCCATGCTGGAACCCTGACGCAGGGGCAAGGTCAAGCCGCTGCCGGCAGGAACTTTTCTGGGCCGCTCGACGAGGTCCAGGAGTCGGACACACACCAGTAGCGCCGGCTCTCACTCATGTCGTGAGAGGGGATTTCCGGCGTCGGCCGGTTGTTCAGCTGGTCTCGCGTCGTACGAGGGTGGGTTTCGGCGAGGTGCGCGGGGCGGGCAGGGGGCGACGGTCGACCCGGTGCAGCACGAAGTCGGCGAAGCCGCGTCCGAGAGCGGCGGTGTCGATCCGGATGGTGGACAGCGCGGGTACGAACATCGTCGCGATCGGGGAGTCGTCGTGGCCGATGACCGCGATGTCCGCGGGCATTCGCAGGCCGGCGCGGACCGCCGCGCTGGCTATCGCGGCGGCGACGTCGTCGTTGAAGGCGACGACGCCGGTGATGCCGGCATCGAGCCACCGGCGGACCGCGACGTCAGGGGAGTCGTCGCGGTAGTCGACGGACTCCAGGTCAGGTGTGGCCAGGCCCAGGAGGCGAGCTCGATCGGACGCCGCCTGGTGGCGGGCGATGACCAGCGAGGATGCGCGCGTCTCGGTGAAGGCGGCGTACACCAGCTTTCGGTGGCCGCGCTCGTGGAGGTGGTCGACCTGGAGTTCCGGTCCGGCGCTGAACGCCAGGGAGACATCGGGAAGGTCCGGGCGGTCGGGATCCGGATAGATCTCCCTGACTCCGCAGGCCAGCATGGACGCGACATCGGGTGAGCTGAACGGGAGAGTGCCGAGTACAAGGTCGGGGTTGAGGGACTCCCACAGAGGTCGGGCCGCCTGGTCGGGGTGACGGGTGTAGGTCACCAGCGAGTACCCGGCCTTGTCCAGCACGAGGGAGGCCTCGTCCAGATAGTCCCGCATCCGGAACTCCACCGGCCAGTCGGGCAGCACGAGCAGGATGATCCGGCTGCGTCCGCTGGCGAGCGCGCGTGCGGCGCTGTTCGGCCGGTAGCCGAGGCGTTCGGCGGCCCGCAGCACCCGTTCGCGGGTGCTCTCCGGGATCGTCTGGCCCGGGGTGTTGTTCAGGACGAACCCGACGGTCGCCCGTGACACCCCCACCTCGCGGGCGACGTCCAAGGCGGTCACCCGCCGACTGGTGGTCGGCTCTGGCACGACGGCCACCGCTTGGCCCTCCCGTCGCTCCGAAACACGTTGGACTTGTGCGCGCTAGTTGCTGATGCTAGCTGACGTCCCGCGTCACTAGCACCCGCTAGTGGCGTCGGGCACGGAAGGTGTCGTCGCTCCGAGTCTGCCCGCTCGTGTCTCATGCCCGCCGCGGGGCCTACCTGCCGTCGGCTGTCGCCTGACGCTGCCGACCTGACACTTCAGTGCGGGCGGCGTGGTCACCCGGAGGGTGCTGGCTGGTCGTGCTGACCGTAGGAGCTCTGGTAACGGTTGTAGAACCGGTCGACCAGGTCGGCGGGGATGGGTTTGGGTATGCCGAGCTGGTGGGCGAAGTGGACGCTGCGGGCGACGTCCTCGCACATGACGGCGGCTTTGACGGCCGCCCGGGCGTCAGGACCGATGGTGAACACACCGTGGTTGGCCATCAGCACGGCGGGGGAGCGGTGCCCGTCGAGGGTGGCGACGATGCCGCGGCCGATGGAGTCGTCTCCGATGGTGGTGAGCGGGCCGACGGGGATGGGGCCGCCGAACTCGTCGGCCATCGCGGACAGCACGCAGGGGATGGGTTCATGGCGGGCGGCCCAGGCGCAGGCGTAGGGCGAGTGGGTGTGCACGACGCCGCCGACGTCCGGGCGGTGGCGGTAGACGTAGGCGTGCGCGGCGGTGTCGCTGGACGGGCTGAGGTCTCCGTCGAGCACGGTGCCGTGCAGGTCGCAGACGACCATCGTGCGGGCCGTCAGCGCGGCGTAGTCGATCCCGGAGGGTTTGATCACCAGGACCTCGTCGCCGTTCGCGTCGCGGGCGCGGGCGGAGACATTGCCGGAGGTCCAGGCGACCAGGCCGTTGTCGACGAGGGACAGGTGCAGGTCGACGAGCTGTTCGCGGGCCGCGTCGACTCCGGGCCAGCGTGGCTGGGTGCTCATCGAGGGCCTCCGGTCAGCCTGGTTGGTTCGGGGACGGTGGCCCCGCCGGGCGGTGGCGGCGCGGAGGGCGCCGAGTCCCGCGTCGCCGGGTCCCGCGTCGCCGGTGCGGAGCCGCGCAGGGCTTCGTCGCGCAGCGCGCGCAGGTCGTGCAACACGCCCCCGGACGTGGTGCCGACGCCGCCGAAGTAGTCGTGCAGGGCGCGGTAGCCGGCGTAGAGGCGGGTGTAGGTGGCGTGCCGGGCCGGGTCGGGTCGGTAGGCGTCGCGGTGCACCCGGCTCATGGCGGCCGCGGCGGCCGGGACGTCGGGGTAGGCGCCGGCCGCGACGGCGGCGTGGATCGCGGAGCCGAGCGCCGGGGCCTGGCTGGTCGCGGCGATGTGGATGGGGTAGCCGAGGACGTCGGCGTAGAGCTGCATGAGGGTGGCGTTCTGGATGAGCCCACCGGCGGCGTAGAACTGGCGGACCGGGACGCCCGCGTCGCGGAAGGCGTCGAGGATGCGGCGGGTGCCGAACGCGGTGGCCTCCAGCAGCGCGCGGTAGACGTGTTCGGGACGGGTCGTCAGCGTCAGGCCGACGACCACGCCGGACAGGGTGTGGTCGACGAGGACGGATCGGTTGCCGTTCATCCAGTCCAGGGCGAGCAGTCCGTGGGCGCCGACCGGGTCGTCGGCGGTCAGCGCGGTGAGGTGCTGGTGCAGCGACACCCCGGCGGCCCGCGCGGCGTGGCGGTAGGCGTCGGGGACGTGGTGCTCGGTCCACCAGGCGAAGATGTCGCCCACGCCGGACTGGCCGGCCTCGTAGCCGTAGCGGCCGGCGATGATGCCGCCGTCGACGACGCCGCACATGCCGGGAACCTCGGCGAGTGTGTCGGCGGACATGACGTGGCAGGTGGACGTGCCCATGACCGCGAGCATGTGGCCGGGCTCGGTGACCCCGACCGCGGGGGCGCTGACGTGGGCGTCGACGTTGCCGACCGCGACGACCGTGCCGGCCGGCAGCCCGGTCCACCAGGCGGCGCCGCTCGTCAGGCGCCCGGCGGGGGCGCCGAGCGGGAGCAGGCTGGTGGACAGTCGGGTGTCCGGGTAGTCGGCGAACGCGGGGTTGAGGGCGGTGAAGAAGTCGCGGTTGGGGTAGGCGCCGTCCTGGAAGATCCCTTTGTATCCGGCGGTGCAGGTGTTGCGGGTCTCCACGCCGGTGAGCTGCCAGACGATCCAGTCGGCGGCCTCGATCCAGCGTTCGGTGGCGGCGTAGATCTCGGGGTCCTCCTCGAGGACCTGGAGTGCCTTGGCGACCTGCCACTCGCTGGAGATCTTCCCGCCGTACCGGGCGATCCACGGCTCGCCGCGCTCGTGGGCGAGGGCGTTGACCCGGTCGGCGTGTGGCTGGGCGGCGTGGTGTTTCCAGAGCTTCGGCCAGGCGTGCGGCCGGTCGGCATAGCCTGGCAGGTGGCACAGCGGAGTGCCGTCGGCCGTGGTCGGCAGCACGGTGCAGGCGGTGAAGTCGGTGCCGATGCCGATAATGCGGGCCGGGTCGACGCCCGCGTCGCGTACCGCGTCGGGGACGGCCGTGGCGAGGACCTCGATCCAGTCGCGTGGGTTCTGCAGCGCCCAGTCCGGCGGCAGCTCCCGGCCGCCCGGGAGCCGGCTGTCGATCACCCCGTCGGGGTAGGGGTGCACGGCGGTCGACAGCTCGTGCCCGTCGCGGACCCGGATCACGCTGGCGCGGCCGGACAGGGTGCCGAAGTCGATGCCGACGACGTACGCGTCCCGGGCGGCGGGATCGGGATTGGCGGTCATGGCGCTCCTCGCGCGGATGGGCCGGGCACCGGCTAGCGGCGGCGGTCGAGGCTGAAGTAGAGGTCGTTCAGCCGCAGGCCGGCGACGAAGGAGCGGACCGTGGTCTCGGCGTCGATGAGCGCGAGCTCGATGCCGGTCATGCCGGCGAACATGTCCAGCATGTCGACGTCGACGGCGGTGGAGAGGACGGTGTGGTGGGGGCCGCCGGCGGTCAGCCAGCATTCGGCGGAGGTCGGCAGGTCCGGCCGCGGGGCCCAGACCGCGCAGGCGACCGGCAGCCTCGGCAGCTCGTGGTCGGGCTCGACGACGTCGATGGTGTTGGCCACGAGCCGGAACCGGCCGCCGAGGTCGCAGAGCCCCACCACGAGGCCCGGCCCGGGTGCCGCGGTGAACCGGAGCCGGACGGGGTCCTGACGGCCGCCGATGCTCAGTGGGTGGATCTCGGCCGTGGGGCGGGCCGCTGAGATCGTCGGGCAGACCTCCAGCATGTGGGCGCCGAGAATGCGCTGCGGCCCGGGGCCGAGGTGGTACGTGTAGTCCTCCATGAAGGAGGTACCGCCGGGCAGGCCCGCGCCCATGACCTTGACGGCGCGCAGCAGCAGGGCGGTCTTCCAGTCTCCCTCGCCGCCGAAGCCGTACCCGTCCGCCATCAGCCGCTGCACCGCCAGGCCGGGCAGCTGGCGCAGCCCGCCGAGATCCTCGAAGTTGGTGGTGAACGCGCGGTAGCCGCCGTCGGTGAGGAACCGGCGCAGCCCGGCCTCCACCCGGGCCGCGTAGCGCAGCGACGAGTGGCGTTCGCCGCCGGCGCGCAGCTCGGGGGCGACGTCGTACTGCTCGTCGTAGACGCTGGCGAGCTCGTCGATCGCGTCGTCGTCGACCGCGTCCACCACGTCGACCAGGTCGTTCACCGAGTGGGTGTTGACGGCGACGCCAAAACGGATCTCGGCCGCCACCTTGTCGCCTTCGGTCACGGCCACGCCGCGCATGTTGTCGCCGAAGCGGACGAGCCGCATCCCGCGCAGGTCGGCGCGGGCGGTCGCGACACGGGCCCAGCGGCCGACGCGGTGGCGGGTGCGCGGGTCGTCGACATGCCCGACGATCGTCACCCTGGGCATCCGCAGCCGGGTCTGGATGTAGCCGAACTCCCGGTCGCCGTGGGCGGCCTGGTTGAGGTTCATGAAGTCCATGTCGAGGCTCTCCCAGGGCAACGCCTGGTTGGCCTGGGTGTGCAGGTGCAGCAACGGCTTGTCGAGCGCCTCCAGCCCGCGGATCCACATCTTCGCCGGAGAGAAGGTGTGCATCCAGGCGATCACCCCGATGCATGACGGGTCGGCGTTGGCCTGCTGGCAGACGGCGGCGATGGTGTCCGCGTCGGTCAGCACCGGCTGCCAGGCGATGCGCGCCGGGATCGTGTCGTCGCCGTCCAGCCCGTCGGCGATGCGGCGGGACTGCGCCGCGACCTGCTCAAGGGTCTCGGGACCGTACAGGTGCTGGCTGCCCGTCAGGAACCAGACCGTGGCGTCGGACAGGACGGACACCGTCTGCCGGAGGGCGGGTAACGACATGCGGCCTCGTTTCAGCGCGGACGGCGACGCCGGCCCAGGAACGAGCGGGCGGCGCCGCGGGGCGGCGCCGGAGGAGAGTCTGGGCGGCTCGCCACATTGTTAGCGTTAACAAATCGGCCGTCAAGGCGCGAGATCGACGCCCGGGGCCGGCCGGCCCTACCGGCCGGCGGAACGGCGGGCGACTCCCGTGCGGCGGCGCGGCGCGGCGCGCCCCGGCGGGGCGACGCTCTCCCGCTCGACCAGCCGGGGCGGGATCGGCGCGACGCGCGGGAGCCCGCCGGGGGAGGGATCGTCCAGCTGCGCCAGCAACAGGCGTACGGCCTGTTCGGCCACGGCCTCGAAGTCGGGGCGAACGGTCGTCAACGGCGGGCTGACGTAACCCGCCTCCGGGATGTCGTCGAACCCGACGACGCTCACGTCCTCCGGGACGGACAGCCCGGCCTGGCGCAGCGCCTTCATGATGCCCAGCGCGAGGTGGTCGTTGGCGGCGAAGACCGCGCGCGCCTCCGGCATCCGCGCCAGCAACTGCCCCGCCTCGAAACCGGCGCCCAGCGACCAGTCCGCCGCGAGGACGGGCGGAACCTCGGCGCCGGCGTCGACCAGCGCCTGGCGCCAGCCCAGCACGCGCTCGGCGCTGTCGAACCAGTCCGGCGGACCGGACACATGCCAGACGGTCTCATGCCCCGCGGCCAGCAGGCACCGCGTCGCCAGGCGCGCGCCCAGCTGCTGGTCGACCGTCACCAGCCGCGCCGGGCGGCCCGGGTCGCCGTCGATCACCGCCATCGGCAGGTCGTCCGGAACGTCGTCGAGCGCCTCGTTGGCCGACACCACCGGCGCGATCACCACGATCCCGGCCACGTGCTGGTCCAGCAGCCGGGCGACCGCGTCGGCGATGGAGATCCGGTCGAGCACCGGGACACTGGCCACGCCCACGGCGAACCCGGCCCTGCTCACCACCCGCTCGACCGCGGTCAGGACCGAGGTAGGCCCGTAGAGCGCCGTGTTCTGCGCGACGATCCCGACGGTCTGGGACCTTCCGGTGACGAGTGCCCTGGCCGCGCGGTTCGGCCGGTACCCCAGCTGCTCCATCGCCGCGCGCACTCGCAGGCGCGTCTGCTCCCTGACGTTCGGGTGGTCGTTCAGCACCCGCGACACCGTCTGATGCGACACGCCAGCCAATTGAGCCACGTCCGCCATGCCGGGCGCGCGCCGCGTGAGGACCCGCGCGCCGGCCTCGCCCTCGGTCACCGCTGGCAGAGCCCGTCCCGCGTGCTGGGCCGCTCGATCCGGCTCTCGGGCCAGCTCTCGGGCCGGCTCTTCGGGTCTGGATGGCTGACTCTGCCCCGACATGTTAACGCTCACTCTACCCCCGAAGGTGGGAGGCGTTCGGTGGAAGCGGTCCCGCCGGTGGCTTCGATGACCTGCGGCCAGGCAGCCCGGCGAGCTCGCCTCGGTAGTGTCGCCGACACCGGATCGGACTCCACCGGCGCTACCCGCGCCCGCGCTCGAACGCCGTGATGCTCTGCTCCATCGCCTGGGTCACGTCGCCGAGGTCCGACCGCCAGGCAGGTGAGGAGGCCGCGCCCGGGACTCGGTAGCTCCGTGCCCCGTGCCTGGCCGTTGCCTGGAGGCCGGGTAAGGTCTGGCACGTGATCGCGCGAATGAGTTCCTGGCGGCCCGCCACAGTGGCGGCCCACTTCTTCCGCGCGTAACCCCAACCGCGGCCGCCCACTCCGGCGGCCGCCATCGATTCCTCGGGGCAGTGCTGCCGGGCGCCGGCAGCCCTGCCCCGCGAGGAACCGACCATGGACCTGTTCCAGCACCTGCTCACCGCCATCGCCGCGGGAAGCGACCCGGGCCCGTTCGCACTGCTGCGCCGTGAGAACGCCGACCACCTCGACGTGCTGCGCGGCGAGACGGATGCCGTCGGCCGGCTCGCCGACATCCCGCTGCCGTCCGGACCGGCCGGGCCGCGCACCCTCGCCGTCGTGCCGTACCGGCAGATCGTCGAGCGCGGCTTCACCTGCGTCGACGACGCGGCGCCGCTGGAGTGCCTCCGGGTCTCCGGGCACGAGCGGGTGCCGCTGCCCGCCGCGCTGGCCAGCCTGTCCGATGAGCCCGCCACCGCCACCGCCGGGCGTTTCGACGTCAGCGACGAGGAGTACGCCGAGACGGTCGGCGCCGTGCTGCGCGACGAGATCGGCCGTGGCGAGGGCGCGAACTTCGTCATCCACCGCACGTACACCGCGTCGGTCGTCGGGTCGCCGCTGGCGGCCGGGCTCGCCGCGCTGCGCCGGCTGCTCACCGGAGAACGCGGCGCGTACTGGACGTTCCTCGTCCACACGGGAACGCGGATCCTGGTCGGCGCCACCCCGGAACGTCACGTCAGCGTCGACGACGGACTGGTGATGATGAACCCGATCAGTGGAACCCACAGACGGCCGGACGCTGGCGCGGGCTTCGATGCGGACCGCGAGGCGCTGCTGCGTTTCCTCGCCGACCGCAAGGAGATCGACGAGCTGTACATGGTGCTCGACGAGGAACTGAAGATGATGGCCCGGGTCGCGGAGCACGGAGGCCAGGTCATCGGCCCGTACCTGAAGGAGATGTCGCACCTCACCCACACCGAGTACCTGTTGGCCGGCCGCACCCGCCTCGACGTCCGCGAGGTGCTGCGCGAGACGATGTTCGCCCCGACCGTCACCGGCAGCCCGCTGGAGAACGCGTTCCGGGTCATCGCCCGGCACGAGGGGCGCCCCCGGCGCTACTACGCCGGGGTGATCGCCCTGCTCGGCCACGACGAGGCGGGGCGGCAGACACTCGACGCGCCGATCCTGATCCGCGCGGCGGAGATCTCCCCGTCCGGCGAGCTGCGCGTCCCGGTCGGGGCGACGCTCGTGCGCCATTCCACCGCCGCCGGCGAGGTGGCCGAGACGTATACCAAGGCGGCCGGGGTACTCACCGCGCTGGGACTACGACCGGGCCCGGCGCCAGGGCCGCGGCCAGCCACGGGCACGCCGCGCACCGGCGGCGCCGCCGGTGCCGGCGCCGCCGACGCCCGGCTGGCGGCCGACCCGCGGGTCGCCGCCGCGCTCGCCGCGCGCAACACCCACCTGGCCCGCTTCTGGCTGGAGGAACGGTCACCGGCGACGGCCACGGTGCCCGCGCTGGCCGAGCGGTCGGCGCTCGTCGTCGACGGCGAGGACACCTTCACCGGGATGCTCGCCCACCAGCTGCGCGGCCTGGGCCTCGCGGTCACGGTGCTGCCATGGCGCCAGGCCGGCGACACCGTCGGCTTCGACCTGGTCGTGCCCGGCCCAGGACCGGGCGACCCGACCCTGTGGCACGACCCGAAGATGGCGGCCATGCGACGAATCGTCGCCGACCTGCTGGACCGGCGGCGGCCGATGCTCGCCGTCTGCCTCGGGCACCAGCTCCTGGCCGGCCTGCTCGGGCTGCGCCTGCACCGGCGCGACACGCCCTGCCAGGGGCTGGCCCGAGAGATCGACCTGTTCGGCCAGACACGTCGGGTCGGCTTCTACTCGACGTTCACCGCCCTGTCCGACACCGACGAGATCGCCACGCCATACGGCGTGGTCCGGCTCGCCCGAGACGGTCGCGAGGGCGGCGGAGAGGTGCACGCGCTGCGCGGGCGGACATTTGCCGGGCTGCAGTTCCATCCCGAGTCGGTGCTCAGCGAGGACGGCCTCGAGATCCTGCGTGATCTGCTGACAGAGCTACTGCCCGCGCCGGCACACCGGACCCGAGCAGGGACAGCCGCATCGGGCCAAGCCACGTGAAGTGGAGCCCACGCACATCAGCTGGCGCCGGCCAGTGCCGCGGCGCGGCGGGCGAGCCGGGCGGCGGCGTCGCGCAGCTCCGGAGGCTCCAGCACCTCCGCGTCGAAGCCAAGGCGGGCCACGTGCACGGCCAGCCAGTCCAGGTCCTCCCCGCCGAGGACGAGCACGCACCACCCATCGCGATCGTCCTCGACGCGTCCCACCTGGGGTGGCACCAGCTCGCGCACCTGGTCGGGCCTGGCGTGCACCCGCACCCTGGCGAGATGGCGGTACGGGGCCTGCGTCACCGACCGCTGCACGTAGGCGACCGGGTCCGGATGCTCCCTCGGCCGAAAGTGCCAGGTCGTCGCCACGACCTCGCTCATCCGGTCCAGCCGGAAGGTGCGCCAGTCGTCGCGCTCGACGTCCCAGGCCATCAGGTACCAGCGGCGGCCGGTGGCGACCATCCGCACCGGCTCGACGGTGCGCTCGCGCTTCGCGCGGTCACGGCCGGCGTACTGGAACCGGACCCGCACCGCGTCGCGGCAGGACCGCGCGAGCGTCACCAGCAGCTCCGCCGCGATCTCGACGCCGGGGCCGACGAGGGTCTCGGTGGCACCGTGCACCGCGCGCACCTCGGCGCGCAGCCGGGGCGGCATCACCTGGTCGAGCTTCGCGAGCGCCCGCAGCGCCGCCTCGCCCGCTCCGGCGACCGTGCCTCCCGCCGCCAGCCGCAGCGACACCGCCGTCGCGATCGCCTCCTCGTCGTCGAGGAGCAGCGGCGGCAGCCGGGTGCCCGCCCCGAGCTGGTAGCCGCCGCCGACGCCCGCCGTCGCGTGCACGGGATAGCCGAGCGTGCGCAGCCGCTCGATGTCGCGGCGCACCGAACGGTCGGTGACGCCGAGCTCGGTGGCGAGCGCGGCGGCGGTCCAGGACGCACGATGTTGCAGGAGCACCAGCAGTCGCAGCACCCGCTCGGTCGTCGCCTCGACGGTCATGCACGCATTGTCCCCGCGATCGCGGAACGATCCTGTCCGCTATCGAGGGGAGGGTGAGGCCATGACCGACCAGACCTGGAACTCCCTGCTGCGCGACCAGCTCGCCTGGCACTGGACCCACCAGCTGTGCGATCGTCTCGACGGGCTCACCGACGACGAGTACTTCTGGGAGCCGGTGCCCGGCTGCTGGAACGTGCGCCCGCGCGGCACCGGCACCGCGCCGGTGGCGGCCGGGGCCGGCGCGATGACCATCGACTTCGCGGCGCCGCCACCGGAACCTCCGCCGTTCGCGACGATCGCCTGGCGGCTGGGGCACGTGATCGTCGGTGTGCTCGCGATGCGGAACGCCGCCCATTTCGGTCGTGCACCCACTGACTACCGGTCGTTCGAGTACGCCGCGACCGCGACCGGGGCGCTGGCCCAGCTCGACGCGGAGTACGCCACGTGGCTGGCCGGGGTCGAGTCCCTCGGGGACACCGGCCTCGCCCGGCCGTGCGGTGCGGCGGAGGGGCCGTACGCCGAGTTTCCGTTGGCGGCGCTGGTGCTGCACATCAACCGCGAGCTGATCCATCATCTGGCTGAGGTGTGCCTGCTTCGGGACCTTTGCCTGCACACCCACCAGCACACCCAGCACACGACCCGGCAGCAGACCCATCAGCGGATTCGACGGGAGGCGAGCTGAGATGGCCCGCAACGTCCAGATCACCTTTGACTGCGCCGACCCGGCCGCGCTGGCCGCGTTCTGGGCCGAGGCTCTCGGCTATCGCGTGCAGGACCCGCCCGCGGGTTTCGACTCGTGGGATCAGGCACTGGCGGCGATGGGTGTGCCGCCCGAGCGCCGTAACGACGCCTCGGCGCTGGTCGACCCCGAGGGCGCCGGGCCGCGGCTGTTCTTCCAGCGGGTGCCGGAACGCAAGCAGGTCAAGAATCGGGTCCATCTTGATGTGCGGGCCGCCCCCGGGCTCGCGGGCGACGCGCGGATGGCGGCTCTGGAGGCGGAATCCGCGCGGCTCGTCTCCCACGGCGCGACCCGGCACCAACGCCACGAACCCGCTCCGCCGCTCGGCGCCGGGCACATCGTGATGGCCGACCCCGAGGGCAACGAGTTCTGCCTCGACTGAGCGTCCGGGCGCCGCGGCGCCAACGAAAGATCTAGATCTCGTATCGCCATCTTCCCTGGACCTGCGGGCATCCAGGGGAGCCGCCGCCCCTAGACGCCGTCGAAAGGTTAAGATATTTTCTGCTCATGATCGCCACGACGATCGATGCCGGTGACGAGCTGCCACTGACGGTCCCGGCACTGCTGCGGGCACAGGCCGATCGGCACGGTTCGCGGGTGTTGTTGGCCTGCGACCACGACGTGCTCACCTATGACGACGCGGACAGGCGTTCGCTGGCGCTTGCCCGTGGTCTGCTGGCGGTGGGTGCGGGCAGGGGAACGCACGTCGGGCTGCTGTACCCGAACGGGTCCGAGTTCGTCGTCTCGTGGCTGGCGGCGGCGCGGATCGGGGCGGTGACCGTTCCGCTCAGCACCTTCTCGACAAGCGCCGAGCTGCGCGCCCTGCTGCGGGGCGCCGACGTCGGGGTGTTGTTGAGTGCCCGGTCCTACCGCGGCCACGACTATGTCGCGGCGCTCGCCGAGGCGGTGCCGGAGCTTGACCTCGGCGCCGCCGGGCCGCTGTTCGCACCGTCGATGCCGGTCCTGCGCCACATGTTCTTCAGCGATGACGTCTTCAGCGATGACGCGGATGGGGCGAGCTCGGCGGGGCACCGATCCGGTGGAATGGGCCCTGCCTGGACGGTGCGGGCGTTGGTCGACCGCGGCGAGGCGGTCGCCGGCGACGTCGCTCGCGCGGCGGAGGAGACCGTGTACCCGAGCGACCGCATGGTCATCGTGCACACGTCGGGATCGACCAGCGCGCCGAAGGGCGTGATCCACACGCACGGCGCGCTCATCCGGCATCAGGCCAACCTGAACGAGATCCGCCGCTACACCCCGGACGAGGTCCTGTTCTCCAACTCGCCGTTCTTCTGGGTCGGTGGCTTCGCCTACGCGCTGCTCGGGACGCTGGTGGCCGGCGGCCGGCTCGTCTGCTCGAACGCGCAGGCGGCGGCCGGCGTGCTCGACCTGCTCGAACACGAACGCCCGACGATGGTCAACGGCTACGCCCAGTCGGTGGCGCAGCTTCCGGCCGATCCGAGCTTCGCCGGCCGGGACCTGTCGTCGATCCGGCGCGGGAACCTGTACTCGATCATGCCGGACGACGTCAGGCCGGCCGACCCACAGCTGCGCCACCAGATGCTCGGCATGACCGAGACCGGCTCGGTCTGCCTGGTCAGCGAGGACGAGGGTGACCAGCCCGAGCACCGGCGCGGTTCGTTCGGCCGCCCGGCACCTGGCCTCCAGGCGCGGATCGTCGACCCGGACGACGGCCGGGTCCTCGGGCCGGGGGAGGTGGGGGAGCTGTGGCTGCGCGGGCCGTTCCTGATGGAGGGCTACCACGGGCGCGAGCGGCACGAGGTGTTCGACGCCGACGGCTGGTACCACTCCGGTGACCTGTTCGTCGTCGACGACGAGGGGTTCTACTACTTCAAGGGCCGCGGCGGCGACGTGATCAAGACGGGCGGCGCCAACGTCTCGCCGGCCGAGGTCGAGGAGACCATCCGGGACGTCGCCGGGCTGACCGCGCACGTGGTCGGCCTCGCGGACGCGGCCCGAGGCCAGATCGTCGCCGCGGCCGTACGGGTGCCCACCGGGCGGACTGTCGACCCGGACCGGCTGCGCCGCCAGCTCGCCGACCGGCTGTCCGCGTACAAGGTCCCGCGCCGGATCGTGCTGCTCACGGACAATGAGGTGCCGACGATGTCCAGCGGCAAGATCGACATGCCCGCGCTCAGGGAGCTGCTCCGTGCCCGGTGAACCGCCGATGAATCTCGCGCCGACCGAAGAGCAGGAAGCGCTGGTCGCGTCGTTCGCCGATCTGCTGGCGGCGCACGCGACCCCGGAACGCGTTCGCGCCGCCGAGGCGACGGCGGGCTTCGATCCCGAACTGTGGAAGGCGCTGCGGGATGTCGGGGTGGTCGAGATGGCTGTCCCCGAGACCCATGGCGGCTGGGGCGCCGATCTCCTCGACCTCGCGCTCGTCGCCGAGCGGATGGGCGCGGCCGCCGCCGCGGCGCCCGTCGTGGAGACGCAGGTCGCGGCCCGGTTGCTCGCCGCTCTCGACACCGCGGCGGGGCGGGCCGCGCTGGCGACGGCGGTGGGCGGCGAGCGGCTGGTGACGATCGCCGTGCGGCCGGCGGTGGACGGCGTCGCGTCGCTCGTCCCGGGAGCGGCCGTCGCCGAGGAGGCGGTCGTGCTCGACGGCGATCGTCTGCTGCTGGTACCGCTGCGCGACGGGACGCGTACCGCGGTCGCGAACCTCGCCGCCGCGCCGCTCGCCGACGTCACGCTCGGCCCGGGCGCGATCGAGCTCGCCCGCGGCGCGGCGGCGGTCGGCGCGTTCGAGGCGGCACTCGACGACTGGCTGGTGCTGACCGCAGGCGCGCTCGTCGGCCTGGGAACCGCGGCGCATCGGCTCACCGTCGGATATGCCAAGGAGCGCCGGGCCTGGGACCTGCCGATCGGTGCCTACCAGGCGGTGGCGCATCCGTTGGCGAACGGCGCCACGGCGTTGGACGGCGCGCGGCTGCTGGTGGCCAGGGCGGCGGGGGAGCTGGCGCGGGGTGGCCCGCGTGGCCGTGAGCTGGCCGCGATGGCCTTCGCGTTCGCGGCGGAGACCGCCAGGCAGGTGACCTACGACGGCGTCCACTTCCACGGTGGCAACGGCTTCACGCTCGAGTTCGACGCGCAGCTGTACTACCGGCGGGCACGTGGTTGGGCGCGGGTGTGGGGCGAGCCGCGTGACGCCTATCGGCGGGCGGCCCGTGTCCGGTACGGCCGCGGGCAGGGGCCCGGGCGCATCGTGGATCTCGGTGTGGACGAGTCTGTGGCGGCGCTGCGGGCCGAGGTGCGCGCGTTCCTCGCCGAGGAGCTCACGCCCGAGCTTGAGGAACGGGTCTATCGCAGCGGCGTGTCGCACGATGACACGTTCGTACGGCGGCTGGCCGAGCGCGGCTGGTTGGCTCCCGGCTGGGACCGCGGCGACGGCCGTCGCGCGCTCGACCCGTACGAGGCGCACGTCGTCGTCGACGAGCTGACGAAGGCCGAGGCACCGGTCTACGCCATCGGCACCACGGAGATGGTGGCGAACGTGATCCGCGCGGTCGGCTCGGAAGCGCTCAGGGCGGAGATCCTGCCGGGGTTCCTGCGGGGCGAGGTGACGATCGCGCTGGGCATGACGGAGCCGGAGGTCGGCTCGGACGTAGCCGGGGTCCGCACCAGGGCGCGCTGGGATGGCGAGCGCTGGGTCGTGAACGGCCAGAAGATGTTCACGACCAACGGGCACATCACCGACTACATCTTCCTGCTCACCCGGACACGTCCGGACGGCCCGAAGCACGCCGGCCTCACGATGTTCCTGGTCCGGCTCGACCAGCCGGGTATCGAGGCGCAGGCCGTCTACACGCTGTCCGGCGAGCGGACGAACATCTTGTTCCTCAGCGACGTGGTGGTCGAGGACCGGTGGCGGATCGGCGACGTCGACGGCGGCTGGCGGGCGCTGATGATCGCGCTCCAGGATGAGCACTCGGCGCCGTTCAGCCCGCACCTGGCCCGCCTGGTCGACGCGGTGGAGAAGTGGGCGCACGAGCGCGGCCGGATCGACGAGCCCGACGTGCGGGAGCGGCTCGGCCGCTGGGCGACCGCGCTCGAGGTCGCCCAGCTCCTGGAGCTGCGCACCACCTGGATGGTCGCGAACGGCCAGGTGCCGGTGGCGGAGGGCCCGATGTCGAAGCTCTTCAGCACCGAGTCAATGGTGCACGCCGCCGAGGACCTGACCGAGCTGGTGGGCCCGGACGCCCTGCGCAGCCGGCTCGACCCGACCGCGGTCGTCGGCGGCCGGATCGAGCACGCCCTGCGGTTCTCCCTCGGCACCACGATCTACGCCGGGACCAGCGAGATCCAGCGCAACATCATCGCCCAGCAGCGCTGCGGCCTGCCCCGAAAGTAGCGGGCCGCGTCACTCGGGTCACTGAGTCATATTGAGACGCATTGACTCTCGAATCTGCTGCCGAATGCAACAGACCTTGACCGACGGGTAGCTGGCGGTGAGAGTCGGCTGAGGGGCGCTTGCGGCCGCGCGGGCGGTACGGACCGGTCCGGCCTCGGGTGGCCTCAGGGCCGACCCGACCGTTAACATATAGATATTTCTGGATGTGATGGGTCGTCCGGCCCGACCGCCCACAGGGCGGTCGCCGCACCGGCCGCCCCGGACCGGAGACGCCGGCACGGTACCCCAGGGTTCGAGGAGATCTTCGTGATCACAAGCTTCATCGAGTACGAGGTCAGCGAGCGGATCGCGACGATCACGCTCAACCGGCCGGAGGCGGCCAACGCCCAGACCCTCCCGCTGCTCGACGACCTGGACGAGGCGTGGCGGCGCGCGGCGGACGACCCTGAGGTCCGGGTCATCGTCCTGCAGGCCAATGGAAAGCACTTCTCCGCCGGCCACGACATCAAGGGTGTCGGCCCGCAGGGCTCCGGCAATGGCGCGACTCCCAAGTGGACCCTCGAGGGCATCTACGAGATCGAGGCGAGGCGGTTCCTGGAGTACACGCTGCGGTGGCGCAACACCCCCAAGCCGTCGATCGCCGCCGTGCAGGGTGTGTGCATCTCGGGCGGTCTGCTGCTGGCGTGGCCGTGCGACCTGATCGTCGCGGCCGACAACGCGAAGTTCTCCGACCCGGTGGTCATGATGGGCATCGGCGGCGTCGAGTACCACGGCCACACCTGGGAGATGGGTCCCCGCAAGGCCAAGGAGATCCTGTTCACCGGCCGGCACATGACGGCGGACGAGGCCGAGAAGGTCGGCATGGTCAACCGGGTCGTGCCGCTCGACGAGCTGCGCCCGGCCGTCCGTGAGCTGGCCGCCCAGATCGCCCAGATGCACCCGTTCGCGCTGCGCCAGGCCAAGCGCGCGGTCAACCAGACCCTCGACGTCCAGGGCTTCTACGCGGCGATCCAGTCGGTGTTCGACATCCACCAGACCGGCCACGGCCACGCGCTGTCCGAGTCCGGCCTGCCCATCCTCACGCTCCTCGACGGCATGAAGACCGCGATCAACAAATAGGCTTTGCCGTCTACGGGGCGGGAGGCACGTGCCAAGGGCCGCGCCGAGGGGGAATACGCATCGTGGTGCGTGTTCCCCCTGACGTTGTGCCCGGACGAAACCCGGGCGCCGCCAAGACGGGTCGTTCCGCTACAGGTCGGGGATGTTGAAGTGTTGGTCGCGTAGTTGGAAGGCGCGTTTGATGCCGTGGCGGGCGCGTTCTTTGATGAAGTTGTATTCGCCGTCTTCGAAGGTGAGGTTGGTGCCGTAGGCGTGGAGGAGGTAGCTGAGGACTTCTTCGCCTTGGTAGGCCTGGAGTTGTTCGATGAGGCGGAAGGCTTCTTTGGCGATGGCGATGCCGTCGGCGGGCATGCGGGAGATCTTGTGGGCCCACCAGTCGGCGCGTTTGGCGACGTCGGTGTCGTCGACGGTCTCGGTGAAGATTCCGAGGTGTTCGAGGGTGGTGGCGGGGATGGAGTCGCCGGTGAGGAGCATGCGGCGGGCGAGGACGGGTCCGAGTCGGTGGAGGAAGAGGTGGAGGGAGCCGAGTGCGGGGCCGAGGAAGCGGGTGGCGGGCATGCCGAGTTGGGTGTTGCGTCCGACGACGGCGATGTCGGCCATGAGTGCGATTTCGAGGCCGCCGCCGAGGGCGAGGCCTTCGACCTGGGCGATGGTGGCTTTGGGGTAGCCGAGGAACTGGTGGTAGAAGCCGAAGGTCTGGCGGTCGACGGTGAGGCGGCGGCGTTGGCTGGGTCGGCGGGGCTTGCTGGGTGGCGTGCCGGTCGTGGTGGTGTTGGGGGTGGTGCTGTTGGTGTTGGTGGGGGTTTCGCCGTACCAGTCGTAGGCGTTGCGCATGTCGGCGCCGGCGGAGAAGTAGCCGTCGGTGCCGCGTAGGAGGACGACTTTGATGTTGTCGTCGGTGGCCGCGGTGTCGAGGTGGGTGGCGAGCTGGTCGCGCATGGTGGCGTCGTAGGAGTTGCGCCGGTCGGGGTTGTTCAGCGTGATGCGGGCGATCCCGGTGTCGGGGTCGCGTTCGAGCAGTACGCGTCTGTCAGTCAACGCGGTCATCCTTCTCCCGTTGCGCCTGGGTCCTGGCCATCCTAGGGTTAATGTCTAGATATTTCCAGCGAGCCGCGTGCGGTCGACCCTAGCGAGGCAGAGGGAGGCGTCACGTATGGACTTCCGTCTCAGTGACGAGCAGCTTGCCCTGCGCGACACCGTCGTGTCGTTCTGCAAGGGACATTCGGACGTGGGGGCAGCCGCGTCGCGCGAGGGTAAGCCGGCGGACGCCGCGGCCTGGTCGGAGCTCGCGGGTATCGGCGTGCTCGGCATGCTGGTCCCCGACGAGATCGACGGCGCGGCGCCCGGCGGCGCGGCCGAGGTCGCCATCGCCTTCGAGGAGCTCGGCCGGCACCTGTGCGCGGGGCCGCTGCTCTGGTCGACGATCGCCGCCCCGCTCGTCGCCGGCGCCGGCGACGGGGACATCAGGGTGGCGGGGGTGCGCGTCGAGCCCGGCCTGCCCATCGGTCCCTTCGCCGTCGAGCACGCGGGGGAGAGCGATGTGCTGATCGCGCTGTACCCGGACCGCGTCGAGCGGGTCGAGACGGCTGACCTGCCGGTCTCCGTCGCCGGGGAGCCGTTCGACCCGTTGACGCCCACGGCGGTGTTCGAGACGCTGCCCGCCGGCACGGCGATCGGCGGTGCCGAGGAGGCTGCGCGGCTGCGGCTCCTCGGTACGACGCTGTCCGCCGCGCTGCTGACCGGTGTCGCGCAGGGGGCGCTGGACACGGCGGCGGGCTACGCGGCCGGGCGCAGGCAGTTCGGCGTGCCCATCGGCTCGTTCCAGGCCGTGAAGCACCTGCTCGCCGACATGTACGTGCGGGTCGCGCTTGCCCGCAGCGCGACCTACGCCGCCGCCGTGATGATCGACGATCCGCGCGCCGGGGACGCTGTGCGCGCCGCGAGTGCCGCGAAGCTCCTGGCGGGCGAGGCGGGCATCGGCAACGGCCGGACCGCGGTCCAGGTGCTCGGTGGCATGGGCTTCACCTGGGAGATGCTTCCGCACTACTTCCTCAAGCGGGCGTGGGTGCTGGAGCAGGGCTTCGGCTCCGCGGGCGACCACGCGCTCGCGCTGGCTGGCGCGCTCGCGGCGGAGGCCACGGAGACCACGGAGGCCGCGAACAGGGCCGGCAGGACAACGAAGGCGGCGAGTGCATGATCTCCACACGTCCGCGAGACCCGATCGGCGTGGCCGAGGTCAAGGCCGGCCCTGGGCCCGAGTGCCAGGCGAGGTCGCGGTGACCCCCAGCGAGAGGACTGACCGGGCCACGCTGTCCAACCGGATCGCCGACACCCTTGTCCTCGACCCGGGCGCGCCGTTCCTGGAGTTCCACGGTGAGTGGCGCACCTGGGGCCAGCTCGCGGTGACCGCCGAGGCGGTCGCCGCCCACGTTCCCAGGCCGGGCACCCGGGTCGGGGTCCTGCTGCGCAACCGGCCGGCGCACGTCGGCCTTCTTGTCGGCCTGCTGCGTGCCGGGGCCTGCGTCGTCACCATCAACCCGAGCCGCGGCGTAGACCGTGTCCGTGCCGACCTCGCCGGCCTCGGCCTGCCGATCCTCGCCGGCACACCGGACGACATCGCCACCTTCGCCGGCCGTGCCGACGGTGCCGTGACCGGGCTGGTGCTCACGACGACCGACCTTGGCGAGCCGGTCAGCGCGACGGGCGGACTCCCCGACGACCTGGGCGTGCCGCGGCCAGAGGTCGCTGTGGAGATGCTGACCAGCGGTACGACCGGGCCGCCGAAGCGGATCCCGCTGGGTTACGAGATGCTCACCCGCGGACTCGTCGGCGCCAAGCACTACGAGTCCAACCAGGACGACACCCCTCGGTTGCGGTCGGGTGTCGCGATCGTGAACGCGCCGCTGGTGCACATGGGCGGCCTGTTCCGGGTCCTGCAGTGTCTCTACGACGGCCGCGCGCTGTGCCTGCTGGAACGGTTCGCGCTCGACCCATGGGCGGACGCGGTGCGCAGGCACCGGCCGCGCACGATCAGCCTCGTCCCGGCGGCGCTGCGGATGGTGCTGGAGGCCGATCTCGACCCGGCGGTCTTCGCCAGCGTCCGTTCGGTGATTTCGGGTACCGCCCCGCTGTCTCCGGACGACGCGGACGCCTTCGAGGCGAAGTACGGCGTGCCGGTGCTGGTCTCGTACGCGGCGACCGAGTTCGGCGGCGGCGTGGCGGGCTGGAACCTGGCCGACCACCGGAAGTACGGGGCGGCGAAGCGGGGCAGCGTCGGGCGGGCGCACGCCGGCTGCGAGCTGCGCGTCGTCGACGCGGAGACCTTCGAGCCGCTGCCGGCGGGCGCGGAGGGACTGCTCGAGGTCCGCGCGCACCAGTTCGGCGACGGCGCGGGCTGGGTGCGGACCACCGACCTCGCCCGGCTCGACGCCGACGGCTTCCTGTGGATCCTGGGCCGGGCTGACCAGGCGATCATCCGCGGCGGTTTCAAGATCCGCCCGGATGACGTCCGGGTCGTGCTGGAGCGTGATCCGCGGGTGCGGGGTGCCGCTGTCGTCGCCCGGCCCGACCCGCGGCTGGGCGCCGTTCCCGTCGCGGCCGTCGAACTGCGAACGGCCACCGGCGGCGCTGCCGGCGCGACGGCGGGCGCCGACGCGCGGGAGGTGGTCGAGGTGCTGCGGGCTGACGCGGCCCGCGTGCTCGCCGCCTACGAGCTGCCGGCCGAGATCCGCGTCGTGGACGCGCTGCCGCGTACCCCGTCGGGCAAGGTCGACCTTGGCGCCGTCAGGGAGCTGCTCGCCGTACCCGTCATCGACCAGGAGCACTGATGGACCTGACCTACAGCGAGCAGGACGAGCGCTTCCGGGTCGAGCTGCGGGCGTGGCTGGCCCGGGAGGTGCCGGCCCACGGCGCGCCCCCGCCGCCTGGTGACTGGCCGGCCCGGCGTGCCTATGACACGGCCTGGCAGCGCAAGCTGTACGACGCGGGCTACGCCGGGCTGCACTGGCCGACGGCGTTCGGCGGCCGGGGTGTGGCGGTCAGCCAGCAGCTGGTCTACCTGGAGGAGTACGCGGCGGCGAACGCGCCCTACATCAGTGTCAACTTCGTCGGCATGATGCACGCCGGGCCGACGCTGATCGCGGAGGGGACCGACGAGCAGCGGGCCTTTCACCTGCCGCGGATCCTGCGCGGTGAGGATGTGTGGTGCCAGGGCTTCTCGGAGCCGGACGCGGGTTCGGACCTGGCGTCGCTGCGGACCCGCGCGGTCCGCGACGGCGACGAGTACGTCATCCATGGCCAGAAGATCTGGAGCACCCGGGCGCACGTCGCGGACTACTGCGAGCTGCTGGTGCGCACGGACCCGGACGCGCGCAAGCATCGGGGGATCAGCTGGCTGATCCTGGACATGCACCAGCCGGGCGTCGAGGTCCGCCCGATGCGCACGATCGACGGGGAGAGCCATTTCTGCGAGGTGTTCCTCGACGGCGCCCATGCCCCCGTCAGCAACCGGGTCGGCGAGGAGAACGACGGCTGGCGGGTCACGAACGTGACGCTGCGCTTCGAGCGCGGCACGGCGTTCGCGCAGCACATCATCACGCTGCGCTCGCAGGTCCGGGCGCTTGTCGAGGTCGCGATGACGACCCCGACCGGCCCCGGCGGGCAGACGCTGTGGGACGACTCGGCGCTGCGCACGCAGGTCGGGCGGCTTTCGGCGAGCGTCGACGCGCTGTGGCGGCTAACCCAGATGGGCATCGCCGAGGCCGAACGGACCGGCCTGCCCGCCCCGACCGGCTCGGCGGTGAAGCTGCGGTTCTCCGAGCTCGCCCAGGAGATCACCGAGCTGACGCTGCGAATCCTGGGCCGCCCGGTGCTCGGCGGCGCCGCCGGACGCGCCCGGGAAGCCGCGCGCGACTACCTCTGGTCGCTGCAGTACACCATCGCCGCCGGCACCTCCCAGATCCAGCGCAACCTCGTCGCCGAACGCATCCTCGGCATGCCCAGAAGCGCCTGAACCAGATTCCCCGGGCTGGATTCCCTACGTAAACGCCCTTACGTTGGGGCAGTACCTCCGACTGGGTGATTTTCGCCCAGGCCGCCGCGGCGTTCGCGTGGGCACGATCGGAAAGAGGTCCGGGTCATGATGGCGGGACAGGCCACAGAGTCTCCTCGCGGACCGCGACGAACCAGGACTTCCGGACCAGGTCGTCTTCGTTCTGGTCAAGGTTCTCGGCGAACCAGGATATCCGCTTGCGCATGTCGTCAAGGTCGTCGAAGTAGACCTCGTTCACGGCGTCGTACGGCCAGTCGGCGTCGGCGGTCAGCAGCGGGTGGTTCTGTATGTATGCCTGCCCGCGTGCGTCGGCGGGAATCGGCACGGTCCCGACCTTGCCGGCACGGTTCTTCCAGCGGTCGAAGAACTCCGCCGGTGTCAGGTCCGCCGCCCGCCGCGCAAGCGCCATGTGCTTCAGGCTCGTACCACCTTCTCGGCGCCGCTGGCGGAGCCACTCCTCGCCACGCATCACGTGCTCGTGTGCCACCACGATGCTGACGCTTCCCGGCTCGACCGCGCGGCCAAGGAGATCGTTCGCGGCTTTTGCGTCTGACGAGGCCCACCATGCTTCGAACCGCTTCAGGTGAGTGTCGTCCGCGAACCACTCCAGACCGATGCCGTCATGAGGCGGATCGGGCGTGACAGCATCCAGCACGGTGCACGCGGCTAAGCCAAGTGGTCGGGCGTCCGGCGGCGCGGTCAGCGCGGCGCCCACGCAGGCGCGCCACTCGGCGGCGAACCCGTCCCGCGCACACGCGCGGGTGACCAGCAGTATCCGCTTGATCATGCCTCTCCTCGCAGATCTCACTCCCCGAACAGCACCTCCATCACTACCAGCCGAGGGCTCTTCGGGTCGGGGAGGCGACAGGGGCAGCGGATTGCTCCGCGTTGGAGCTATCGGCTGCGCCGCACCCGTCGCTCGTCCCAGACCGGCTCGGTGGTCTCGCGGACCTTCCCGTCCGTTCCGAACACCAGGAAACGGTCGAACGACCGGGCGAACCAGCGGTCGTGGGTGACCGCCAGGGTCGTTCCCTCGTACGACTCCAGACCTTTCTGCAGGGCCTCGGCGGAGGCCAGGTCGAGGTTGTCGGTCGGCTCGTCCAACAGCAGTGCCGTCGCGCCGCCGATCTCGAGCAGAAGGATCTGGAAACGGGCCTGCTGGCCGCCCGACAGCCGGTCGAACGGCTTGTCGCCGTGGCCATCGAGCTCGTAGCGACGCAGCGTGTTCATAGCCGGTCCCCGGCTCTTCGCGTGGTCGGCCCACAGGATGTCGACCAGCGTGCGCCCCACCAGATCCGGCCTGGTGTGCGTCTGCGCGAAATGCCCTGGCACGACGCGGGCTCCGAGCTTCCACTCGCCGCCGTGGGCGACGTCACCGCCCGCCAGCAGCCGCAGGAAATGGGACTTGCCCGAGCCGTTCGAGCCGAGCACGGCGACCCGTTCGCCGTAGAAGACCTCCAGGTCGAACGGCTGCATGAGACCGGTCAGTTCCAGCCCCGCACAGGTGAGGGCCCGCATGCCCGTACGCCCGCCCCGCAGCCGCATGGTGATCTTCTGCTCGCGCGGTGGCTCCAGCGGCGGGCCGTTCTCCTCGAACTTGCGCAGCCGCGTCTGGGCCGCGTGGTAGCGCGAGGCCATCTCGTCGCTCCGCGACGCGTACTGCCGCATGTCCAGCACGAGTTTCTTCAGCTGTGCATGCTTCTCGTCCCAGCGCCGACGCAGCTCCTCGAACCGCTCGAACCGTTCGGCGCGCGCCTGGTGGTAGGTGGCGAAGCCGCCGCCGTGCACCCAAACGACACTTCCCGACGGCCCCGGTTCGACACTGACGATCCGTTGCGCCGCCCGCACGAGCAGCTCGCGGTCGTGGGAGACGAACAGCACGGTCTTGCGGGTGGCGCGCAGCTGCTCCTCGAGCCACTGCTTGCCCGGCACGTCCAGGTAGTTGTCCGGCTCGTCGAGCAGCAGGACCCCGTCGGGGCCGCGCAGCAGAGCCTCCAGGACGAGCCGCTTCTGCTCACCGCCGGAAAGCGTCCGCACGGCGCGCCACTGCGCCTTCTCGTAGGGCACGCCGAGCGCGGACATCGTGCACATGTCCCAGACGGTCTCGGCCTCGTAGCCGCGCGCGTCCGCCCAGTCGGAAAGGGCCTGCGCGTAGCTCATCTGCGCCGCCTCGTCGTCGCGTTCGACGAGCGCCATCTCGGCCTCGTCGACGGCGCGCGCGGCCTGCTGGATGAGCGGCACCGCGACCGAGACCAGCAGGTCACGCACGGTCCGGTCGTCGCGCACGGAGCCGACGAACTGCGGCATGACACCCAGGCCGCCGCTGACGGTCACCGTGCCGGCGTGCGGCGTCAGCTCGCCGGTGATGATCCGCAGCAATGTCGTCTTGCCGGCGCCGTTGGCCCCGACAAGCGCGGCGATGGTGCCGTCCGCCACCCGGAACGAGGCGTCGTCGAGCAGCACCTGCCCATCCGGCAGGTGGTACTCGACATGCGCGACTTCTACGTGGCTCATCGGTCCAATCCAAACCCACGGGGACCTGCCCCAGCCCGACGAGCGTGCCCACAGGCTAGCTGACCGCCCGCCATGCCAGGCGTCTGGCCATTCAGGCCATATCCGGGAGGGCGGGCGCCGGGGCCCGCCGCGATAGTGTGCCGACTGACCTGGGGAGTGTGCATGAAGTACCGCAAGTTCGGTCGAACCGGCGTCGAGGTCAGCAGCCAGTGCCTGGGCGCGATGATGTTCGGGGTCATAGGCAACCCCGACCACGACGAGTGCGAACGCATGATCGGCCGGGCGCTCGACGCCGGGATCAACTTCATCGACACCGCCGACATCTACTCCCGCGGCGAGAGCGAGCAGATCGTCGGCCAGGCGGTGAGGGCGCGGCGCGACGACGTGGTCATCGCGACCAAGTGCTTCAACCCGATGGGCGCCGATCGCAACCAGCGCGGCGGGTCCCGGCGATGGATCATCAAGGCCGCTGAAGACAGCCTGCGCCGCCTCGGCACCGACTACATCGACCTGTACCAGGTCCATCGGCACGACTGGGACACCGATCTTGAGGAGACTCTCGGCGCGCTCACCGACCTGGTCCGTCAGGGCAAGGTGCGATACATCGGCTCGTCGACCTTCCCGGCGGACTGGATCGTCGAGGCGCAGTGGGCCGCCCAGCGTCGCAACAGCGAACGTTTCGTCAGCGAGCAGCCGCAGTACTCGATCTTCGCGCGGTCGGTGGAGAAGGCCGTGCTGCCGACCTGCCTGCGGCACGGCATCGGGGTGATCCCGTGGAGCCCGCTGTCCGGCGGCTGGCTCACCGGCAAATACCGGCGCGGCCAGGACGAGCCGGCCAGCTCGCGGTACGCCGCCGGCAGCGTGTTCGCCCGGGGCCGCACGATCTCCGGCGACCCGGACTCCGAGGCCAGGTTCGACGCGGTCGAGGAGCTGTCCAAGATCGCGGCGACGGCCGGCCTCTCGCTCACCCACCTGGCGCTCGCGTTCGTCGACCGCCATCCGGCCATCAGCTCGACGATCATCGGCCCCAGGACCATCGAGCAGCTCGACGACGTGCTCGCCGCCGTTGACGTCGTGCTCGACGACGACACCCTCGACGCCATCGACGAGGTAGTGCGCCCGGGCACCGACATCGCGGGCGTCTCCCACATGACTGGAGACCCATCTCTGCGGCCCGAGCTACGCCGCCGGCCGGTCGCACAGACCTGAAGTACGTCCGGTTCGGCCAGACCGGCCTGTTGGCGCCGAAGGATCAAGGTGCTCTACGGCGGTGGCGCGTGTTGCCTCGCTGGGTGTGAGGCCTGCGTCACCGAAGGACGAGGCGTAGTGGTTGCGCTCGATCGCGGTTGAGCTGGTCGAGCGCTGTGGCGGTTGCCGCGTCGCCGGGCAGGTAGACGATCAGACGTTGGTCGTCGTCGGCGGGGAGCTCGAGGGTTTCGTAGGCGAGTCGAAGCGCGCCGGCATCGGGGTGGGTGAGGCGCAGGACGCCGCTGGTCTTCGCCAGGCTGGGAATCGTGTCGACTCGGTGTGTGAAGGCGTCGCCGGCGATGACCGTCAGCTCATCCGCGAACGCCGCCATGTCGGGGCGTGCGCGGAATGGGCCTTGCTTGAGCGCCGCGACCTGTTCGTCGGCTACGTGGGCCCAGTCGGGGTAGGTGGCGCGGGCGCGGCTGTCGGTGAAGACGTACCGGGCCAGGTTGGGCTGCGCGGCGTCCAACAGTCCCGTGGGTCTGGCGAGCCTTTCGTAGCCGGCGGTGTGCGCGAGGATGTCGGTGAGCGGGTCGAGCAGTATCGCGGGGGTGGGCTCGAGGCGGTCGAGCAGGGCCCGCACGGTCGGGCGGACGATGCGAGAGAGGTTGCCGAGGCCCCGGCAGTTGAATCCCGGGTCGGCGGCTTTCGTCAGTCGGTGCAGGTGGATGCGTTCGCTCGGGGTCAGCCGGAGCGTGTCGGCGAGGGCGGAGAGCACCTGCGGGGATGGTCGGCGGTCGCGCCCCTGCTCGAGCCTGATCACGTACTCGACGCTGACGCCGGCGAGGGTCGCCACCTCCGAGCGGCGCAGTCCAGGGGCACGGCGACGCGGTCCGGTGAGCAGGCCGACCTCGGCCGGGCTGATGTTCTCGCGGTGCGTGCGCAGGAAAAGCCCGAGCTCGTTGTGGCTCACCGTCCGACCGTAACAGTGTCCCCGCCCGTGTAGGTGTCCCCGTCACTACCACCCTCAGCGCGGCCTTCCTGAGTGTTCGCCCGCTGGCAAGAGTCGAGAAAGAGGTTCGGCGACGTCGAGCCCGACTCTGTGTCCGCGGGAGCTGGAATCATGAGCAGTACGGTCGTGGTCGTCGGCGGGGGTTATGGAGGTGCGGCGGTCGCCAAGGCACTCGAGGCTGAGGCCGATGTCGTCCTCATCGATCCGCGGGACGCCTTCGCCAACGTGGCGGGGTCACTGCGGGCGCTGGCTCAGCCGGCCTGGGCCGCCAGAATGTTCTTTCCTTTTGCCACGCTGCTCACCCGCGGCACGGTGATTCGCGAGCGAGCGGTCTCGGTGGACCCCGACGGTGTCACCCTCTCCTCGGGGCGGCGAGTTCCCGCGGACTACCTGGTACTCGCCACCGGCTCCAGCTACGCCTACCCGGCCAAGCCGAAGGCCGACGCCACCGAGGACGCGCTGGCGGACCTGCGCGATACCCACAAGGAACTGGCCGACGCGGAGCGGGTGCTGATCGTCGGCGCGGGTCCGGTCGGTCTGGAGCTTGCCGGCGAGATCAAGGATGCCTGGCCGAGCAAGTCCGTGACCGTCGTGGACCTGGCCGCGACCCTGTTGCCGGGCTTCGAGCCGGATCTGCGCGACGACCTTCACCGCCAACTCGACGACCTGGACATCCGGCTCCACCTGGGAGCCAGCCTGACGGCGCTGCCGCCGACCGAGGCTGGCCGGGCGGGGGCGTTCACCGTCGCCACGACCGGCGGCGCCGAGATCACCGCTGACATCTGGTTCCAGGCCTTTGGCGTGCGTGTCAACAGCGACTACCTTGCCGACGGCCGGCTCACCACGCTCACCGCGCGGAGCGAGGTCGCCGTGACCGACACCCTGAATGTCGCGGGGCATGGCCATGTCTACGCGATCGGCGACCTGACCGATGTCGCCGAGGACAAGTTGGCCGCGTGCGCCCTGCGGCATGCGGAGGTTGTGGCGAAGAACATCACCGCGCAGCTGCGGGGCGAGCGGCCCACGACCACCTACCAGCCGCTGCCACATCCGATGATCCTGTTGCCGCTCGGACCGCGCGGCGGCGTCGGGCAGATGCCCACACCCGAGGGCCCGACCGTCGTCTCGGCTACGACGGTTTCCCAGTACAAGGGCGCCGACCTGTTCACCGGCCGCTTCACCGAACAGTTCGGTCCCACCGCCGCCTGAACGACCTTCGCTGACCACCGACGGCCCTACCGCCGTGGCGCCTGACCCGCGCTACGGCTGTCGGCCGCCGTGCGGGCGGACGGTGGCGGCCAGGTCCCCGTGCAGGTCCGCCAGTAGCCGGACGAACTCGTCCGCGGCGTCGAGGATGAGGTGATGGTGGGCGCCGGGCAGCGTCACGAAGGTCGATCCGGCGGGTAGCGCGGTGCGCGCGTAGGCGGCGACCTCGTCGGTGACGACGAGGCTGCGTCCCGCACGTACGAACCACAGCGGTATCCGCAGCCGCGTCAGGCTCTCCACCACTCGATCGTTGTCGATCGGCGGAAGCCCGCGCTGGTCGAACTTCCAGGTCCAGCCCTGGGCGCTCGCGCTCGGGCGCACGGCGTACTCGGCGACCGGGCGGACCACCTCGGCCGACGGTTCCGGCTGCGGTGGCCGCAGCCGGAACCGCGCGGCGGCGATCTCCCGCGAGGCGTAGACGAGCTCGCGCCCGGGCGGGAGCGACGCCATCCGCGGCGGTGGCGCGCCGGCCGGGCGGAGCAGCGAGTCGAGCAGGACCAGCCCCCCGAACCGGTCCGGGTGGCTGGCCCCGGCGACCGCCGCGATCCGGCCGCCCATGCTGTGGCCGACCAGCAACGCGTGCCGGGACCCGACCGCGTCGAGCACCGCGATCAGCTCGGAGATCCACATGTCCACGCCGTAGCGGTCGCGGCGCCCGCTGTCGCCGTGGCCGCTGAGGTCGAGCCTGATCACCCGCCAGTGCTCCTCTAGCGCCGGCAGCACCCGGTACCACCACTTGTGGTGCGCCTGGTAGCCATGCACTAGCAGCAGGTCGCGGTTCCCCGACCCGGATACGGCGTAGCGGACCGGCACGCCGTCCACCAGCACCTCGTCCGGCAGCGCGGCCGCGGACGCCGGCGGCCCTGCCTCCACAGACGGCTCTTCCTCTGCGAACGGCCCTGCCTGCGCGGACGGCCCTGCCTGCGCTGGCACGGCCGTCCCACCGGTCACGCCGGTCTCGACCGGGCTCATCGCGCCTCCGACCCGTCCATCTCGTGCGGTAGCCAGAACCAGCCGATTGTCGACCCGCCCGGTCGGCCGGTGCGCACGGATGTGGCCAGCGTGGCAGTCCGAGGTTCTGGCCCGCGCGACAGCGTCGCCGCCAACAGATGCGGAGGCGGGGCCTACAGATCCTGAAGGGTCGGGGGGCGGCCTCGGTGGACCGTCGTGACCATGCTCTGCACGGAACGTTCGATCTGGTCCGCGGTCGGCGCGGGCGGTACCGGGTCGGTCCGAGCCGTTCCCTCGGCCCGGAAGGCGTCGAGGAGGTAGGCGGTGAAGCGGCGCCACGCGTCGGGCGCGGCCTCGTGGGTCGCGGCTGCCAGCCCGGCGTTGGCGAGCAGCAGGATGCCGATGTCGGCGGGGACGAAATCGGGCCGTAAGGAGCCGTTCCGCTGGGCCCGGGCGACGAGTTCCTCCAGCTCCGCCTTGGCCTCCGCCTTGAGCCCCTCGACCGCGCTGGACGACGGGAACCGCAGGGTGATCAGGTCGCGCAGGCCCGCGTCCGCCGCCTGCGCGCCGCAGAGGTACTCGATGAGCTCTCGGAAGCCCTCCCAGGGGCTCGGGTTCTCCAGAGCCCGGCCGACGGTGGTCCGGTAGTCGCGGATGTTCTCCTCGACGCTTGCCTCGAGCAGGTCGGCCCGGGTCGGGAAACGGCGGTAGAGCGTGGCGATGCCGACACCGGCCCGGCGGGCGATCTCCTCCAGGCCGACGTCGATGCCGCGCTCGGAGAACACCTCCCGCGCGGCCCGCAGTATGCGCTCGCGGTTGCGCTCGGCGTCGACCCGCAACACGGGACCTGTCCGCCTGGTAGGCCCGGCCGCCATCGCCTCGTTCCCGCCGAGTCGCGGACCGTCCATGTGACGAGCCTACCTTTCTATCTGGAGGTGACCCTCCGTTTACCCTGCTAGGGTTATCTGGAGAGATCTCCTCCATTTGTGGCGCGCCTCACGACGGCCGCGTGCTCGACGAAGGGATGGCCGCCATGTCACAGCACGTCGTCGCCGACGATCAGCGGACTCGCTCCGCCTCGGCGACAGGCGCGACTGGCCGGCGAGGTAATCCCTGGTGGGCCCTGGTGAGCGTCGCCCTCGGCGTCATCATGGTCGGCCTGGACGGGACGGTCGTGTCGATCGCGAACCCGCGGATCGCCGAGGACCTCAACGCCTCGTTGGCCGACCTGCAGTGGATCACCAACTCCTACCTGCTGGCCCTGGCGGCGCTGCTGATCTTCGGAGGGAAGCTCGGCGACCGATACGGCCGCAAGCGGGTGTTCCTCATCGGCGTGGTGGGGTTCGGCCTCTCATCACTGGCGATCGGCCTGGTCGGCAACATCGTCGGGATCATCGCGTTCCGGGCGGTCCAGGGCGCGTTCGGCGCCCTGCTGATGCCGAACACCCTCGCCATCCTGGCCGGCGCTTTCCCGCCCAAGGCCCTCAACCGGGCGATCGGGATCTGGAGCGGCGCATCGGCCGTCTCGATCGCCGGCGGACCGATCATCGGGGGCCTGCTGGTGGAGCACGTGAGCTGGGAGTCGGTCTTCTACATCAACGTGCCGATGGGGGCGCTCGCGCTCGGCGTGGGCCTGGCGGTGCTGCGCGAGTCCCAGAGCGAGAGCGCGGCGCAGCGCCACGACCTTCCCGGCATCCTCAGCCTGTCCGGCGGCCTGTTCGGCGTCATCTTCGGTCTGATTAAGGCGTCCAGCTGGGGGTGGACGGACGCGAAGACCCTTGCCTTCGTCTTCGGTGGCCTGGCCGTCCTGGCGCTGTTCGTGGTGATCGAAACCCGGGTGTCCGCTCCGCTACTGCCGATGCGGCTGTTCACCAACCGGTCGATCTCGGTGGGCAGCGCGGTTCTCGTCATCAACTTCTTCGCGCTGTTCGGCGTGCTGTTCTTCGTCACGCTGTTCCTGCAGAACGTCCAGGGTGTCTCGCCCATCGGGACCGGCGTACACATCCTGCCGCTGACCCTGGCCATGATGGTCATGGGGCCGATCTCCGGCCAGGTCACCGAACGCTTCGGGCCCCGCCCGCCGATGGTGGTCGGGCTCGTCCTGTCCGGGGTGGCGTTGCTCCTCCTGACCAGGCTCGAGACCGACTCCGGCTTCGGCGCGCTGTGGCCGTCACTGCTCATGCTCGGCATCGGGATGGGGCTGGTCATCACGGCGAGCGCGGAGGCGATCATCGGCAACGCGCCGGTGGACGACGCCGGGGTCGCCGGTGGCCTGCAGACCACGGCACTGCAGCTGGGCGGGGTCATCGGCACCGCCGTGCTGGGCTCGATCCTCAGCAGCAGCGTGGGATCGGTCCTGATCGACAAGCTGACCGGCGCCGGCGCTCCCGCCGACGTCGCGAACGGCCTGACCGGCTCGAACGAGCTCATCAGCCAGGGAGTCGCGCCCCGGGTGACCGGCGCGCCGGAATCGGTGCAGACCGCCGTGACCGCCGGCAGCCATGAGGCATTCATGGCCGGTCTGCACACGTCACTGGTCGTCGCGGGCGTCGCGACACTCGTCGCGGCGGCGTTGGCCCTCCTGGTTCAACGAGGAAGCCACAGCGACGGCACCACCGTCGTCGTGCACTAGGTCGTCGTGCAAAAAACGATCTGGTTGGCTCAGGCACCCCTGTAACACAGGGGTGCCCTCGCCAGAGTTCCGCATGAGCGGGTTCCGGGACAGACGGTGCGTCGGGGACACTGGGGCCTGGCCGACTCCGACTCCGACGCCGGCCGGTGCCCATCGCTCCGCCCCTGGGAGGCCCCGCGTGGATCGGTCCGAACTGACTGAGCTGATCGTCACCAGTCGGCGGAGCAAGGGGCTGAGCTGGGCGTCGGTCGCCGAGGCGGTGGGCCGGAGCAAGGAGTGGGTCACCGCCGGCTGCCTGGGCCAGATGTCGTTCGACGAGTCGGAGGCGGCCACGCTCGTGGAGCTGCTTGAGCTGCCGGCCGAGGCGGCCGCGCTCCTCACCGAGCCGCCCTACCGGGGCTCGCTGCCGACGGCCGTCCCGACCGACCCGCTGATCTACCGTTTCTACGAGCTGGTCTCGGTGTACGGGACGACCTTCAAGGAGCTGATCCAGGAGGAGTTCGGCGACGGCATCATGAGCGCGATCGACTTCAGGATGAACATCGAGCGCGAGCCCGACCCGGCCGGCGACAGGGTGAACATCACGATGAGCGGAAAGTTCCTCCCGTACCGCCGCTACTGACAGCCCCGACCAGCCCGTTCCCGTGGTTCGCCGGGGCCCTCACGCCCCCGGCGCGGCCCGTTCCTCGGCAGAGCCGTCACCGGAACCCATCCCAGGCGCGGGTGCCGGGCCGAGAAACCGAGCCGCAGCAGGCTGTTGGCGTATTTCGGCAGGCTCAGGTAGCCCCGGAGCCATGTGCCGCCGATCGTGTGCGCCTCGTCGGCGTCGGCGCACAGAAAGACGGTCTGCTCGGGCAGCACGAGCGCCTGGGCGCCCAGGCCTCTCGGATGCGGCTGGTGTGCTCGGGGGTGACGAGGTAGGGGTGCGCCCCGAGGGCCCGCCTCCCCGCGGGGCGGTCGTGGAGCAGGCCGGTGCCTCGGCCGTCGCTGTTGTTCACGTGGCCGAGGCCGTAGCTGACGGGACATGTCGGAATCGGCGTCCGATGTCGGGCAGACTTGAGGGGTGGCCGACGATGATCCGTACCGTTGGCTCGAGGACGTCGCCGGGGAGGCCGCGCTCGCCTGGGTGCGCGAGCGCAACACCGAGACGTTCGCCGAGCTCACCCAGTCCGCCGGGTTCGCCGCGCTGCGCGCGGAGATCCGCGAGGTGCTCGACGCGGATGACCGGATTCCCTATCCGGTCACGAGGGGTGAGTACCTCTACAACTTCTGGCGCGACGCGGCTCATCCGCGTGGCCTGTGGCGGCGCACCTCGCTGGCGTCCTATCGCGACGCCGCCCCGGACTGGGAGATCGTGCTCGACGTCGACGCGCTCGCCGACAGCGAGGGCGAGAACTGGGTGTGGCACGGCGCGCGGGTGCTGCGACCCGACCATCGGCTGGCCCTGGTCCAGTTGTCCCGTGGCGGCGCGGATGCCAGCGTCGTCCGCGAGTTCGACCTGATCGCCAAGTCCTTCGTGGACGACGGCTTCCTCCTGCCCGAGGCCAAAAGTACGGTCAGCTGGATCGACGAGGACCGGGTCTACGTCGGTACCGACTTCGGCGAAGGCTCGTTGACCGCGTCCGGCTACCCGCGTGTGGTCAAGGAATGGCGGCGCGGCACGCCGCTTGACGATGCCGTCACGGTCTTCGAGGGCGAGCCGGATGACGTCTCGGTCGGCGCCTCCCACGACCCGACCGAGGGTTTCGTGCGCGACTTCGTCCACCGAAGCGTCGACTTCTACCGCACCGAGTTGTACCTGCGTACCCCGACCGGGCTGGTCCGCATCGACGTTCCGGATGACGCGCACACCTCGATCCACCGGGACTGGCTGCTCATCGCCACCCGGTCGGAATGGGCCGTAGACGAGAACGCCTATCCGGCGGGCGCACTGCTCGCGGCCGACTTCGACGCGTTCCTCGAAGGACGACGTGAGCTCGCGGTGCTCTTCGAACCGGACGAGCACACCTCGCTCGACTACCACGCGTGGACCCGCAACCATCTGATCGTCGCCACGTTGCGGGACGTGAACAGCAGGTTCACCGTGCTCACTCCGACAGTCGAGGGCTGGGCGCCGGCGCCGCTGGCCGACCTCCCGGACACCGGCTCGGCCTACATCTGCGACACGAATCCCGACGTCGACGACGAGTACTTCCTCAACGTCAGCGGCTACACCCAGCCGGCGACCCTCTACCGTGGCGATATTGGCGCCGAGCCAGAGATCATCAAGCAGGCACCGGAGTTCTTCCCGACCGAGGGCCACACCGTCAGCCAACATTTCGCTGTTTCCGACGACGGCACCCGCATCCCGTATTTCGTCGTCGGTACCGGGAAACCCGGGCCGACGCTGCTCTACGGGTACGGCGGCTTCGAGGTCTCGCTCACCCCAAGCTACAGCGGCACTGTCGGCCGCGCCTGGCTGGCGCGCGGCGGCACCTACGTCGTCGCCAACATACGTGGCGGCGGAGAGTACGGCCCCGACTGGCATCAGTCGGTTGTCCGGGAGAACAGGATGCGCGTCTACGAGGATTTCGCCGCCGTGGCCCGAGACCTCGTCCGTACAGGGGTCACGACGCCGGCCCAGCTCGGCATTGAGGGCGGCTCCAACGGCGGCCTGCTCATGGGCGTCATGCTGACCCGCTATCCGGAGCTGTTCGGAGCCGTCGTCTGCTCGGTGCCGCTGCTCGACATGCGCCGCTACCACCAGCTGCTCGCCGGAGCCTCTTGGGTGGCCGAGTACGGCGACCCCGACGATCCCGCCGACTGGGCGTTCATCAAGGAATACTCGCCGTACCAGAACGTCCACCCCGACCGCCGCTATCCGCCGACGCTCATCACCACGTCGACCCGGGACGACCGCGTCCACCCCGGGCACGCCCGCAAAATGGTCGCGAGTCTCCGCGAGCTCGGCCACGACGTCCGTTACTACGAAAACATCGAAGGTGGCCACGGCGGCGCCGCCGACAACGGACAACTGGCCCACAAGTCAGCCCTGACCTACGAGTTCCTCTGGCGCACCCTCGGTACCGGCGCGGCCGCGGTCGGATAACGCGGGCGGTGGGGCAGGCGGGCGGTGGGGCAGGAGGAAGGGGGCGTCAGCTGGCTGGGACGGGTCGGGGTCGGTCATGGCCTCGGTTGCCGCAAGCGCTGTTTGATGGTCCTTGGCCCGCGGACGAGCCGGATCGGGTCAGCGGTCGGGGACGAGCGTCACCTGGAGACGCGATCGGAGCCTGTCCGCGAGCTCGGCTCGCAGCGGAGTGCCGCCCGCCCTCGCCGCCTCAACGGCATCTTCCGTCATCAATACCGTTGCCGAAGCACCAGTCGTAGTAGACGTAGGCCTCGTGTGACGAGCCGCCCGCCACCAGCCGTATGGACGATCCCGGTGTCGCCCCACCTGTCCTTCAGGAGCCCGGGGCTGCCCACCGGGCGGTTGAGGTCGTACTGGCAGACCGCGACGGTGTCCACGGCGTCAAGCCGAACCACGTCGCGAACTCCGGTTCCACACGTCAGCCGAAAGGCTTGACCGACCGCCACCTGTCCTCGCCGTATGCCGGCGGCCGTATTCATGTTCACCGGCTCGCGGGATAGGGCTACCGACCGCGGGCTCGGAGACGGCGAGACGTTGGGATGGCGGAGACGGCGGGGACGGCGGAGAGCGTGATGCCGCCACCGCGACCCCGCGGTTGCCGGGAAACTCCCCAGGTCATCGACCAGGCGCCGCGCGACCATCCATCCATCCATCGGGTTCTCTACCGCCGCCGAGCTCCGCCGTGCGCTGGAGGAGGCCCGCTGACACGGCACCCTCTTTCGGTTCTACTGACCGCGCGGCGCGTTCCCACGTTCGCCGGCAGCCGGATCGCCGACATTCCGGCGGCGTGGGACCGGCCCGGCAGGACCGTATGACCCGAGCGTCAACACCATCCATCACCACGACGGCGGCGGGCCAGGCCCGCCGGCCGGATATCCACGGAAGGTGGCCATGCCCGTCCTGACCGGTGTCCCGTGCCGGCACCCTGGGGAACGCCAGCGGAAAGCGGTTCCACGACGTTCCCCTTTCCGGGTTGACCCGCATCAGTTCCCCGCCTGGCCCGCCAGGTTCCCGCGCGCCACCGAGAGGGTGATTCCGGAATGGTGAGATGGCCGCGCCGCCAGAAGAGCGAAGACGGCGACGAGGGCGCGGAGCGCCGGCGCGCGCCCGCCCCGCCGTCCCCGGCGCGGCCTCCTGGCGCCACCGTCACCTGGACCACCGCCCCCGTTGCCCCCGCCGTGACTGCCCCCGTGACCACAGCCGCGGCACCCACGTCGGCGCCGCGGCCGTCATCACCGCTCGCCGCGGACGCGGCTGACGTGTCCACGGACTGGAGGGTCGGGGAGCGGGTGCTCGGCCTGTACCACGTGCGGCAGGTCTTCACCTCCGGCGGAATGGGCCTCGTCTACCGGGTGCGCCACCTGGGCTGGAACGTGGACCTGGCGGTGAAGAGCCCCCGGCCGGAGCTGTTCGCCGACGGCGCTGACCAGGAGCGTTTCGTCCGCGAGGCGGAGACCTGGGTGGGCCTCGGCGTGCACCCGCACCTGTGCGCCTGCCACTACGTCCGTACCCTCGGCGGTATCCCGCGGGTGTTCGCCGAGTACGTCGACGGCGGGAGCCTGCGCGACTGGATCGACCACCGCTCGCTCTACGCGGGCGGGCCCGGCGAGGCGCTCCGCCGGATCCTCGACCTCGCGGTCCAGACGGCCTGGGCGGTCGACTACGCCCACGGGCGGGGCGTAGCCCACCTGGACCTCAAGCCGGCGAACATCCTCCTCGACAGCGAGGGCACGGCGAAGGTGACCGACTTCGGCCTCGCCCGGGCGCACGGCGCGGCCGGCGGGCGGCAGCCGGACAGGGCCGACCCGGCGGTCTGGAAGTCACACCACTACGCGTCACCGGAACAGGCCTCGGGCGGACAGCCCGGGCCGCCCAGCGACGTCTGGAGCTTCGCGGTCACCGTCCTGGAGATGTTCACCGGCGAGGTCACCTGGAGCGCCGGGCCGGTCGCCGGCGCGGCGCTGGCCGACTACCGCACCCGCGGCCCGGCGGGCGCCGGCCTGCCGCCCATGCCGTCTCCGCTCGCCGACCTTCTGAGCCGCTGCCTGCGGGACGAGCCCGGCGAGCGGCCAGGCAGCCTGGCCGGGATCGCCGACGAGATCGCCGGTATCTACCAGGAGGAGACCGGCGAGGTTTACCCCCGCGCCGTGCCTCGTGCGGTGGCGCTGCGCGCGGACGAACTGACCAACCGCGCGCTGTCCATGCTCGACCTCGACCGGGCCGACGAGGCCGAACGGCTCTTCGGCGAGGCCCTGGCCGCCGACCCCGAGCACCTGGAGGCGACCTACAACTCCGGGCTGTTCCAGTGGCGGTCCGGCCGGCTTCCCGACGACGCGTTCGTCGCCAGCCTGGAAGGGGCCAGGGCGTCCGCGCAGGACCCTCGCCTGGCCCGGTGGCTGCTCGCGCAGGTACATCTCGAGCGCGACGACGCGGACTCGGCGCGTCCTCTCCTCGAGGAGGCGGCTCGGGACACTCCCGGCGACCCGGAGATCCCCGTCCTGCTGGAACGAGCCCGCGCCGGAGGCACCACCGGCCGCTGCCTGCGGGCCATCGACCACGCCGACGGTGTGTCCGCCCTCGCCGTCACGGCGGGCCCGCGCCCGTTCGTCGTGTCCGGTGACGGAAAGACGGTACGTGTCTGGGATCTGGCGACGGGGGATTCCCTGCGCGCCCTCGAAGGACACTCCAACCCCGTGTCGGCCGTCGCCGTCAGCGCTGACGGGCGCGTCGTACTGTCCGGCCAGCACGCGACCTCCGTGACGTACCAGACCGAGTTCGGCCCGCAGAGCCGGCGGGAACCAGCGCCGATTCGGGTATGGGACCTCGCCACCGGCACCTGTCTGCACACCATCGACACCGAAGAGGACTCCTGGGGCATCGACTCGGCCGCCGTCAGCCCGGACGGACGTCTCGGCCTGACCGGCGGCGGCGGCGGGATGTTGCAGCTGTGGGATCTGGCCGCGGGCACCTGCCTGCGCACCCTGCCAGGTCACGGAGGCAAGGTGGAGGCGGTCGCCGTAACGGCGGACGGGCGCCTGGGACTGTCCGGTGCCCTGGACAACGAGGTCCGGCTGTGGGAGCTGCGTACGGGCCGCTGCGTGCGGGTGTTCGAGGGCCACACAGGCGCCGTGGATGCGGTCGCCGCCAGCGCCGACGGGCGTTTCGCCGTCTCCGGCGGTATGGACTACCGGCTGCGCGTGTGGGAGCTGCACACGGGCCGCTGTATGCGCGTGCTCGAAGGTCACACCGGCAGGGTGTTATCGGTCGCCGTCAGCGCCGACGGGCGTTTCGCCCTGTCCGGCGCCGCCGACCGGACGCTGCGCCTGTGGGAGCTGAGCTCCGGCCGCTGCCGGCGTACCTTCGCCGAACATACGGGCGACGTGATGGCGGTGGCCCTGGCCGCGGACGGGCATCTCGCGGTGTCCTGTGCCGGGGACAAGAGCGTGCGGGTCTGGGAGCTGCCGGACCTGGACAGCTACGCCTGCGCGTTCCAGCCGTGCCGCCCGCGTTCGCACGCCGAGCTGGCGCGGCACGAGGCGGAGCTCGACAGGCTGCTGAGCGACGCGGCTCGTCCCGTCGAGGAGGGCCACTTCCCCACCGCGCTGGCGCTGCTCAGGCGGATCAGGGAGATTCCCGAGTACGAGCGGGACCCGCGAGTCCTCGACGCCTGGCGGCGGATGGCGCTCTTCTCCGCGCGCACCGGTGTCCGCGGCACCTGGAAGGCGCGGGTCCTCGAGGGCCACACCAGCGGCGTGCAGGCGGTCAGCCTGAGCCCGGACGGCCGTCTCGTCGTCACCGGCGGCGACGAGACGATCCGGGTGTGGGAACTCGACACCGGCCGCCTTGTCCAGACGTTGACAGCCCCCACCAGCGTGGAGGCGGTTGGCCTGAGCCCGGACGGCCGTCTCGTCGTCACCGGCGGCGGCGGCAACAAGGTGCGGGTGTGGGAGCTCGCCACCGGCCGTGAGGTCCACACCCTGCGGGGCCACACCGGCCCCGCGAATTCGGTCGCCGTGAGCCCCGACGGGCGGTTCGTCGTCTCCGCGGGGGACAGCACGGTGCGGGTGTGGGAGCTGGCCACCGGGAGGAGGGTCCACGTCCTGCGGGGCGGCGGCGAGCGCGTGGAGTCGGTTGCCGTGGCCCCGGACGGCCGGGTCGCCGTCTCCGCGGGCGGCGGCGAGACGGTGTGGGTGTGGGACCTGGTGACCGGGAACTGTCTGCGCACCATCCGCGTAGGTGAACGGTTCAGTGCCACCGTCGTGTCGAGCGCGCTCAGCCCCGACGGGCGCCTCTTCGTGACCGGAGACGCGGGCGCCACGCTGCGCGTCCTCGAGCTGGCCACAGACCAGCTCCTGCACCCGCCGCGACGCGGCGGGGCGAGATCGGTCGCGCTCAGCCCGGACGGTCGCTTCGCGCTGGTGGGCAGCGACTCGTCCAACGGCGACCCCACGGCGCGGATCCGGGAGCTCGCCACCGACCGCGACATCCACACCATCCAGGGTCCCTCCGGCGGTATGGCGTCGCTGGCGATGAGCCTCGACGGGCGGTACCTCGTCGCCGGCGGGGAGGACGGGACGGTGTGGATCTGGGAGACAGACTGGGAACTCGAGGCTGTCGAGCCGGCTGACTGGGATGACGGGGCCGCGCCCTACCTGGACGCGTTCCTCGCTCTGCACACTTCCCGCCCGCCGGATCGGCCCGCCTGGGACGAGGGCGACTTCGACGGCCTGATCCGCCGGCTCCAGCACGCCGGCTATGGATGGCTGCGCCCGGCCGGCGTCAGGGCCGAACTGGACCGCAGAGCGCAGGACGCCGAGCTGGCCGCGTCGGCCGCGTCGGCCGCGGACGTCACCGCCTCGGGCACCGAACCCGCCGCGACGCCCCTCGGCGCGGATGAGGAGAGCGGGGGCCAGGCCGCCGCGCTGGAGATCGAGGACGAGGCGCAGCTGGCGGGCGTGCTGGCGGCGGTGCGGCAGGCCATCGACGACGGCCGGTTCCCGGCCGCGCGGTCGCTGCTCAGCCGGGCCCGCCAGGTGCCGGGGCGCGCGGGGGACCCGCGACTGCTCGAGGCCTGGCGAGACCTCTCCCGGTTCTCGGTGCGCATCGGTCTGCGAAGCGCCTGGCAGTCGCGTGTGCTCAGCGGCCACACCCGCGAGGTGCTGGCGGTCGCCGTGAGCCCCGACGGCCGTCTTGCTGTGTCCGGCTCACAGGACCGGTCCGTGCGGGTGTGGGAGCTGGCCACCGGCCGCTGCCTGCACACCCTCGCCGGTCATACCAATGCCGTGACCGCCGTCGCCGTCAGCCCGGACGGCCGCCTCGCGCTGTCCGGTGGCGACGACGCCGCGGTGCGGGTCTGGGAGCTGGCCACGGGCCGTCTCGTGCGTACTCTCACGGGTCCCACCGATCGCGTGCGGGCAGTGGCCGTGTCCCCGGACGGCCGGTCAGCGCTGTCCGGCGGCCTGGACAAGGAGATCCGCCTGTGGGACCTGGCGACGGGACGCCTGAAGCGCACCGTCGAGGGGCATGCCGGCACCGTGACGTCGATCGCCATATCTGCGGACGGCCGTCTCGCGCTGTCCGGGTCCTGGGACCTGACGGTCGGCGTCTGGTTCATACCGGATGGCTTCAACGTGTACCCCGTGAGTGTGCTGGAGGACCCGGATGACTTCTCGGACCTCAGGGCCAGGGTGGAGGAGCACATGGTTCAGTCCGTCGCCCTGACGGCGGACGGCCAGTTCGCCCTGACCGGCCACGGTCTCCACCACCTGGGGCGCAAGGGCGCGGTACGGCTCTGGGATATGGACGAGGAGAGGTGCGTCCGCGTGCTCAGTGGCCACACGAAGGCGGTGCTGTCGGTCGCGGTGAGCCCGGACGGCCGGTTCGGCTTCTCCGGTGGTGACGACGGGGCGGTGCGGGTGTGGGAGCTGGCCACGGGTCGCGTCGTCCACACGGCCCGCAACCAGGCCGACTCCGTGGCCTCGCTGGCGCTGGCCCCGGACGGGAACTCGCTGCTGTTCGCCGGCGATGACGGGACGCTGCGGGTATGGGACCTGGACTGGGACCTCGAAGCCCGTGAACCGGCCGACTGGGACGAGGACGCCGACCTGTATCTTCGGGCGTTCCTCGTCCGGCACGGAGGGGATCTCATGACGAGCCGGGCCTCCTGGACGGAATCGGACTTCGACGGCCTGATGCGGCAGCTCCAGCATTCCGGCCTCGGCTGGCTGCGCCCGGCGGGCGTCCAGAGGGAGCTGGAACGCAGGGTTCGCGGGGCCACGTAGGCCGCGGACCGAGCTCCGTGAGGCGCCTGGCGGCGGTCGCCTCACGGAGCCGGTAGTCCTACGGCCTGATAGCTCGTCAGATCTCGGCCGCTGTGGTGAGGGCGGTACCAGCCGAACCGAGCGTGCGTGACGGATGTGGAATCTGTGGTGGGGGTCGCTGCGTGTTCAGGCGCTCAGGCGGCGGAGCCGGGCGAGGCGGCGTACCCCGTCCGCGGCGGGGCGGTCGAGGCAGGGCTGGAGTGCTGCCTCGAGACGGGCGCGGACGGTGGGCTCGTCGAGATGCATGCCGATGGCGACGAGACCGTCGGGGCCTTCCGTCACGGGCCTCATCGCGAGGTGGGTCTGTCGTCCGACGATGTTGACCACGTAGCCGCGCATACCCCGCCCCGTGTTTACGGTCACGGTGCCCTTGAGCCGGTAGACGTTCGTGGGTGGATCCTCGAGCAGGTCGACCAGCAGGCCAGGATCGATCGGGCCGGCGGCGGGGACGGTGACCGCGCCGACGCGCGGGTGTGGCTCGTCGTCGTGGTCGTGCCTGGCCAGGGCCGCGAGCGGAAGCTCGTCTGCGGGGTCGTGCGGGCTCGCGGCGTCGAACACGAGTGCCGGGTCGATGCGGCCGTGCGTCGTGTCGACGATGTGGGCATGTGGGTTGCTCGCGCGCACCCGGCTGGAGATCCGTGCCACCGTCTCGGCCCGGTGCGCCGGCGGAACCCGGTCGGTCTTGTTGATCAGGACGAGCGAGGCGGACGCGAACCGGGCCGGCGGCAGGCCGCCTCTGTCGACGGTCGCGAAGTACGAGGCGGCGTCGATCACGTCGATGAGGCCGCCGGGGCGGACGCGGTCCACACCACTGAACCGGATGAGCCTCGCCAGTGCTGGCGGGTCAGCCACGCCGCTGGCCTCCACGATCACCGCGTCCAGCCGCAGCCGGGGATGGGTCAGTTTCTCCAGCGCCTCGTCCAGGCCGTCCGTGTCTGGCAGGCAGCACAGGCACCCGCCCGCGATCGAGGCCGGTTGGTCGACCTGACCGGTGATCAGCGCGGCATCGACGTTGATCGCTCCGAAGTCGTTGACCACCACCCCCAGGCGCGCCCCCGGCGTCTGGAGCAGGCGGTTGAGCACCGTCGTCTTGCCCGCGCCCAGGTACCCGGTGAGCGCGATCACAGGCACCCGCACCCTCATTCCGACATGCCTCCTCCCGGCCCGCCTCCAGCCGGTGCCCGGATACGTGTCGCCTGGTAAGCGGGCGCGGGCCCCGGACAACGGGCTATGAAGACCATGCCATCGCTCGCGACCAGGCACTTCGGCCGGGTGCGGAGCCCTCTCCGTCTGCTGAGACGGGTCTGTCGCGTGCTCCGACGCCGCTGCCAGGCCAGCGACCTACCGGGCCAGCCGACCTGCCAGCGGCGTGGCAGCGATCTGCCAGAGGCCGAGAGGACTGCCGTGTTCGGCTTGGACCTGTCAGGCTCAGCGCGTCGCCTGTGATGCGGCGAGCCGGGAAGATCTTGGGCGGTCGCGAGGGGTGACCGTGGGGGTGGTGTCACGGATCGACGGGGAAGGATTGATCGCCATGCGGGTCACCGGATTCGACCATCTCGTTCTCAACGTGGGCGACGTCGAGCGTTCGCTCGCCTTCTACTGCGGCGTTCTCGGCCTTGAGCCCGTCCGGGTCGAGCAGTGGCGGGCGGGCAAGGCTCCGTTCCCGTCCGTCCGCGTCAGCGGCGAGACCATCATCGACCTGGTCGCGCTGCCACGGGGCTCGGCCAACGTGGATCATTTCTGTCTCGTCGTGGACCCGCTCGACTGGCAGGAAGTCATCGACGCGGGCGCCGTCACGGTCGTGGACGGCCCGGCCACCCGCTTCGGCGCGCGCGGCAACGCGGTTTCGCTCTACATCAGCGATCCCGATGGCAACACCGTCGAGCTTCGCTGGTACCCGGCGGACGCCCCGGCGACGTGACGCCGCCCGCCCCGAGGTGCTCCAGTGACACGGAACTAAGCCGGCTCTGTCAGCTCTGCCGGCTCTGTCAGCTCCGCCGGTGGGCGCGGCCGCCGGACCCGCCGTGCCGCCGCCCCCGCGGGCCACTTCGACGCCGACGACGACGAGCGCGTGCACCACGGCGCTGACGACCGAGAACGCCACGAAGGCGCCGCTGCTCGACCAGGGATAGCGCCACATGTCATCGGAGAGGTCGGTGGCGGGCTGGATGCCGAACTGGAGCACCGCACCAGCGACGACGGTGAACGCCGCGGCGCCGATGAAACCGATGGCTGCTATGGGTATCTGGCGGACATGTGCGTTGCTGGTTGAAGACATCGTTCCTCCCCGATCGATTCTGTTGCTGGTGTCGTTGTACGAGTCGGGGCCGGGGGCCGGCATCAGGGCAGGGGCTGAATCACCGATACGCGCCAGCACTGACCGTCGTTGCGCGCCAGCACCGTTGCCGGCTCTCGGCGAGGATTGGGACAATTAGCGGGCGTGATGCGCCTTCACTTGCGTGGTGGCTGGCGTCGGTGTTCGCGGCGACGCTGGCGGCAGAGGTCGTCGCGGTCGCGTTGTCGTGGGGCCCGGAGCCCGCCCACGACAGCGGGCTGTACGCGATCTACACCGTCACGCTTTCCGTCGCGGGTGCCCTGACCGTGCCGCGCCACCCGATCGTGCGGTTGGTGCAACGTCTGCGCCGCTCGAGCTTCGGCTGTTCCTCCCGGACAGTGGCGCGGCATGCCGTCGGACAAGGCGGCTCGGACAGGGCGGCGATGACGAGGTCCGCCGGACGCTCGGCAGCACGGTCGCCGAGATCATCTCGCCGTCGACGAGCACCGCGGAGTTCGCCAGCGGCCTACCCGGACGCCAGCGCGACCAGCAGCGCCAGCAAGGGCAACGACTGCCACCGCCGGCGCAGGTCCAGCCGCGGGACGGGCAGCGCCGCGAAGCCAGCCAAGATGCAGCTCCCGTCGTCCATCGACGTCAGCCCCATTCGTGGACGGCTCGGAGGTGGGCGAGTACGGCCAGTACCCGGCGATGGCCGCCCGTGCTCTCGGGGATGTCGAGTTTGAGCAGCACGTGGCGCGCGTGGGCTTCGACGGTTCGTTCGCTGAGGACGAGCCGGTTCACGAGCTCGGGCAGGCGACTACCGGGTCGGAGCCGTCGCGCGGATGTTCGCGGCGTCGCCGGAGCCGCCCGCCCGGCGCGGCGTCCGATTCGTTCAAGCCAGGCAGGGCCGCTTTCCCTACGGTCTGGGTATGCCAACGTTCTCACTGACTGGAATCGTGGTGTCCGACATGGCGCGGGGGCTGGCGTTCTACCGCCGCCTCGGCCTGGAGATCCCCACGGCGGCCGACGCGGAGCCGCATGTCGAGGTCACGACCCCGAACGGCCGCCTCGCCTTCGACACCGACGACACGATCCGCTCGTTCGACCCGAGCTGGCGACCGGGCTCCGGCTCACCGCGGCTCGGGCTCGCGTTCGCCTGCGCCGACCCGGCCGAGGTCGACAAGGTCTACGCCGACCTGACCGGCGCCGGATACACCGGCGAACGTCCGCCGTGGGACGCCTTCTGGGGCCAGCGGTACGCGACGGTGGCCGATCCCGACGGCAACCACGTCGACCTGTACGCCCCGTTGGCCGGTAGCTGAGCCAACCGGCTGGCCGGGTCAGGCCGGCCGGTCAGGAGGCACCGACGGAGTCGGCCGCCGGCATGACCAGCTCGCGTAGCGGCGCCCCGCCGAGGGCACGGACCTCGCGGGCGAGATGAGCCTGGTCGGCGTAGCCGGCCGCGGCGGCCACGCCGGCGAACGGCGACCCGGCGCGGGCCAGCGCCAGCGCGCGGCGGAAGCGGACGATCCGGGCCAGCGTCTTCGGCCCGTAGCCGACCGCGAGCTGGCAGCGGCGCAGGAACTGGCGTTCGCTGAGCGCCGCGGCCCGGGCGACCTCGGCCACCGGAGCCCCTGCGCGGATGCCGGCCAGCGCCGCCGGCGGCAGCAGGTCGGCCAGCCCGGCCCGCCGGCCACGGCGGGCGATCTCGGCCTCGAACGCCGCCGCCGGCGCCTCGGCGGCCGCGAGGCGCTCGGCGAGCCGGGTCGCCTCGGCCGCGCCCCAGATCTCTACCAGCGGCACCCGGCGGTCGCGGACCTCGCTGGCCGGGACGCCGATGCGCGCCGGGCCGACCGCCGAGTCGAACCGCATACCCAGGTGGAGCGAGCCCGGCCGCCAGAGCGCGAACGCCGGGGCGGTGTCCGGACCGGCGACGAAGACGTGCCCGACGTCACCCGGCCCGGCCCGCGACCAGATCAGGTCCATGCAGCCGTCGGGCAGGACGCGATGCTCCGCTCGCCCCGCGGAGGTGGCGTCGGCCTGGGCCGTCGTCTCGCCCGCACGATCTGGTGCGGCCGCCAACCACATGGTGGCCGCCAGCATCCGGGCCCGCTGCTCGCGATACATCATCCCGACGGTACCCGGCCACGCGTCGTCCCATTGATCGCCCGGGCCCTCTCGTCACCGCGTCCACGGGTGCCAGCACAGATTCTCAGGGGCCCGATACCGCGATCCGACCAGGTGATCCCACCGGCGAAGACTCCCGTGCCGCCGTTGGCAGCGCCTCTTCCGAGGCCGTCGGCCAGTCCCTGGGTGACGGCCCGAGCGCGCGTAGGTGCCCCACCTGCATGCGACACCACGGAGACACGCCGAGCGAACCCGACGAAACGTCGCCCACGAATGTCGACCAAGGAGTCCAGTACGCCTCGGCGACCTCCTCCGGGTTGAGCTGGAAGGGCTCCGACGTCGTGGCGGAGAAGACCGGGCAGATCTCGTTCTCGACGGTCCCGTCTTCCATCACGGAGCGGTAGCGGAAGGTGGGAAGGACCAGGCGAATGTTCTGGACACGTAGGCCCAGTTCGTCAGCCAGCCGGCGCGAAATAGCCGCCGGTATGGCCTCGCCGAGAGCCGGATGTCCGCAGCACGTGTTGGTGAGCACCCCGGGCCAGGTACGTTTGTCGAAGGACCGGCGTGTCACAAGAAGGCGGTCAGACGCGTCGAAGACGTAACACGAGAACGCGAGGTGGAGTGGCGTTCGAGGTCCGTGAACTGTTGCCTTCGGCGCGACTCCTATGGCCTCTCCATCGAGGTTGAGGAGGACGACGGTCTCGGTAGTCTCGCTACTCTCCACGGCCACCATTCTATGGTCGGACATTCCCGGCCGGCCGGCCGCGGGTCGCGATTAGCGGTGTTCTCCATCACGGCCGTTCTCCTGACAGATTTCCGACTCGGGCACGACGAAGGCTGTGATGTAAAATTGGCACCATTTTCCACCTGCCCGAACTGGACCGCGACGATCCGGGCCGCCCGGATGACGTTTTCCGGCTGCCGGCCCCTGCGCGGACGATCCGCGTCCCGACGCGCGGGACGAGGGCGAGCCAGCCGGACCGGGGCTGTCCCGGTGTGCGCCCACCACCGGCCGTCTTCGTGCGAGCGGTCATCCGACCCGCGGCGGCCCCGAGGGCGTCACAACATCACCGAGCTGCGCGGAGGACGACGCCGCACCGGTCTGTGGCGCGACGTCGCGCGACTGGCTGAACTGCTGGACATCCCCTCCCGTTCAGCCAGGAAGCACCCATCCCGGTCGCCCACGTCACCGTCGCAGGCCTCCGTCCCACAACGGGGCCGCGCCGGGATGTCCGGAACGCGTGGCCCACCCGCGTGGCCGGCGTGTCGAGCGCGGAGCGACGCATGGAGAGCGATCGCCGGCGCACTCTCCCACGCCGGGACGCGCCACAAGCCATACGCTGGACTGCGTAGGCAGGTCGGTCAGCGGGGCCCGAGAAGGGTCGGCGGCGACCCGCGGGCCGGGGCGATGCGGCCAGAGGCCATGCCACCAGCCGGCACCAGGCGTCGATCCGTCGCTCACCTACAGCCAGACCGACCTGAGCCTGCCGCCGGAATCGCGGCTCCTCCTCTACACCGACGGGCTCGTCGAGCGCCGCCACCTCTCGATCACCGACCGGCTCGACACCCTGGCCGACGTCGCCGCCGACCACGACCCACACGGGCACGGCGGCCTCACCGGCCTCTGTGACCACATCCTCACCCACGTCGCCGGGCCAGCCGGACGGGAGGACGACCTCTGCCTCCTCGCCGCCCAGACGCCCTAGTCAGGTGAGGTCGTGATGGCCGGCGACCTGGGACATGCCTACGGTGTGCTCGCCCAGCGCGATCCCGTGCTTGCGCGGGTGCAGGCGGAGGATGGGCGTCCAGCAGGTCACTGTGGCCGGCGCGGTCCAGCAGCGAGGAACTCGACTGGTCGACATGCGTCGTAGCGGTGAGTCGTGTCGGCGCCCAGGTAGATGCCCCGACGCCGCGCATGAGCTCGTAGGCATCCAGGTCTGGGCGGATCTCGCGGGAGCTGGCCACGGCGTCGAGTAGCCGAGCACACACGGGCACGAGGCGGGTCGGTCTCCCGCTATGCGGGGTCGGGCGCGGTGACGGGTTCGAGGATGTTCTCGACCTCGGCGTGGCCGGTGCCGGGGAGGTGGTGGGGGTGCCCAGCTCGGCACAGCTCCAGTGGCGTGAGCCCGTCGGCGTCCCGCAGGTTGGGGTCGGCGCCGAGGGCGAGCAGGCATCGGACGCTCGCGGGTCGGCCGTTCGCGGCGGCGAGTCGCAGCGGATGGCGGCCCCAGGTCTCGTCGACCCCGTCGACAGGCGTGCCAGCCGCGACCAGCGCCTTGATCACCGTCAACCGCTCATGGTCCACGGCCATGAGGAGCGCGAGGAGACACTGCTGCGGGCTGGCCTCCCCGAGAGGCCAGCGGCTGATGTCGCCGGCCGCCGCGCCGATGACAAGGTCCCGGATCCGTGCGCCTGCCTTCACCAGGACGTCTACCACCTCGGTCATGCCGAACACGGCCGCGTGCAGCAGCGCGTTTCCGCTGGGAACCCCGCCGGATGTCGCCGAGGAGGTGGCCTCGAGGTCGGCACCCGCCCGGATGAGGACCTCGGCGACCTCGGCATCGCCGTAGCTGGCCGCGGTGATCAGGGGAGTCTCCGGGCTGCCCGGCTCGCCGTCGACCGGTGCTCCGGCCGCGAGCAGCGCGCGTGCCAGCGCCGCGGCGCCGGGGACGTCCCGCCAGATGTCGCGGGACGTGTCGTAGCGCAGCATCGCGACGTAGTTCAGCGGCGATGCGCCCAACGGGTGGTCGCACCACTGGGTCATCTCGGCGGTGGCCAGGCGCGGCTCGCGGGCAAGCAGGTCGGCCAGCTTTGCCACGTCGACGTCGTCGAGGGTCTCGCGGCGGTCGACCTCGATCTTCAGCCGGGTCCAGCTGGTGAATCCGTACTCGCGGGCGACGGCGAGCTGGGCGTTCGCGAGACCGACCTCGGTCCCGACGGCGTGAACACGCGCCAGCGCGGTGGCGTCACCGCCTTGGGCGGCCCGTAGGAGGTCTCTGGCCTGGTGACGAAGCTGCTGGAAGTCCGGGCGGGCGGGAAGACTGGGCATGACGTCCCCTCGTCAGCTCGCGGTCCGCGCGCCGAGCTGGAAAGGAGAACGTCACCAGCCTGGGGTAAGTCATGTCGCTGGAGGTGGACTCAGTCCTGCCCGCGGACCCGGAAGCGCCCTCCCGCGCTCACCGCTCATGGTAGCGAACACGGCTACCACCCGACACGAGGACCGCCAGCCAGCCGTGTAAAGGTCACGACACCATAGGCGGCGCCGGTCGAGAACAGGTTGAGCACGGCGGCCTTGAGAGCAAGGAACGGGGTGAACTCGACACGGACAGGTGCCGAGGACTCGGGCGGGCGGTGAAACGGCGATCCGGGCCGCCTACCCTCAAGGCCCGCCGAACTTGCAGTCCGGCCGGTCATTCCGCTGGCGGGCATCCCTCGCAGCACCGATCATGGCTACCGTTCGCCGACGTTGCCGTGACTCAGGTTGTGACCGGAGGTAGCTGATGAGCCCGCTACGCGTGATCCAGTGGGGGACCGGAAACGTTGGCCTGCACGCCTTACGGGGGATCATCCGGCGGCCGGATCTCGAGCTGGTCGGCGTGCATGCCCACTCGCCGGCCAAGATCGGACGGGACGCGGCCGAGTTGTGCGGGCTGAGCGAGCCCACCGGGGTGGTCGCCACCGACGACATCGACGCGCTGCTGGCCACCGACGCAGACTGCGTGTCGTACATGGTCCAGGGCGAGTCCCGGATCGACGACACGATCGACGAGCTGTGCATGATCCTCGCCGCCGGCAAGAACGTCGTGAACACCGCGCTCGTCTTCCTGGTCAACCCGGCGTTCCTCGACGACGCGACCCGTGGCCGGCTCGCGACCGCCTGCGAGAAGGGCGGGACCACCCTGTTCACCTCGGGCATCGACCCGGGCTGGTCCGGTGACATGCTCCCGCTGCTGGTGGCGCAGATGTGCGAACGCGTCGACTCGATACGAGTCAGCGAGCTGATGAACTACGGCGAGTACGCCGACCCGACGTTCACCGGCGAGGTATTCGGTTTCGGCCTGCCGCTCGATCACCCGGCCGCGCTGTACGAGCCCGGGGCGGTGACCTTCGGCTGGGGCGGGATCGTCCGGCTCCTGGCCGACGCGCTCGGCTGGACGCTCGACGAGATCCGTGAGGAGCATGAGCGACTTCCGGCCCCGGAGACGTTCCACACGGCGATGGGACGCATCGAGCAGGGCAGCACCGCGGCCGTCCGTTTCGACGTGACTGGCATCGTCGGCGGCCGGCCCGCGATCGTCGCCGCCCACGTCAACCGGCTGCGCGACGACATCGGCCCGGACTGGCCGATCCTGGCCGGCGGCCGCTCCGGCTACCGTGTCGAGGTCACCGGCCACCCGTCGTTCACGCTCGAGCTCGAGCCCCGCCTCGACGACGGCGGCGGCCACGCCGTGGCCGGCGTCGTCGGCACCGCCATGCGCCTCCTCAACGCCATCCCCACCGTCTGCGCCGCCCCACCCGGCCTCGTCACCCCGCTCGACCTCCCCTTCTTCACCGTGGGCGGCGCCTGACCGCGCACAGGCCCGGCGAATCCACATGGAAGGACGCGGGCGGTTCGGCGAGCCGATCGCTCGGGCCGTCAGCCAGCTGAGTATGCGAACTGGCATCCGGTTACCCGTCGACCGCCGCCCAAACGAGATCCACGGAAAAGGCCCCAGCGGCCCCTCCACTGGGCGGCCCGACCATGTATCCGCTGAGCCGCGTATCCGCCGAACCGGTCAGGAGCCCGACGGCGACCGTCCGCGAATACCGAGATCGCCGTCGTTGGCCTTCCCGCCGCCGTCGCCGGCCTTCGGGCCGCTGTTCGCGGGGCCGTCGTCGCTCTTGAGGACGGTGCCGTAGCCGCCGTCGTGGTAGACGAGTGGCTCCGCCGTGGGATCGACCCGGCTTTCGAGGACCTCCGCGACCACCAGCCAGTGGTCTCCCGTGGCGGAACGGTCCCGGATCCGGCAGCGCAGCCAGGTGGCCGCGTCGAGCAGCAACGGTTCGCCGGTGTCGAGCCGGCGCCAGCGGGTGGGCGCGGCGAACCGGTCGGCACCCGGCGCGGCGAAGCGCGCGGCGAGGTCCTGCTGATCCCGGGAGAGCAGGTGAACGAGGAGCGTTTCGGCGGCGCGTAGCGTCGGCGCGATCGACGACCGGACCGACAGCGCCAGCGCCAGCAGCGGGGGGCGTTCGGACAGGGAGGCCACCGATGTCGCGGTGAAGCCCACCGGGCCGCGCTGTCCGGACATCGTCACGATCGTGACGCCCGCCGCGTGCCGCCGGAAGGCCCGGCGCATCGCCTCGGCGCCGGCTTCGTCGAGGCTGTCGCTCAGGGGCCGGGATGCTGCCCGCTGCGATGACGGCGACGGTGCGCGGTTCGGCATGTTCGGACCCTGCTCCGTTCGTGCTCGTCCACCTTGTCCGTGCATATCGGTGCGGACACACGCGACCCGGGCAGGCGCCAGGGCGCGGTGCCGACAAGACATGCGGTGTCGAGGTGAGCCGTCCACCGAACACTACTGACACACATACCAACGTTCGACCCCGCCTTTCGTTGATCCGCTCGACTGGCAGGAGGTCATCGACGCGGGCGCCGTCACGGTCGTGGACGCCCTGGCCAAGGTCTCCTGTCAGATCAGGAACGATGATCCGGTGCTCTGCGCCAAGATCGGAGACGCCTCGGACGGTGGGACGGGAGAGGCGTGGCGGGCGCCAGGAATGGTGCCCGTTCACGGACGGCCATGGTCAAGGGCCGTTTGGATCTCACGATGAACGGCGGCTCGACGGTCTGGATGATTGCGCCTTGGCGGTCTGGTATGGCGCGGGCTTGTCGGGTCGGATGGCGCACGCTGATTGGCTTGTGGTGTTATGGCACCCAGCAGAGATCATCGCCGGGGACTGATCTGAAGGAGGCCCGCGATGGAGCGGCCAGCTGAGACTGACGACGTGCAGGCCCTGGAGCCGGGCACGGGTCCCGTCGGGCCGGTCGCGTTCGTGGCATTGGGGGCGGCAGTGGCGCGGGTGATGCCGTCGTTGGTCGCCCGTGTTCCACGGGAGCCGGCCGCGCGGCTCGGGCGGCTCGGGCTCGCGGGGCCGGCCGGGATGACGGTGGTGGGAGCCGTCGGGAGGCTGCCCGCCACCGCGCTGAGGCCGGGTCGCCCCGTGCCGTGGGCGGCGACCGAGCCCGTCTTGTCCGGCCAGATGCGAGGTCAGCTCGCCGCCGCCGGCGGGCCGGTGCCGTCGGCGCAGCCAGGCCCGCCAGCGCCACCGCCGGTTATGCGGTCCGGACCGATGCCGATGCCGATGTCGGTGTCGGTGTCGGGGCCTCCTGGGGCGCAGCAACCTCCACCGCCGTTTGTGCCGTCGTTCCCGGCCGGCCCGGCCGAGTCGCCGGTGCTGCGGGAGCTGCGCCGGCTCGGGTCGACGCTGACCGCCCGGCTGCACGGCGCGCTGGAGGTCGCGGTCGACGGCCTGGTGTTGGCCGACGTCCCGCCCGGGCTGACGGCGGGTGTGCCGCGTCCGCCGGACGGGGCTCGAAGCGTCCTGCTCTCGGCCGCGGACGGCAGCGATCTGGAGAACGCCGTCATCATGCTCGATCAGTTCCGCTGGGGGATCACGATCCTGGTGGCGGAACTGGTGCGGGCGCTGCGCGCGCATCCCGGCGTCGCGCCGCTGCTGACGCCGCCGGAGGTCGAGGGCGATCGGACGCCGGCTGAAGCGGAGACAGCCGTCGCGGCGTGGCATGGCCGCGCGCACCTGGCGCTGGGGGTGGCGACCGCGGTGGCGGTGCTGGCCGAGCTGGCCCCGCCGGCGGTGGCTGGCGGGGAGGCGGCGGTCATCGGCGTCGGGCTGGGGGCGGCGGCGCAGGTCCTCGCGGTGGCGCCGATGCCGGCCGCGTACGCGGCGGCGGCCCTGGCGCGGCGCCGGGCCGAGTACCTGCTGCCGCGCAGTGCCTGGGGACATGTGGAACCGGCGGACCACCGGATCGGCCTGCTGGAGAGCGAGCTACCCGAAACCGACGCCGGCGCCTTCGCTGGCAACGGCCTGGTCACGGAGGTGGCCGGCGGCGCCGTGATCCGCACCGGCACGGACCATGGTCTCGTCTCGGTACGGCTCGAGGTGCTCGCCGGCGCCCCGCCGGACGTGGACGTCCTGGTCTGGGACGAGGTCGTCGAGATCAGCTGGACGTCCATGGCCGGCGCCGCGAGCGTGCTGGGCCGGCCGTCGGTGGAGGCCGGTCACATTCCGCGCAGCGCCAACCTGCGCGAGCAGGCCCCGCCGTGGCCCGGCGAGCTGCGACTGCGGGTGCACGCCTCCGGTCGGGACGACTCGCCCGGCAGGGTCAGCGTGTCGGGTGTCGTGACCGACGAGCGGTACCAGCTGATTGTCTGGGAGGCGCCCCGCGAACCGGAGATCGTGTACAAGCGCTCCGACCGGCTGGGGGCGCGGCTGCGTGGCGAGCCGGAGCCGCCGCTGGTCGACCGGCCCGAGTATGCCTACCGATGGTTCAGGCACACGTCGATCTCCGAGGGCGCGACGATCACGGTCATCGCCGGGCCGGCGGACACCGACGCCGTGCTGCGCGCGTTCGGCGCCGACCCGGCGGTACCGCGGTCGTTCTGGGACACCCGCGCCTCCGACGACCTGACGATGCGGGCACTGGCGGTCATCGCCGTCGACGGCGCGGTGGTCGCGATCGAGGACAACGCCTTCCGGGGCAGCCGTCCCGAGGTTCTGGCCGCGCTCTCCCGGCTCGGCCGGACCGGGAGCGTGTTCTGGAACGTCAGCGCGGGCCCGCGGCTGGGGCTGGCTGAAGGCGGTGAGGCGCTCTTCCACGGGTTCGAGCCCGGGCTGTGGCAGCCGACGCCCGCCGCGGCGGAGCCCTACCTGGCGGGGCTCGACTTCAAGGACTACCGCGACAGGACCGAGAAGTGCCTGGTCGCCGTCGAACGGTTCACCGGGTACACGGTCCAGGCTCGCGACCTGGAGCGCATCGAGGCCGCCGACGTGGCGTACGAGATTCCGGACCGGTAGGCCGGACCAGTAAGCCGGGACGGTGGTCCGAGCAAGCCGGTGGGCTTAGCAAATGGGCCGGGACTGCGCGGTCAGCCACGGTCGTAGGTCTTGGTGTTAGTCAGTATGTCTGCCAGCCTTGTGGGTCGACACCGCCGGGGATGTCCGCGTTCGGGTCGTACGGCGTGCGGGTGAGAAACGCCTTCTGTCGGTGGTTGAGGGTGACGGGTGCTCAGCCCGCGCGACCGTGCTACCCGACACGGGCCAGGAGGAGCGCGAGCCTGCGGTGGTGGTGATCGCGGGGGAGCCGGCCGCCGCGCATGAGCGTGACCAGGCCGTGCAGGGCGGCCCAGAGAGTCTCGGTCAGGACACCTAGGTCGTCGCCGTCCGCGTGCGGGCGGACGGTCTCGGCCAGTTCGCCGAAGGCCGCGTGCAGGGCGGCCGGCGCTCCCGGGGTGGCGAACGGCAGGTTGACGGCCTGCGCGAACATCGCGTCGTAAAGCGCGGGGCGCTGGTCGGCGAACGCGGTGTAGGCCAGGCTGACGTCGGCGAGGGCACGGTCGGCGTCCGGCGCCTCGGTGCGGGCCGCGCGCAGGACCTCGGCCAGCTCGGCGAAGCCTTCGACGGCGACCGCCGTCATGATCGCGTCCTTGCCCTTGAAGTGGGTGTAGAGCACCGGCTGGCTCCCTGCTGTTCGCCCTCTGACCCCGTTCACCCGCTGACCTCAGGTCCGCCCACTGGCCATCGCCCAGAAAGCAGGGATCCGAACATGTCGCTGGTCGCCCCCGACCTCACCGAGTCCGTCAGAGAGTCGTCATGGCCGACCACCGCGAGGTCCGCGGGGGGACCGGACGGCCTCGGACCGAGGTGTCTGCCAGATCGCGGATGGAGCCCGCTCCCCGGAAACGGCCCGGCCGGGACCTTCGTCGTCCCGCCTGACCGTCCGTGCGTCGGAGGGGCCCAGCGATGCCGCCGGGCGGACGCGGCCGGCACAGGTCGTGTGACCTGGTTGATAGGGCGTTGACATGTTCTGGCGTGCCCCGCACACTGCGAACGCGATCTGTGGGTGGAAGCCGGTGCGAATCCGGCGCGGTCGCGCCACTGTGATCAAGCTGTCCCGCCCGTCCGGGCGGTCGCTTGGGAGTCAGACCCACCCGCGGGTCCAGTCCGAATGTTCAGGGACGCGTGATCCCGAAGGGGGCTGCTGTGAGTACCAATGCGCCTGTTGTCGATGCGCACGACCAATCGATCTCCTCACCCATCAGCGCGCGGGCGCTGTGGCTCGGGGGAGTCCTCACTCTTTCGCTCCTGCTGTACTACTTCATCGGTATTGACCAGGGCGCGACGTCGCTGTTCGGTCAGGACAGCCACATCCATGAGTTCGTCCATGACGCGCGGCACTTCCTCGGCTTCCCCTGTCACTGAGAAGCCGGAGCCATCATGGAATCACGTTTCATTTACCGTGCCCTCGGCGTCGGCGCTCTCGGCGGCCTCCTGGCGTTTGTCTTCGCCCGGATCTTCGCCGAACCGTTCATCCAGAACGCGATCGACTATGAAGCGGGCCGCGACGCCGCCCAGAACGAGCTCTACAAGGCCGCGGGCCTGACGGTCGATGGGGAAGAAGCGGAGATCTTCAGCCGGGGGCTCCAGCGCAACCTCGGTATCGCCACCGGGATGGTCCTCTTCGGCCTGGCGATGGGCGGCCTGTTCGTCGTCGCCTACCTCGTCGTCTCCCGCCGCTTCCCCGGCATCCGGCCGCGGGTGCTCGCGGCTCTGCTCGCCGCTGCCTGCTTCCTCGGCTTCTACGCGGTGCCGTTCGTCAAGTACCCCGCGAACCCACCCGCGGTCGGCCACTCGGAGACGATCGGCGACCGCAGCGCGGTCTACCTGGCGATGGTCGGCATCTCCGTCGTCGCGCTCATCCTCGCTGTGGTAGCCGGCTACCGCCTTGCCGGACGCTTTGGTGCCTGGTACGGCAGCCTGCTCGCGGCGCTCGGCTTCGTAGTCGTTGTCTCCGTCGCGATGGCGCTGCTGCCCGCCCTGGGTCACTTCCCGCTCAACGAGTCCCAGTACGGCAAGCACGCCACCGAGACCCCGCAGCCGCTGCTCGGACCAGACGGGAAGATCGTGTATCCGGGCTTCCCGGCCGACGTCCTGTTCAAGTTCCGGCTGTACTCCATCATCGCCCAGATGATCATGTGGGCGACGATCGGTCTCGCCTTCGGCGCGCTAGCCGAGCGCGTCACCGCCAAGGTGAAGGCTCCCGCGTCGGCTGCCCGCCCAGCGGCGGCCGCCACGCCGTCCCCGGCATCCTGACGGTCGCATACCCACCTCATACCGGCCTCGGCCGAGCCCGGCGGGTCGCGATCCGCGACCCGCCGGGCTTGCTCGCGTCTGGCCCGGCTCCGCCAGTCCGGTGCGCACGCCCGGTTCAGTCGATGCCTTGACATCTGATATATCAATCCGGCAGGCTGCTCTAGTGACAAGTGCGGCAGAGGCCCCCCGTACCGACATGACGGACGACGCGACGCGGCTCTTCCGCGAGGCCATGGCGCTGTTTCCCAGCGGCGTGACGATCGTGACGACAACGGACCACACCGGGCGCTGGTGGGGTTTCACCGCCAGTTCGTTCTGCTCGGTCTCCATGGACCCGCCGCTGGTGCTCGTCTGCCTCGCGGCGAAGGCCGAGTGCCACCCGGCGTTCGCCGCTGCCGAGCGGTTCGTCGTGCACGTGGTGCACCCCGAGCACGCGGACCTCGCCGTCCGTTTCGCGACCAGGGGCGCCGACAAGTTCGCGGACGCGGGCTTCCGCGCAGGCGAGCACGGTCTGCCCGTCCTCGACCGGGCGAGCGCGACGTTCAGCTGCGTCACCCATGCGGTGCAGCCGGCGGGTGACCACTCGATCCTGCTCGGCCGGGTCGAACGGACCTCGGTCGGCGAGGAGCATCCCGCTGTCTATTTCCGGCGCCGGTTCCACCTCATCGGGGATGTCGCCTGAGATCCCCGATGGCCGCCCGTCGACAGACCGAGGAGCCGGTTTCGGAGTCCGGTGCGCCGAGTCTGGCGCGCCGGACTGCCCCGCGGCGCGGCGTGAGACAGTCCTCTCTGATATACGCTGATTGCCGTGCCCACGCCGAGTCATCTACATCCGCACGATGGCGGAGCCATCAAGGGTGGCAGTGGCGGAGCCATCAAGGGTGGCAGTGGCGGAGCCATCAAGGGTGGCAGTGGCGGAGCCATCAAGGGTGAGTAAGCGGTGGTAGTAGACGCCCCGGCCTCGGCGGGGTCGGCGGGAGACGCCGACGGAACGGGCCTTCGCCGGCTCCGGCTGGGGGCGACCGCCCGGGACAGGGTGGCCGACGTGCTGCGCGACCAGATCATGAGCGGCCGGTTCGGCCCGGGGACACGCATCGACCTGGACGAGACCGCCTCCTGGCTGGGCACGAGCCGGACCCCGGTTCGGGAAGCGTGCCTGACGCTGCAGTTCGAGGGGCTGGTCCACGTCGCCCCCCGCAGCGGGGTCACGGTCATCGGCCTGCGCCAGCGCGACGTCGAGGACAACTTCGCCCTGAGCGCCCAGCTCGCGGGCTCCGCGGCGGCCTGGGCGGCGGAGCGGATCTCGGTGCCCGCCCTCGACGAGGTGCGGCGGCTCGCCGACGGCGTCCGCGCCGCCGTCGAGGCCGGCGGGGACCCGAAGATGCCGAACTTCCTGTTCCACCGGGCGATCAACCGGGCCAGCGACTCGGTGCGGCTCATCGCGCTGATCCGTCAGACCGGGCGGATCATCCCGTGGTCCTTCTTCGACATGGTTCCCGAGCAGGTGGGCTGTGCCCTGCGGGAGCACGACGACATCGTCGACGCGCTCTCCGCCCGCAACGCCGCCCGCGCCCGCCGGGTCTCGGAAGAACACGTGATCAACGCCGGCCGGCTGCTCGTCGCCCGCATGTTCGGTGCTCAGCCGGCCGGCGACGCTGATTCCCTGCCGGACACCAGCGTCGCCAGTTAGCGGCTTCCCGCGGATCTTTGTTGGCCGGGTGTGGAAGCAGCGTTCGCCGGACTGTCGCCGCGGAAGATCGCCAGGACTGTATTCGGATCCGAGCGCTGAGCCCCCGCTCGTCCGGATCCGAATACAGTCCCGCTGATCAGGCTGTCGGCTTCGCGAAGCTGCTGGTGGGACGGGCGAGGCCCAGGTTCTCCCGCAGCGTCGAGCCGCTGTAGCTGGAGCGCATCAGCCCGCGGCGGCGCAGCTCGGGCACGACCATCCGGACGAAGTCCTCGAACGCCCCGGGGAAGTGGGTCGCGGCGAGGACGAAGCCGTCGCAGGAACGGGACTCGAACCACTCCTGCATCTGGTCGGCGATCTGCTCGCCGGTGCCGACGAACCGCGGGCCCTGCAGCAGGGAGGCCCGATGGCTGGCGAGCGTGCGCAGGGTCAGCTTCCCGCCGCCGAGGTGCCGCTTCACCCCCTGGACGAGACCGCGGATACCGGAGATGGAGTCGATGAGCTCGTCGGTGATCTCGTCGTCGAGCGAGTAGCCGGAGAAGTCGTGGTTGGTGAGCTCGGACAGCAGGGTCAGCGACGCCAGCGGGTGCACGAGCTCGTTGAGGAAGATGTTCTCCTTCTCCCGGGCGATCGCCTCGGTCTCGCCCACCACGGCGTAGACCATGGGCAGCATGCGCACAGCGCCCGGGTCGCGTCCCTCGGCCGCGATCTGCTCCTTCTGGGCCTTGTAGTGCTCAAGGGCCACGGCCTGGCTCGGGTCGGCGGTGAAGATCAGGTCTGCCCACCGGGCGGCGAAGCGCTGGCCGCGGCCCGACTGGCCGGCCTGGATGATGGGCGGCCGCCCCTGCGGCGGGCGGGGCACCGTGAGCGGGCCGCGCACGTTGAAGTACTTGCCCTCGTAGTTGATCTCGTGGACCTTGGCCGGGTCGGCGAAGATACCCGCGGCGCGGTCCAGGACCAGCGCGTCATCCTCCCAGGAGTCCCACAACTGGGTGACGATCTCGATGAACTCCTCGGCGCGGTCATAGCGCTCGTCGTGGGCGAGGTGCTGCTCGACCCCGAAGTTGCGCGCCTCGGCGTCGTTCACCGACGTGACGACGTTCCACGCCGCCCGGCCGCCGCTGAGGTGGTCGAGGGTGGCGAAGGTCCGCGCGACGTGGAACGGCGGGTAGTAGGTGGTCGAGTAGGTCGCCCCCAGGCCCAGGTGCGACGTCGCCGCGGCGGCGGCACCCAGCACGGCCGTCAGGTCCATCTTGACTGGGCGGGCGCCGTAGCGGACGGCGTCGTCGGGGGACCCGCCGTAGATCGATGGCATCGCGAGGCGGTCGTCGAAGAACATCAGGTCGAACGTGCCGTCCTCGAGCACCCGCGCGATCCGCTGGTAGTAGCGCAGGTCGAGAAAGTCGGGCGCCGAGTTCGGGTACCGCCAGGAGCCCGAGTACACCGACACGTTCGAGGCCTGCATGAAGGCGACCAGGGTGAGCTGGTCGTCGCGTCCGGCGGACACGTCCACCCCTCTCGTGAGTTGATATATCAGAGATATGGTCACAGTAGACGCCGCCGGACGCCGCCGGGTCAACCCGGGTCAGGCACGGCCGGCGTCACGGACCCGCGGTGCGGTGGTCTCCAGCCGCATGCGGGCCGGCGGCGAGTCGGCGAGCTGAGGCGGAAGCCGGCCGCGGACCGCCACCTGGACGCGTGCCGGCGCCCAACACGTACGGAGCGGCCGTCGCGTACGACGCGCCCCGAGCGACCGGCGCGTACGGCACGGCCGGGCGAGAACGGTGCTCCGCGCACCGTCCGCCGCGGGCCGGGCCGCCGCGATGTGGTCGGGTCCGGTGGCTCGCCGTGCAGACGGCCGCGGACCTGATCGGTGAGGAGCCGCAGTACTCGCGGCTCGCCGCCCGCCTGCTTGCCGGGCTCATCGCCGACGAGGTCGCCGGCCAGGGGATCACCTCGTTCAGCGAGGGCGTCGCGAACGGCCACCGCCTCGGCCTCGTCGGCGACACGACCGCCGTGTTCGTCGCCGCGCACGCCGCCGAGCTGGACGAGCTCGTCGACCCGGGCGCCGACCGGGCGTTCGAGTACTTCGGCATCCGCACCGTGCAGGACCGTTACCTGCTGCGCCATCCGCGCACCCGGCTGGTCGTGGAGACGCCGCAGCGCTGGCTGCTGCGGGTCGCCTGCGGGCTGTCCCACGACGTCGCCGAGGCGGCCGAGCTGTACCGGCTGATGGCGTCGCTCGCCTATCTGCCGAGCTCGCCGACGCTGTTCAACGCAGGCACCGCGCATCCGCAGATGTCGAGCTGCTTCCTGGTCGACTCGCCTCGCGACGAGCTTGAATCGATCTACGAGCGGTACGGCCAGGTCGCCCGGCTGTCGAAGTTCGCCGGCGGCATCGGGATCGCCTTCTCCCGGGTGCGCTCCCGCGGCGCGCTGATCCGCGGCACGAACGGCCGTTCCAACGGCATCGTGCCGTGGCTGCGCACCCTCGACGCCTCGGTCGCCGCCGTCAACCAGGGCGGGCGGCGCAAGGGCGCCGCCTGCGTGTACCTGGAGCCCTGGCACCCCGACATCGAGGAGTTCCTGGAGCTGCGGGACAACACCGGCGAGGACGCCCGGCGCACCCACAACCTGAGCCTCGCGCACTGGATCCCGGACGAGTTCATGCGCCGGGTGCACGCCGACGAGGCCTGGTCGCTGATCGATCCCGACGAGGTCCCCGAGCTGACGGACCTGTGGGGCGACGAGTTCGACCGCGCCTACCGGGCGGCGGAGGCCGCGGGGCGCTACGTCCGCCAGCTGCCCGCGCGTGACCTCTACACCCGGATGATGCGCACGCTCGCGCAGACCGGCAACGGCTGGATGACCTTCAAGGACGCCGGGAACCGCCCGTGAGCACGGCCGGCATCCGGCGTTCGCGCGGACCCGGGCCGCGCGGGGGGTGCTGCACCCGGACCATTTCGACGTGACGCTGACGCAGCCGGCGCGATGGACGGCGCTGCGGGCCGGGATCGCCGAGCATGGCCTGCGCAACTGCCTGCTGGTCGCGATCGCTCCGACCGCGACCATCGCGTCGATCGCGGGCTGCTACGAGTGCATCGAGCCGCAGGTGTCCAACGTGTTCAAGCGCGAGACGCTGTCCGGTGAGTTCATGCAGATCAACAACTACCTCGTCGAGGAGCTGAGGCGCCGCGGGCTGTGGACGGCGCCGGTCCGGGAGCGGATCAAGTCCGCTGACGGCTCGGTGCAGGAGCTCGGTGAGCTGCCGGACGACATCCGGGCCCTGTTCCGGACCGCCTGGGAGCTGCCGCAGCGGGCTCTGGTCGACCTGGCCGTGGCGCGGATGCCCTACATCGACCAGAGCCAGTCGCTGAACCTGTTCATGGCGGACCCGAACATCGGACGGCTGTCGTCGATGTACTCCTACGCCTGGTCGAGCGGCCTCAAGACGACGTACTACCTGCGGTCGCGGCCCGCGACCCGCATCCAGCAGGCCACGGTCACGGCCGCCGCCACGTACACCATCCCGGCCCAGGAATCCCCGAGGGAGGAATCCCCGAGGGACGGCGGGACCGACGGGGACGCCGCCACGGCCGTCGCCTGCTCCCTGGAGAACCCGGAGATCTGCGAGGCCTGCCAGTGACGACGCCCGCCCCGGCTCGGCCCGTCCCCTCCCCACCCGTCCACCCGGTACCCGGCCCGGCCGTGCCCCTCCAGGCCGGGCCCGCCGCCGAGGTTCTGGAAACGCGGCCGATGCTGCTCGACCCGGGCATGAACCTGACGCTGCGGCCGATGCGCTACCCGGCCTTCTACGACCGCTACCGGGCGGCGATCCGCAACACGTGGACCGTGGAGGAGGTCGACCTGCACTCCGACCTCGCCGACCTGCACCGGCTGAGCCCCGCCGAGCGGCACCTGGTCAACCGGCTGGTCGCGTTCTTCGCGACCGGCGACACGATCGTCGCGAACAACCTGGTCCTCAACCTCTACCGCCACATCAACGCGCCGGAGGCGCGGCTATATCTCTCCCGACAGCTGTTCGAGGAGGCCGTGCACGTCCAGTTCTACCTGACGCTGCTCGACACCTACCTGCCCGACCCGGACGAGCGGACCCGCGCCTTCGCCGCCGTCGAGAACATCCCGTCGATCCGGGCGAAGGCGCGGTTCTGCTACCGGTGGATCGACTCGCTGGGCGACCTCGACCGCCTGCGCACCCGCGAGCACCGGCGGGCGTTCCTGCTCAACCTCATCTGCTTCGCCGCGTGCATCGAGGGGCTGTTCTTCTACGGCGCGTTCGCCTACGTCTATTTCCTGCGCTCCCGCGGCCTGCTGCACGGGCTCGCCTCCGGCACCAACTGGGTGTTCCGCGACGAGTCGATGCACATGGAGTTCGCACTCGACGTGGTGGCCGCGGTGCGGGCGGAGGAACCCGACCTGGTCGACGCCGGGTTCGAGGCGGACGTGCGCCGGATGCTCGCCGAGGCGGTCGACGCGGAGACCGTGTTCGCCGAGGACCTGCTCGCGGGTGGGATCGCCGGGATGACCGCGCAGGACATGCGCCGTTACCTGGAGCACGTCGCCGACCGCCGGCTCGGCCAGCTCGGGTTCGCGCCGATGTTCGGCTCGGCCAACCCGTTCTCGTTCCTCGACCTGCAGGACGTGCAGGAGCTGTCCAACTTCTTCGAGCGGCGCGTGTCCTCCTACCAGGTCGCCGTCGAGGGCTCGATCTCCTTCGACGAGGACTTCTGACGCGCGGCGAGACGCCGCGAACATTCATGATCGCCGCAGGCGTGTCGCCGGGGTCGCGATCTGGCCGGATTCGCGACCGCGACGACACGGGCGTGGTGATCTGCCAGCCGCGTGCCGGTGGGCGAACGTGAGCAGGGGCGGGGACAGGCACTAGGCGTCGTCCTTGTTACCGGCGAGCGCGGGCGCGGTCATCGGGCCGGCTTCCGGCGGGTCCGGGCCAGGCCTCGGTCCAGGTCGAGATGAGGTCGCCGTCGCGGGGGGACGGCGAAGAACTCCGTGACGAGGACGGCGCCGACGTCCGCGAGCGTGGGCGGCGACCAGCGCGGCGAGCGGTCCTTGTCGATGATCTGCATCGATGATCCGCGCCCGGATGGCCTCGGCCAGGTCGGGGTGACGCAGGCAGGCCAGCGCCGCGACGTCGGACACCCCGACCGGACGCCCCGACGCCGGATATGAGCTGCCTGACGCCGTCGACCAGGTAGAGGTCGCCGTCCCGGCGCGCATGGGTGCTGATAGCGGCAGCGTCCGATCCGGTCGATCCGGTCGATCCGGTCGATCCGGCCGACGGCTGGCTACTCCGCGTCGCCGGCGCCGCCTCGCCCGGATCTGTATACGACGCCGGATACGAAATCGTATACGTCATTTACTGCTGCGTTACACAGGGACACGCGGCCCGAAACCGGACGGCCCGACAGTCGTCGAAGGCAGCTAGCGCCCGGGGTATCCAGCCCCAAATCCCAGCCAAACCGCACGTAGAAGACCCGAATCCGGCCGTGCCGGCCGGCTCGCCCCTGTCCCGGCGCAGACCCCCGTCCGCCCGGCGATCCGCGAGGTGCGCCGACGGGCGCGCTGGCCAGTTCGGTTTCTCCGGGTCACCGCAGACCGTCCCCGTCCCCGTCCCCGTCTCCGCCGACGACAGGACCCCTGGCATGACGAGCGCACAACTCACCGTCCCGGCCCGTCCATACGACTTCACCTTCGACCCAGCCACGACGGCCCTCGTCGTCATCGACATGCAGCGCGACTTCATGGAGCCGGGCGGTTTCGGCGAAAGCCTCGGCAACGACGTGTCCCAGCTGCGGAGCACCATCGAGCCGCTCACGGCGGTTTTCGCCGCGGCCCGCGCCGCCGGCCTGACCGTCATCCACACCCGGGAAGGCCACCAGCCGGACCTCTCGGACCTTCCCCCGGCCAAGCTGAACCGGGGTAACGCGACCCTGAAAATCGGCGACGTGGGCCCGAAGGGGCGAATTCTCATTCGCGGCGAGTACGGCCAGGACATCATCGACGAGCTCGCGCCGATCGAGGGCGAGATCGTCATCGACAAGCCCGGCAAGGGCGCCTTCTACGCCACGTCGTTCGGCGACATCCTGGCGGAGAAGGGCATAAGGAGCCTCGTCGTCACCGGGGTCACGACCGAGGTGTGCGTACACACGACGGTCCGGGAGGCCAACGACCGCGGCTACGAGTGCCTGGTCCTGTCCGACTGCGTCGGCAGCTACTTCCCGGAGTTCCAGCGGGTCGCCCTCGAGATGATCGCCGCCCAGGGCGGCATCTTCGGCTGGGTCGCGCCGTCGGTCGCGTTCATCGACGCGCTCGCGCCCCTCTCGGCGGCGTCGGCCGCCCAGTGACCGCCGCCGGACCGCCACCGGGCCGTCGGGTGACCGGCGGCCAGTGAGGTAAGGACCGGCCGGTCAGCACCGGCCGGTAACGCAGGAATCCGGCCGCCGCATGCCGGACGGACCACGACCAGCCCGCCTTTGAGGCCGGCACCCGGGCAGCCGCGCCGCGGCTGTGCCCACCGTCATTGAGGAGTCTGTCATGGTGAAGTTTCCAGGGACGGGCGGCACAGCCACCGCCGGTCCGCCACTGTGGGTCCGGGGGGACCTCAACGCGTTCTTCGGGCTCGGCATCAACGTGCTGGTCAACGTCCTGGTGCTGACCGGGCTGTGCATCGGCGTCGTCGCAATTCCCAAGGGCGACGTGCTCGGCACGATTCTGCCCGCGCTCGGGATCGCACTGATCCTCGGCAACCTGTACTACACCTACCTGGCCCGCCGGCTCGCGGCGAAAGAAGGCCGGTCGGACGTCACGGCGATGCCCTACGGCCCCAGCGTGCCGCACATGTTCATCGTCACGTTCGTCATCATGCTGCCGATCTACCTCAAGACGAAGGACCCGCTCAAGGCGTGGGAAGCCGGCATGGCGTGGGCCTTCATCATCGGTGTGATCGTCATGCTCGGCGCGTTCGTCGGGCCGACGATCCGCCGCTACGCGCCCCGGGCGGCCATGCTGGGCACCCTGGCCGGCATCTCGGTCGCGTTCATCTCGATGCGGCCTGCCGGGCAGATGTGGGAGGCGGCCTGGATCTCGCTGCCGGTCTTCGCCCTGCTCATCGTCGGCCTGCTCACCGACATCAAGCTGCCCTGGAACCTGCCGATCGGGGCGGTCGCGCTGCTGGTGGGGACGGCGATCGGCTGGATCGGCGGCTTCATGCACACCCCGGACGTGACCTCCGCGGCGAAGGACATCGCGCTGGCCGTACCCGACTTCCGGTTCGACATGCTCTTCTCCGGGCTGAAGGATCTCTCCCCGCTGCTCGCGACGGCCATCCCCCTCGGCGTCTACAACTTCACCGAGGCCATGACCAACGTGGAGAGCGCCGCCTCGGCCGGTGACAACTACAACCTGCGCGCGGTCCTGCTGGCTGACGGCTTCGGCGCCGTGGTCGGCTCCTGCCTGGGCTCGCCGTTCCCGCCCGCCGTCTACATCGGCCACCCGGGCTGGAAGGGCGCCGGCGGCCGCACCGGCTACTCGCTGGCCACCGGCGTGATGATCGCGATCCTGTGTTTCTTCAGCCTGTTCAGCCTCCTGGGCGCGATCCTGCCGCTGCCGGCGATCGTGCCGATCCTGCTCTACATCGGCCTGTTGATCGGTGCCCAGGCGTTCCAGGTCTCGCCCCGGGCGCACGCGGCGGCGGTGGTCGCGGCCCTCCTGCCCAACATCGCGTCGTGGGCGGTCGGTCTGATGGACAACGCGTTGGCGGCCGCCGGTACCAGCGCGACCGAGGTGGGTTACGACAAGATCAACCAGGCTGGGGTTGTCTACCACGGATTGATGATCTTCGGGCAGGGGGCGATCCTAGCCGGCCTGGTGCTGGGCTCGGTCGTCGCCTTCATCATCGACAAACGGTTTGTCTCGGCGGCGGTCTTCGCGGCGGTGGGATCGGTGCTGTCGTTCATCGGCCTGATCCATGGCGAGAAGGTCGAGTGGAACGCCAACGGCCAGGTCGCCCTGGGCTACCTGCTCCTGGCCGGCATCTGCGTCGCCTTCGCCCTGACGAAGCCGGCGCCGCGCGTGCCGGACGCCGACGAGATCGAGCTGGAGCGCATCCACGGGGTGCCCCAGCAGACCGGGAAGAAGGACAAGGACAGCGAGGCTGCCCCCGCGGCGGAGGTGCCGGCCGCCGCGAGCTGATCTGGCCGGCGGCGGGGCACGCGCGACTGACCCGGGCGCGCCCCGCCGGCGGCGCGGTGCTCGACTGACGCACCGTGCTCGACTGACGCACCGTGCTCGACTGAGGCGCGGTGCTCGACTGAGGCGCGGTGCTCGACTGAGGCGCGGTACTCAGGCGGCGCAGTGCTTCGGAAGTGGCAGCGGCCCCGGATAGCCAAGGTAGAAGCCTTGGGCATGGTCGACGCCGATGTCGGCGAGAACGGCGAGTTCGGCCGCGGTCTCCACTCCCTCGGCCAGGACCTGGGCGTCGATCTCGCTGGCGAACCTGACCAGGGCGGCGACGAGAGCCTGGCGGGCAGGGTCCGCGTCGATCCTCCAGGTCAGCTCCCGGTCCATCTTGAGGATGTCCGGTGTCAGCTGCAGCAGCCGGTTCAGATCGGCGTTGGCGACACCGACGTCGTCGACCGCGATCCGCGCTCCTCGCTGTCGCAGGTCGTCGAGCGCGGCGCGCATCGCCTCGTAGTCCTCGATGCACTCATGCTCGGTGACCTCGATGACGACCCGGCCGGTCGCCACCTCGGCCACGGCGTCGCGGATTCGGCCGCAGGCGACCACCGTCGGGGACGCGTTCACCGACAGCCACAGGTGGTTCGGCAGGAGGGGCAGCACGGCGAGCGCGTTCGCGATCGCGGCGAGCTCAAGGTCGGCGCGCAGGCCGACCGAGGCAGCGGCGGTGAACCACGCCTCCGGACCGCCGGATCCCGGGGGGAAGCGCGCCAACGCCTCCGCGCCGATTATCTGCCGGGTTCGGATGGCGACGACCGGCTGGAAGATCATGGTCGGGCGTTCGTGGATCACCGACGTGATCCGCTGGACCAGCAGGTCACGGTCCTCGCGCTCGTGAGCGAGATGGGAGATGAACCGGGCGAGTACCTCGGCCAGCAGGGCCAGGAAACGCGCGTCACGGCTGGAGAGCCCCGGCCTGGCGTCGTGGCTCAGGCAGCACAGCATGCCGTGGAGGCGTCCGTCGTCGAGCACCACCGGAGCGCCGATGTAGGCCCCGATGCCCCACCGGTGGGTCAGCACGAGGGGAGCGGTCCGCTCGTCCGCCCGCGCGTTGGGGATGACCGGTGGGAGGCGTCCGTCCAGGACCCGCGAGCAGTAGGAGTCGGCGTAGCAGGTGGTGGTCCCGGGGCCGATCCCGAAGGACTCCGCATCGCCGTGCAGAGCCTCGATGATCTGCAGCTCCGGGGTCAACCGGGACAACCAGGACAGTTCCATCATCAAATGGCGGCGAGCCAGCGACAGCAGCCAGGACACCACCTCCTCCGGGTCGAGGGCGGCTTTGCGAGGGCTACGCAGCGCGCGCCCGCAAATGTCGGTCTCGGACATAACAGATCCCCCCGACGCCCTCACGACGCGGCGTTCCCCGCCTTGACCCGGCCTAACCGGTCCCCGCCCACGAGCCCGTTCGGCTCATGCTGTTCCGGATGGCTGTGCCCACGTGTCTGCGCACCTTCCGGCGGCGCCCGCCGTCAACCCGGCCGGGCGGTAATTCCCGACCACCCGACCACCGGACACCGCGGCACGTCGCTTCCGGCCGCCGTGGACCAGACGGCAAGCCGCGATCAGGACGGGCGCGGTCCACGCCACCGCGAGGCTCGGCGGTTCCTCCGATCGCGCCACCCTCCGGGGTCGGACTCTCGACCTATAGTGACCAATAATCTTCCTCGTGGACCGCGGCGACACTCCGTGCGTCGTCCCGTCGGTCGATCCCGTGCGTCATCGCCGCTCTGGCGGGCGACCGGTGCGGCCGGGCCGCGACGCGCCGGTTCCGCGGGCGGGCAGTCGCCGCCCGGGGAACCGGCGCGCCGCGGTGATCACGCCGGCCCGGGAACGGTCGAGGGGCCGTGATGGCGGCGCGGCGCGTGGCGTCGGCCGGTCGGAGCGGAACCCACCCGAGGAACGCCGCTCATATCGGCCCTCGGCCGGGCACCAGTCGCGGCGCTCAGAGGACCCTCCCGATATCTAGAAGACCTGCCCGATGTCCTGACTGACGATCCTTGCCATGCTGTGCTCGGCGAGGGCCGCGATGGTCATGGACGGGTTGCAGGCGCCGGTGGAGCCCGGTATGCGGGCACCGTCGAGGACATAGAGGCCGCTCTGCCCGAGAACGCGGCCATAGAGGTCGACCGCCGATCCCATGGGAACGCCACCGAGAGTGTGCCACGTCGACGCCTGGGTCGCGTTGGTGTCGACCATGGTGCCGCCGCCGGCCTGGGCGATGGCGTTCACCTTGTTGCGGATCAACGTCTGGAGCGCGGCGTCGGCGTTGGTGGGCCAGGTCAGCTTGGCGTCGTCCGTGGTCGAGTCGTAGGCCCAGGTGCCGGACCCGGGGACGATGCCGAAGCCGACCAGGGTCATCAGCCGCTGGCCGGCGAGGGCCGCCGGAGGTGCGCCGGCGTGGATGATCCGCAGCGGGATCGCGCTGAAGGGGTCGGTGCCGCCGACGGCGGCCGGGCCGCCCTGCGTCGTGCCCGGGTCGTCGTTCATGCCGATCCAGGTGTAGATGCGGTCGCCGTTGTTCCCCCACTGGGTGCCGACCGCGTCCGGCAGGTTCGGGATGAGGTTCTTGCCCTTCGCCTTGACCAGCAGCCGCGTCGTTCCCGGCGAGCCGGCGTTGAGGAACACCGCGCTCGCAGTAATGTTCTTGTGCTCCTGGACGACCCCGGCGGTGTCGATGCGGTCGACCGACAGCACCCATTTCTTGTTGGCGCCCAGTTTGATGTCACGGACGACGTGGAGCGTCTGCACCTGCACCTTGCCCGTCGCCTCCGCGGCGGCGAGGTAGGTGACATCGATCGAGTGCTTCCCGCCGTTGTTGACGCCAAAGGCGATGTCGCTGTTGGTGTAGGCGGCGTTGTACTGGCCGCCCAGCTCCCCGCGCACGAAGTTCCAGTCGACCGGCAGCGGCACGCGGAACGTCTGGAGGCCCGCCTTGGGGGCGACGTCCAGGAAGATCCGGGAGGAGGCGTACGGGCTTGCGTTGAGAATGTCGTCGGGAATGGTGGAGATGCCCAGCATCGAGGCGACGGTGGGATACCACTTCGAGTTGAGCTCGGGATAAAGGCCGGTCGCCAGCGGCATGGACCGGGCGAACTCGACTATGTTCGGCTGCAGCGTCATGCCGTGGTACATGATGGAGCCGCCGCCGACGCAGGCGCCGCAGTTGACGGTCATCCCGTTGCCGTTGATGACCTCGAGGACACCGGTGTAGGGCGGCCAGAGCGGGAAGGGCGGGGCGCCCGGTACCGGTGCGTAGGGGGACAGCCAGGCCGACCGGCTGTCCAGGTTCGCGAGGGTCGCGAAGGTGTTCGAGTTCGGGCCCGTCGGCCACCGCAGGCCGCGTTCCAGGACCAACGTGGTCACCCCGGCCTTGGCCAGCCGAAGCGCGGTCACACCCCCGCCGAAGCCTGTGCCGACGACGACGGCCCGTGCGGTCACCTCTGTCGTCGTCACCGCGCGCGCCGGCGTGGCGCCGGCTACCAGCCCGCCGAACGCGACCGCTCCCGCGCCCGCGGCGGCGGCGCCCATGAACCCCCGGCGGCTGAAGCCGGTGGAAGATGTCGGGCTGACCGGCTCGGGTAATGCCGACTCGGATGATGCCGGCTCGGATGATGCCGCGGATGCCTCGTCTGACATGTTCGCCTCCAATTTTCGTGCGTTGCGGTCTCCGCCTCCGCGCCTGGCCCCGACAGGCGCTCACGCCCTGCGGTGACCCCGCTGCGACAGCGTTGGACCAGGTGCTGGATCCATCGCCAAATCGTGCGGGCCGGACCAGGTGGATGACGGCATGAAAAAAGATGGCCGGCTATTCGCAAACCATCTCAAGAAGTTTGGTGAAAAGAGGGGGAAGGCGGCCCGGCGTAGCCAGCCGAGCTGGTGCGTATGCACCGGCCAGAAACGGTGTCGAGCCGGGGCTCGCACGATACCGGACATATGGATAGCATCCGGTTGTCGCGCTGTCAAGAAGACTCGTGGCGTCATCGTATACAAAATACATTCGCGTGGTCCGGCGGCGTGAATGAGGCACGGAGACGTCGTGGCTGGTCCTTCGAAACGGCGTCATGACATGCTCCTGTGGGCACCCGAAACCGGTCGGCAGCATCCAGCCGAGCTCGGCCCGCCAGAGTCTCGGCGGCTAGGGCCTGAATCTGGGCGGTTAGTCAGCTCGATGCGCCGGGCTTGTCCGTGGATCTTTCGGAGCGGTTCTCGGCGGTCAGCCGACGCCAGTTCCCGTGCGCCGCCGGCGATCACCGCCCCTCGGCTGACGAAGCCGGCCCATGATCGACGAGTGGGTCTGTGGGCCGGCGTCTCGTGCCCCCTTCTGTTCGTCTTGCGCATACCCGCGGCGCGATCAACGGATGGTCCACCGCCTGGACGCGTCGAAGATCACCGGCGGGCCTGAACGAGTGATCACATCGGTGACGATGCCCAGGGCCGCGGACGACCCGGCGTGGACGTGGTGGCCGCCGTCGAGTGCGCGCCGAGCCGGGTCTTCCACGCCGGGTTCCAGGCGGCCGAGCTCACCGCGAACGGCCGTGCGCAGGCGATGCCGGGCGGCCCGTCGGCCATCGTGGGGCAGAGCGCGACGTTGCCCCGCGATCCCAGTACAGAAGAAAAGACGGCGGGACAGACCGCCGGGGGCTGTGCCGATGACAACAGGCCGCAATGTGCTTGGCGAGGTCGGCCCGTGGTGGGTGAACGAGATGACGTCATTCGCCGCCGCCGCCAGCGTGCCGGCCACACGGTCATTGGTCGCCGATGACGATCGGCCCTTGGTTCGGGGGCATCAGTTGGTCGGATCGTCGTTTCCGACGGGTCGTCGCCGGCGTTTGTATCGTCATGCCCGTTCGCCGTCCGGTCGCCGGACGCGGCGGCTCTGGTGGTACCGGTCCGCACGGCGATGCGGGCCGATAAAGCCGCCTCGACGGTGAAGTCATTTTCTGTACCTGTCCTTGAGTTTTTCCCGACGGGCACCTCTCCTCCCTGATCCAGCCTTCGCCGGCACAAGCGTGCCGTCTGTCGACCCGAGGAACCCTGAAGACAACCGGTGCGGCATTTGCCTCCACCTCTGTGATCTTCGCGTTCAGCAGCATCAAGGCGACGCGCCGCCGGGGCAACTTCTCCGCGCGGCGCCGGAACGTCCGCAGGGCTGTGACCCCGGCGAACACCGTCGCGCGTCGATGGCACTTTGGTGCCATCGGCGTGGTCGGCGTGCCTAGCCTCGCGGCGGGAGGCGCGAGGGATCCGAGCTGTGAGACGGATGACTTCCGCTCCGGAAGGGGGCGGCAGCGGCCGCGCGGGGCGGGTCGTCTCCGGCTGAGGCGGACGTGGGGGAGGAGCTCCATCTCCGCCGCGCAGCGCCAGCCGGGCGGGCTCGACAGGCCGCTCGTTGGGATTCGTCCTCATTTGGTCCCATGAGCATCGGTACATTTTTTGACATCGACATCGATAAACAGTTCCGTGTCCATCACATCGTGCTCGGGCTGGGGAATCCGGCCTTCGCGGCCGTGCGTCCGCTGGGGAATCCGCGTTGTGGGAACGAGGCGCCTGGTTCCGTGACGCCCACCCTCTGTGTCGCTAGGGCAAAAATTGTGAGTGCTCACTCATCTAGATGGATGGTGTTCGTCGCCGTGACGCGCAGTAGATGATTCGCGACATCTGTGACTCGATTTGTCCGAAGTGGAGGTGCTTGGCGCGGCTCCCTGGGGCGGACCCGCTCCCGGGCCTCGCTCGCGGGCGCCTGCCCGAGATCCGGCGATGCGAGCCGAGCGTGGCGCGTCGCGGAGCGGGCCGCCCGAGAGCTGCCGCGCATGCGCCATCGGGGTTCCCGCTGATCGTCGCGACCGGGCCCGGCCGTGGCCGCGCCGCTGGTCCGCGCGAAGCGCTGCAGGTGGTGGCCCATCTGGATCTGGAGGGCGGCCTGGGTGTTCCGCGAGATCGAATGTCGACTATGGTTCAGCGCCGCCGCGCTGGCGGCGAACGGCCGGGGGCTGTGGGCGTGCCAAGGCGCGCCGAGTGGGTTGTGGCCATGTGGAGGCATGCCAGGTGGTTCGACCGCCTGGCGTGGGCTCAAGGGAGCCTCAGCGGGCGGCGGTAACACGGAGCGACGATCGTGCGTAGTCGGGTGACCTCGGGACGTAATCATCCGTGGTGGCGACGGTGCGTGTAGCCGCCCCTTACTCATCGCTCCTCATCAGTAAGTGCTCACTTGCGCAGATGTGTCCCGTCGTTTACTGTCTGTCCTCGTCAACGGCGGATGGATGGCCGAGAGGGGTACTTGCTGGGTATGGCCAACGCGGCCGCGGGCGACGGTTCCAGGTGATTCGTCTTTTTGTCGAACGCTAAACATCTGCATATTTCCGACCCCTCGGGCCTGGTTGCTCCGGCAGCTCTCGCATCGAGGGGCCGGGCGTCGCCCGGTGGGCGGGGTGGCGGGAGCCGGTGCGGGGACGCGGGACCCACGGTGCCCTGACCGCCTGGGGCGCCGTTGAAGGCGCCTGCCGGCGGTGGCCGTTCATGTTCGCCTGTCGACGGCGAGACAGGCGGCATTACCACACCCAAGATGATGCGTGCAAGCTGTTCCTGCACAGTGGATATCGACGGCCTCTTTCGTTCGACCGCGAACTGGTTCGGCCCGTCGTCTCCTTCATGCGCACGCCGGCGTTGTGAGGCGGCACGCGCTGATGCGCCGCCTCGCGGGCTGACGCCTATTCGCTGACGAACTTTGTGGTTCCCGGCCGCGTCGCAGCCAGGCATGCTCGCGCACCCGCGGGCGTGTCGTTGACCGCAGCCACGGCCGCAGGCCAGTTAGGCGCGGCCGGTTGACGCTCGTTGGACCGTGTCAAAGTGCGGCTGTCATCGTGTTGACGGAGCACCTTGCGCCCGGTCCTGCCGGCCGCGCCATTCGAATGCGTGTGCCGCGCCCGTGCTGTATGAAAGCGGAGACGCTGGACAAAGGATTGGAGGTAGGCCGCCGGTCCACGCGGATCGCGCTGGGAAATGGCCTGGTCGGGAGCCGGACGACGTTGGCTGGCGCGTGACACGGGATCATACGGCGGACCGCTCACCGCCCATCCGGCGACGGGAGGCCGGCGGCGGTCCGCACGGTCAAGAAGTCCGTACTCGAGATGGCGTTCGCCAAAAGCATCATCTGAGATGGCGTTCGCCAAAAAACGGAAAACCAAGCTCATTCGCTGGATACGTAGGTGGCGAGCACCGCCGGACTCGCTGCCCGACGCCGGTCGCATGTCACGGCCCCTCCGCCCCCTTGCCGGCGCCCTCTCGTCGCCGGTCCGCCCAGCCGAAAGCCCCTCGGCCGCCGGGCCGGCGACGCATCACCCACTCCCTGGCCGGCATCGCCGGCCCCATGGACACCTCTGGAAGTGATCTGTGAAGCACAGTGCTACGCGGAGCCCGGTTGTCGGCGGCCGCGGGGTGACAGACGCGCGACGCCGCGACGTCGGGAGACGGGACCAGGTCATCGGGGTAAGCCCGCTCGGAGAACCGGACCCCAGGCTGGCCGCGGCGGTCAGCGGCGCCGGAGCGCTGGGCGTGCTGGATCTGGGATCCGACCCGGCCGGCGCGACCCGGGCGCTGCGATTGACCGCTCGACTGACCGAGTCGTCGTTCGGCGTGTGGGTCTCCCGGCTGGACGCGGTGGACACGGACGAGCTGGCGCGGCACCGCGACCGGATCGACACCCTGCTGGTGGCCGGCAGCGCTCTGGCCGACGCCGCCAGCCAGCGGCTGCTGGACGCGCTGCCCGATGCCCGCGTCCTGGCCGAGGTCACGAGCGTGCGCGAGGCGGTGGCGGCGGTGGCCGCCGGTGCCGACGGCCTGCTGGCCCGGGGTAACGAGGCCGGCGGCCGGGTCGGCGAGCTCAGCTCCTTCGTCCTGCTGCAGCAGGTGCTCGAGGAGCGGGAGCTGCTCGGGGACGAGGGGGCGGCCCTGCCCGTCTGGTGCTGGGGCGGGATGGGCGTGCGCACGGCGGTCGCGGCGGTGGTCGGCGGTGCGGCCGGGATCGTGCTGGACACCCAGCTCAGCCTGCTGCGCGAGGCCACGGTGACCGAGCCGGTCGGCAGCGCGCTGCGCCGCATGGACGGCACGGAGACGGTCGTCGCGGCCGGCTACCGGGTCTACCAGTCGCCCGCCGGCCGGCGGGCGAGCGGCAACGCCGAGGACTGGCCGGCCGAGGCGGTCGCCGCCCGGCTCGGCGGCCAGGACCCTGGTCGCCAGCTGTTGCCGGTGGGGCAGGATGCCTTCCTCGCCCAGCTGTTCGCCAACCGGTTCGGGACCACCGCGCGGGCCGTCCAGGCGATCCGCGCCGCCCTGCGCGCCAGCACGGGCTCGGCGGAACTCGCGGCCGCCGAGTCCGTGCTGGCGACGGACTCGCCGCTGTGCGCCTCCTGGGGAACGACCCGGCCGGTCGCGCAGGGGCCGATGACCCGGGTGAGCGACCAGGCCGGGTTCGCGCGCCGCGTCGCCGTCGACGGCGCGCTGCCGTTCCTGGCGCTGGCGCTGGCGGACGCGGAGCAGTCCCGCCGGCTGCTGCTCGAGACCCGGGACCTGCTCGGCGAGCGCCCCTGGGGGGTCGGCCTGCTCGGCTTCGCCCCTGAGGATCTGCGCGCCTCCCAGCTGGAGGTGGTACGCGAGATCCGGCCGTCCTGTGTCATCGTCGCCGGCGGCCGGCCCTCCCAGGCGGCCGACCTTGAGGCGATCGGCATCCCGACCTTTCTGCACGTGCCGTCGCCGACGCTGCTGCGGCAGTTCCTCGACGCGGGCTGCCGGCGCTTCGTCTTCGAGGGCTCCGAGTGCGGCGGCCACGTCGGCCCGCGCGCGAGCTTCCCGCTCTGGGAGGCACAGCTCGACGTCCTGCTCGACTACCTCGACAGGACATCGCCGGGCGCCAGGACCGCCGGTTCCGGGCCGCGGGCCCAGACCGGCCTGGGCCTGCAGGTCCTGTTCGCGGGCGGGGTGCACGACGCCCGCTCGGCGTCCATGGTGGCGGCGATGGCGAGCCCGGTGGCCGCCCGCGGCGTCGGCGTCGGCGTGCTGATGGGCACCGCCTACCTGTTCACCCGGGAGGCCGTGGAGCTCGGCGCCATCCAGGACGAGTTCCAACGGCAGGTGGTGGCCGCGCGGGGCACGGCCCTGCTGCGGACCGGGCCGGGCCATGCCACCCGCTGTGTGACGAGCCCGTTCGTCGACCGGTTCCACGCCGCCCGCGACGAGCTACGCGCGCGGGGTGTGCCGGACCAGCAGGCCTGGGAGGCGTTGGAGCGGCTCAACGTCGGCCGGCTGCGGGTGGCCAGCAAGGGCCTGGAGCGGCACGGCGACGAGCTGGCCGCGGTCGACGGCGAGCGGCAGCGCGCCGAGGGCCTGTTCATGGCGGGGCAGGTCGCCGTGCTGCGGTCCGCCGCCACCACCATCCACCACCTGCACGACGACGTCACCTCGGGCGCCCGCCGGTTCCTGCGCGACCAGGCCGAGTGGCTGTGGGACGGGCATGGCCCGGCGGCCGCCTCCCGGGCATCCCAGACGGCGCCCCTGGACATCGCCGTCGTCGGCATGGCCTGCGTGCTGCCAGGTGCCGCCGATCTGGCGACCTACTGGGCCAACGTCGTGTCCGGCAAGGACGCGGTCTCGCTCGTGCCACCCGAACGGTGGGACCCCGAGGTCTACCTCGACACCGACGCCGACCATGACGGCGGCCCGAGTGGGGAGAAGACCCGCTCGAAATGGGGCGGGTTCCTGCCCCGGATCCCCTTCGACCCGTTGCGCTACGGCATCCCGCCGGCGTCGCTGGCGAGCATCGAGCCGGTCCAGGCGCTGGCCCTGGAAACCGCCCGGCGCGCGCTCGACGACGCCGGTCTCGATCCCGACCGCGTCAACCACATCCGCACGGGCGTGGTGTTCGGCACCGAGCCCAACAGCGACCTGTCCGCCGCGATCACCCTGCGCGCGCTGCTGCCGGCGTACTACGGCGAGGTTCCACCGGAGCTGCGGGACGTGCTGCCCCGCATCACGGCGGAGACGTTCACGGGCATCCTCGGCAACATCGTCGCGAGCCGGATCTCCAACCGGCTCGACCTGGGCGGCCCGGCCTACGTCGTGGACGCCGCCTGCGCCTCGTCGCTGGCCGCACTGGACATGGCCTGCAAGGAGCTTCGGTTCGGCGGCGCGGACGTGATGATCTGCGGTGGCGCGGACCTGCACAACGGCGTGCTCGACTATCTGCTGTTCTCCTCCGTCGGCGCGCTGTCCCCGACCGGCCGGGCCAGGCCCTTCGCCGCCGACGCCGACGGGACCACCCTCGGCGAGGGCGTCGCCTGCGTCGTCCTGAAGCGGCTCGCCGACGCCGAACGTGACGGCGACCGCGTCTACGCGGTGGTCAAGGGCCTGGGTGCGGCCAGCGACGGCCGGTCCCTCGGCCTGACCGCCCCCCGGCCGGAGGGCCAGCAGCTCGCGCTTGAGCGCGCCTACCACAACGCCGGCCTCTCGCCGGCCGACGTGGGGCTCGTCGAGGCGCACGGCACCGGCACGGTCGTCGGCGACCGCGCCGAGCTCACGACCCTCACCAGGGTGTTCACCGAGGCGGGTGCCCGGCCGGGCACCTGCGCGCTGGGGTCGGTCAAGTCCCAGATCGGCCATACAAAGACCGCCGCCGGTCTCGCGGCCCTGGTCAAGACGTCGCTGGCGCTGCACCACGGAGTCCTGCCGCCGACCCTGCACGTCGAGACACCCAACCCGGCCTGGGAGCCGGACGACAGCCCGTTCGTCCTCGCGGGCACGGCGCGGCCGTGGACGCGGCCCGTCGCCGAACGGGTGGCCGGGGTCAGCGCCTTCGGTTTCGGCGGGGCGAACTACCACGCCGTCCTCGCCGGTCACGCCGGCGCGGTCGACGCCCGCCACGCCCTCGACCAGTGGCCGGCGGAGCTGTTCGTGTTCCGCGGCGCCGACCAGGCGGCTGCCCTCGCCGGGGTCGCCGAGCTGCGGCGGCTGCTGGTCGCGAACGACGCCGGCGGGCGGCCGTGGCCGCTGCGCGACCTGGCCGCCACGGCCACCCGCCGGGCGCGGCCGCGGCGAGGGCTCGTCCGGATCGCGGTCGTCGCGCGGGACCTGGACGACCTCGCCCACCTGCTGGAACGGGCGGCCCGCGGCGAGTCGGACCCGCGGGCGGGGCTGTTCGCCGTCGGCGGCCCCTCTCCGGGTGCCCCTGACGGCGTGGGCGGCGGGGGTGTCCCGGGCGGCGCGGGCGCGGTAGCCGTGCTGTTCCCCGGGCAGGGCAGCCAACGGCCGGGCATGCTGGCCGAGCTGTTCGTCGCGTTCCCGGAGCTCCGGGACTACCTGCGGCTCGGTGAGCCGTGGCGGGACGCCATCTTCCCGCCGTCGACGTTCGACGGGCCGCCGGGATTGTCGCCGGGTGGCGCCGGGTCGGCCGAGGAGCGGCTGCGGGACACCCGGGTCGCGCAGCCGGCGCTCGGGATCGCGGGTCTCGGCGTCTACCATCTGCTGTCCCGGCTGGGCCTCGCGCCGGACATGACCGCCGGCCACAGCTATGGCGAGCTGGTCGCGCTGTGCGCCGCGGGCGCCTACGATCCCGAAACCCTGCTCGACCTGTCCGCCGCCCGGGGCGAGGCGATCGTCCGGGCCGTCACCGGTGTCGCGTCCCAGGCGTCCGCCGGTGGCACCGAGCCGCCGGACCAGGGCGCGATGGCGGCTGTGCGGGCACCGCTGGCGGTCGTCGCCTCGGCGCTGGCCGAGACGCGCCTCGCCGAGCAGGTGGTCGTCGCCAACCACAACGCACCCGACCAGGTCGTGATCTCCGGGGCGACACCGGCCGTGGAGGCGATGATCCGGCTGTTGCGCGACGCCGGGCACAGTGCCATCCGGCTGCCCGTCGCCTGCGCGTTCCACAGCCCGCTGATCGCCGGGGCCGGCCCGGAGTTCGCACAGCGGCTGGCGGGCGCTCCCCTGTCCGACCCGCGTTTGCCGGTGTGGTCGAACCGCACGGCGGAGCCCTACCCGGCCACCGACGGCGTCGGCGCGGCGGGCGACGCCGTCCGGGCCGAGCTCGCCGCGCAGGTGGCGGCGCCGGTGCGGTTCGTCGACCAGATCGAGGCGATGTACGCCGCCGGCGCGCGGGTGTTCGTCGAGGCGGGCCCCGGCCGGGTCCTGACCGGCCTGGTCGACTCCATCCTCGGTGACCGGCCGCACCTGGCCGTGGCCTGCGACGGCCGGCGCCGTGGGCTGACCGGCTTCCTGGACGCGGTCGCGACGCTCCTCGTCGCCGACGTACCGCTGTCCGTCGACTGGCTGGTCGACGGCCGCGACGCCGTCGACCGTGACGGCGCGACGGCGCCGACGCCGCCGCGGTGGAGCGTGGACGGCCGCAGTATCTGCCGCGCGGACGGCGAGCCGCTGCCAGGCGGCCTGCTGCCCGCTGCCCGGGTGCGCCAGGCTGGCCCACCGACGCTCGTGGCCGCGACGACCACGCTGTCCCTGACCGGTGTCCCGACGCCGCGCCACGCGGCGGCGGACGAGCCGGCGGTGGGCCGTCCGGCCGCCGCGCTGGCCGCTCTGGGTGGCACACCGTCGCCGGCCGGCCAGGCGATTCCGGCCGGCCAGGAGACGTCGACCGGCGGCGCGGCGAACCACACGATCGCCCCCGCGACCCGGGAGGCGCTGGTCAGCCAGTTCCTGCGGACCTCGCGGGACAACCTGGCCGCGCAGCGCGACGTGCTGCTGTCCTACCTGGGCGCGGGCCGGGACGCCGCCACGGCACTGTCCACGGCGGCGCGCATGCCGGCGGCCGACGGGCTGGTCGCGTCGTCCGTCGCCCACAGCTGGACGGGTGGGCCCGGTCCGGTCGACCTGCTCGCCAGGCCAGGTACGGCCATCCCCGTCGGTCCGCTCGCCGCGCCAGCCGACACTCCCATCGCCATTGCGGCCGCCGCCGCCGTGGTGCCCTCCGCGCCAGCCGGCGCGCAGGGGGACGTGACAGCCACCGTTCTCGACCTGATCGCCGAGAGCACCGGCTACCCGACCGACATGATCGAGATCGACCTGGACCTCGAGACCGACCTGTCCGTCAACTCCCTGAAGCGCACCGAGCTCGCCGGCCAGTTCGTCGACCGCTTCACGCTCACCGGCGCCGGCGGTGTCGATGAGCTCAGCCGCCTGCGCACCGTGCGCGCCATCGTGGGCTGGCTCACGGAGCACACCGGCACCGCTGCCGGCTCACCGGAACCGCCGACCATACCCGCAGAGCCGGCGGCGCCCACCGAGCTGACCGCGCCCGCACGGCCCGCGGGCGGTGCGCGCAACCGTGGCCCGACGCGGTTCGTCCTCACCCGGCGGCCCGCGTCTCCCGCCGCCCCTGGCCGGGTGGACCTGACGGGAACCACCTGGACGGTGTTCGGCCGCGCCGCCGACGTGCCCGGCCGGAAGCCGATCATGCACCTGCTGGCCGAGCTCGGCGCCGAGGCGCGCTTCAAGCTGGTCGAGGAGCTGGCTGACGGCGACCAGACGGCCCCGGATGGCGCGGTATACCTGGCCGGCTGGGGGGACGGCGGTGGGGAGCCGGAGCTGCCGGACGCCTTCGGCGCGCTGCGCGCCGTGGTGCGCGGTGGCCCGCGCTGGCTGTTGGCCGTGACCCCGCCTGACGCCATGCGGGCCGCCGGCCTGCGCGGCCTGTTCCGCACGCTCGGCCGCGAGTACCCGACGACCACGGTGAAACTGGTGGAGACCGACGCGGCCGCGGGCCCCGCCCTCACCGACGCCGTCGCCGCCGAGCTGGGTGAGCCTCCTGGCGGCCCGGTGGTCGTTGTCCACCGCGACGGCGCGCGCCTGGCCGAGGAGCTGACGGCGGTGTCCGCCGGAGCGCTCGCGACGGCCGGGGCGGGGCCGGCCGACGACGGCACCGCCGAGGCCACGGCGCTCGGCCTGGACCGCGACGCCGTGGTCGTCCTGGTCGGCGGGGCCCGCGGGATCACGGCGGGGTTCACCGCCCTGCTCGCGGGTGCCGCCGGCTGTCACCTGGAGCTGGCCGGGCGCACCCCCGAGCCGGTGAGCGAGGAGGACCCCCGGCTCGCCGCCGCGACTGACCGGGCCGCCCTGCTCGACGCCGTCCGGGAGCTCGGGCACCGGTCCGCGAAAGAGGCCAGCCGCGCGGTCGCGCAGGTCCTGGCACAGCGGGAGATCCGGGCGACGCTGGCCACCGTCGCGGCCCGGGGCGGCGACGCCCGCTACCACCAGCTCGACGTGCTCGACACCGAGGCGGTCCACCGGTTCGTCAAGCAGGTGTTCGCCCACCACGGCCGGATCGACGCCGTCGTGTACTCCGCCGGGGTGATCGAGGACCGTCTGGTGGCGGACAAGGAACCGGAGTCGTTCCGCCGGGTGTTCGACACGAAGGTGGCCGGGGCGCGGGCGCTGCTGGCGGCGTTCGACGAACTGCCCGTCCCGCCACGCACCCTGGCGTTCTTCGGCAGCATCGCCGGCGTCATGGGCAGCCGGGGCCAGAGCGACTACGCCGCGGCGAACGACGCCCTGGAGACCCTCGGCGCGGCCTGGGCACGGCGGACCGGGTCGCGGGCGCTCACGGTCCACTGGGGCCCCTGGGCGCCGGACGCGAGCCACCCCGGCATGGTCAGCGCCGACCTCGAACGGGACTTCGCCCGGCGCGGGGTCGACCTGATCGACCCGGAGGAAGGCCACCGGTGCCTGCTGCGCGAGCTCGCCTGGGGCCCGCGGGACATCCATGGTGTCGTCTACACCGCGTCTGGCTGGTAGGCGATGCCCACCTCCTCCGCCCCGGACTCCTCTTCTCCCTCGGACTGGCGGCCGCCGCCGGTCGCCATCGTCGGCATGGCGGTGCTCCTGCCGGGCGCGCCCGACCTGGAGACGTACTGGCGGAACCTGGTCGACGGCAACGACGCCATCGCCGAGGTCCCGCCGGGCCGCTGGGACCCGGCGTTCTACGACCCGCGGGGCGCGTCGGGGCCGGCCCGCGCCGACCGGATCTACTGCCGGCGCGGCGGGTTCGTCGACGAGTTCGCCTACGCCGACCCGCTGCGCTTCGGTATCGCGCCGAGCGACGTGCGAAGCATCGAACCCGACCAGCTTCTCGCGCTGCGCGTCGCGGCGGCCGCGATCGACGACGCCGGCGGCCCGTCCCGGCTGGGGGACCCGGCCCGGGTCGGGGTCATCCTCGGCCGCGGCGGCTACATCGGCGCGGGCATGGCCCGCCTCGACCAGCGGCTGCGCACGGCCCACCAGCTGGTCCACACCCTCGGGACGCTGCTGCCGGCGCTCGGCCCGGACGACCTCGACCAGGTCCGCGCCGCGTTCACCGACCAGCTCGGGCCGGAGGCGCCGGACGCGGCGATGGGCATCGTGCCGAACCTGACCGCGGCCCGGATCGCGAACCGGCTCGATCTCGGCGGACCGGCGTTCACCGTCGACGCCGCCTGCGCGTCGTCACTGGTCGCCGTGGACTGCGCCGTCAGCGAGCTGGCCTCGGGCCGCTGCGACACGGTGCTGGCCGGCGGGGTCCACCACTGCCACGACATCACCCTGTGGAGCGTGTTCACGCAGCTACGGGCACTGTCGAGGGCGCAGCGGATCCGGCCGTTCGACCGTGGCGCGGACGGCACCCTGATCGGCGAGGGAACGGGCGTCGTCGTCCTCAGACGGCTGGCCGACGCCGAACGCGACGGCGACCGGGTCTACGCCGTGATCCGCGGGACCGGCGTGTCCAGCGACGGCCGTGGCGGCGGGCTGGTCAGCCCGGATCCGGCCGGACAGCAGGTGGCCGTCGAGCGGGCCTGGCGCGCGGCCGGTCTCAACCCGCGCGAGCCCGGCGCCGTCGGCATGATCGAGGCGCATGGCACCGCCACGCCGGCCGGCGACGAGGCCGAGCTGACGACGCTGGCCCGGGTGTTCGGGCCCGGCCGCGACGACGAGGCGGCCCCGGGCGGCCTGGGCGCGCTCGGCTCGGTCAAGGCGATGATCGGGCACGCGATGGCGGCCGCCGGGGTCGCCAGCCTCGTCAAGGCGGCCCTGGCGCTGCACCACCGGGTCCTGCTGCCGGCCGTGAACTGCGACGACCCGCATCCCGCGGTCGCCGCGACCCGGTTCCGTCCGCTGCCGGCCGCCGTGCCCTGGGAGTCGGCCGGCCCTCGCCGGGCCGGCGTCAACGCGTTCGGCTTCGGCGGCACCAACGCCCACGTGCTGCTGGAGGAGGCCTCGGCCGCGGCGGCCGCGGCATCCGACGGCCCCCTCGGCGCACCTGCGCGGGTGGCGGCCGGCGCGCGGGTTCTCGACCCGCCGGTCTCGGCCTCCCCGGTCTCGGCGCCGGCGGCCGCGCGGCTCGCCGGCTCGGTGGCGGCCACGGCCACGGTCGTCGAACCCGAGCTGGTGCTGCGGCTGGCGGCGCCGACCGCGGACGAGCTGGGCGTCCTGCTCGAGGTCGAGGACGCGGTGCTGCGGGCCCAGGCCGCCACCACACCCGTGTACACCGGGGCCGGGGCGCGGCTCGGACTGGTGAACCCGACCGCGCGGCGGCTGGCATCGGCGCGTTACGCGGTCGGCGGGATCCGCCAGGGCGCCTGGAAGGCCTGGCGCGGCCGGAGCGAGGTGTGGGCCAGCGCGGAACCGCTGCTCGCCGGCGGGGACGCGGGCCGGACCGCGTTCGTCTTCCCCGGGCTGGAGGCGGAGTTCTCGCCGCGGCTCGACGACGTCGCCCGCCACTTCGGTTTCGCCGTCACGACGGACCTGTCCAGCGCCGACCTGGGTCACCACGGCACCGGCGTCCTGCTGGTGAGCCGGCTGCTGGACCGGGTGCTGCGGCGGATGCGGGTCAAGCCGGACGCGCTCGCCGGGCACAGCATCGGCGAGTGGAGTGCGATGTTCGCCGCCGGGATGTTCGACGACGACGCGGTCGACGCCGACATCTTCGCCGCCGATCCCTACGAGGGCGACGTCCCCGACGTCGACTACGCGTCGCTGGCCTGTTCGAGCGACCAGGCCAGGCAGGTCCTCGCCGACTACCCCGAGATCGTCCTGTCCCATGACAACGCTCCCCAGAGCTCGGTCGTCTGCGGGCCGCCGGGCGCGATCGCGGATCTGGCCGGCCAGCTGCGGCGCAAGAACGTGGTCGTGCGGGTCCTGCCGTTCCGCTCCGGCTTCCACACCCCGATGCTGCTGCCGCACCTGCCGGCTCTGCGGGCGCGGACGGACCGGCTTCGCCTGCGCAGGCCGGCGCGGGTCGAGCTGTGGTCGGCGACGACGGCGTCGCCGTATCCCGCCGGCCTGGAGGCGGTCCGGGAGCTGTTCGTGCGCCACCTGGTCGAGCCGGTGCTGTTCCGCCAGACCGTCGAGGCGATGTACGCGGCCGGTGTGCGGGTGTTCGTCCAGGTCGGGCCAGGGCGGCTAGGCGGGCTCATCGACGGCGTCCTGGAGGACTCGCCGCACCTGACGATCGCGGCGAACTCGGCCCACCGCGACGGGCTCGGCCAGCTGCGCCGGCTCGCGGCCGCGCTGTGGGTGGAGAACGGGGACCCCGACTTCGCCGCGCTCGACGAGCCCAGCGCCGACCGTGCCGGTCACGGCGGCCAGCCGGGCGCCAGCCTCACCGCCCACGCGGCGGACCCGGCGCCGGACGGTCCCCGCGCGCATCCTGTCCGGCTCGACCTCGGCGCGTCGACGATCATCATCGACCCCGGCAGGCTCCCACGTGTCGGTCTCGTCGGCGCCGGCCCGCCGCGACCAGGCGATGCCCCGACCGGCGTCGGGCAGGCCGGCGAGCCATCGGGGTGGCCCCTGCCCGCCGACCACCCGCTCACCACCCGGGCGGACCGGGACCCGCTGGCCAAGGAGCTCGTGGCGCTGCTGGCCGAGACCGCCGACACGGTCGCGGCCCTCCTGACCTACTCGGCCGGCGACGTCCCGACCGACGGGGTGTCCTCCGCTACCACCGGGATCGCCGCCGGCACCGGGACCGCTGGCACGGTCCTGGGAGCCGTCGTCGGCCGCGGGGCGGCCTCGTCCGGGGGACCGGCCGCGGCGCCGGTCCTCACCGGTGCGGACGACCTGCGCGAGGAGCCCGGGGGAGCGGGCTGGACGGCGACGCTGCGGGTGTCCACCGCGGCCATGCCGTACCTGCTCGACCACGCGCTGACACCGCAGGCGCCGGGCTGGCCGGACCTCGCCGACCGGCGCCCGGTGGTGGCCGCGACCACCACCGTCCGGCTGATGGCCGACTATGCGCAGCGGGCGTCGGGCCGAACCGCCGTCGGCGTCTACGACGTGCGCTTCGACGACTGGCTTCCGGCGGAACCGGCCACCGACGTGGCCGTCACCCTGCGGCCGGAGGGGCCGGACCGGTACCGGGTCACCTTCGCCGGGTACGCGAGCGGCCTGGTCCGGCTGGCCGACGCCTACCCCATGTCGAGGCCGCCGCGGTGGCCGGTCGACGCCGACGCCGAACAGCCGCCGGCCATGACCGGCCGGGACATGTACCGCGAGCGGTGGATGTTCCACGGCCCCGCCTTCCAGGGCGTGACCACCTTCCTCGGCCACGGGCCGTCCCACGTCCGCGGCGTCCTCACCGGCTCCCGGACGCCAGGGGCGCTCCTGGACACGGCCGGTCAGCTCATCGGCTACTGGGTTCGCATGCGGGAGTCGGACCGTTTCCTGATGTTCCCGGTCAGGATCGGAGGAGTCGAGTTCTTCGGCCCCGAGCCCGCGCCGGGCAGCCCGGTCGCCTGCCACGTCTGGGTCAGGCAGTTCGACAACGAGTGGGCCGAGGCGTACATGCAGCTCGCCGCCGGCAACCAGGTCTGGGCGAACGTCTATGGCTGGGTGAACCGCAGGTTCGACCTGCCCGTGGAGCTCGACGAGGCGTTCCGCTGGCCGGAGCGGCGGCCGTTCGCCGACCTCCGCCCCGGTGGCTGGGTCATGGCCACCGAGCGCTGGTCCGACCTGGCCGTCCGCGAGATGGTGCTCAGCCGCTACATCGGCTCGGCCGAACGCGCGCAGTACGACGCGCTGCCGCCCGGCCTGCGCCGGGAGTGGCTGCTGCGGCGGATCGCGATCAAGGACGCCGTCCGTGTCCGGCTCTGGGGGCCACGGCACCCGGCGATCTTCCCTGCCCAGATCGAGGTGTCGGACCCGTTCGGCCCCACCGCCGGACGGGACGGCACCGGCCGGCGGGCCGGCACTGCCGCCGGCGCCGCCGCGGGCCTGCCGGTGACCGTGTCCGGCGCCCACGGCTTCCCGCTCGCGCCCTTCGAGGTGCGCGTCGCGAGCGTCCAGGATCTCGCGGTCGCGCTCGCCGTGCCGCTGGACGGGCCGACGCGGGGCGGGCACGCCGTGCCGGGCTGGCAGGCAGCCGTCGGCCTCGCCATCGAGCCCGTCGCGGCGGAACCGTCGAACCCGGCTGCCGGCGCGGCCACGTGGGAGGCGCCGGCGGGCGTCGATCCCAACGACCCGTGGTGGCGCTGCCGCCTGGCGGCCGTGACGAACGCCGCCGCGCGGGCGGCCGGCGTCGACGCGTCCCTGCCACGGGTCACGGCGGCGGCGCGGGCCGCCACCGACCGGGACACGGTGACCGCGGCCGTCACCGCGGACGGCACCCGGTACTCGGTGAGCTGCGTCGAGGTGGCCACCAGCCCGCCAGGGCTGCCTGCCCGCGGATACGTGGTGGCCTGGACGACCGGTGCCCGGCCGGAGCACGACGAGAGAGACGACAACAGGCACATGGAGCGGAGGGGAGTCGACGCATGACCGTGGACGACAGCCGGACCAGCGAGGTCCTGGGCGAGGTCAACGACATGATCAATAAAATCACCCGGAAGTACGGGTCGCCGCCCGTCCAGGTGACCATGGACACGTTCTTCCACAGCGAGCTCGAGCTGGAGAGCATCGACCTGGTCACGCTCGGCGTGATGCTGGCGGAGCGGTACGGGGACGACGTGAGCATGGCCGAGTTCCTGGCCGACAAGGATCTCGACGACGTCATCGCGCTGCGGGTCGGCGAGGTCGTCGACTACGTCGTGTCCTGCCTGGACGTCCCGACCACCGTCGACTGAGCATGCCGACCATCCGCGTCCACGACACCGACATCCACTACCTGCACACGCCGGGCAGGCCGTCGGAGAACCCGGCGCCGACCCTCGTCTGCATCCACGGCCTCGGCACCGACAGCCTCGCCAGCTTCTACCTGACGCTGGCCGCGCCGCTGGCCGCCGCCGGCGTCGACATGCTGTTCTACGACCTGCGCGGCCATGGCAACAGCGGACGGCCATCCAGTGGCTACCAGGTGGGCGACTTCGTGGCGGACCTCGAAGGGCTGCTCAGCGAGCTCGACGTGCGGCCGCCGGTGCACCTGATCGGCAACAGCTTCGGCGGCACCGTCGCGTTCGGGTTCGCGGCGGCCCACCCGGACAAGGTCGCCAGCCTGGTCTCGATCGAGTCGGAGCCGCCGACCGAGCAGTGGGCGCTGCGGGTGGGCGACGTGCTGGAGAACTCCAAGCACGAGCTGTCGCGCGCAGAGACCTACCAGTTGATCTCGTTGCAGTTCGGCGACCATCACGCCCGGCTGTCGCGGCAGGCCTACCGGCGCCTGGCGGAGACCTCGATGGTCGAGGAGATCCCGAGCGGGCCGATGCTGGACCTCACGGACCTGAGCCGGATCACCGTCCCCGTCCTGAACATCGTCGGCAGCGACGGGTTCCAGTCCGACGATCCGTACCTGCTCGAAGGCGTGCTGCCCGACTGCCAGACCGTGGTCATCCAGGACCAGGACCATTCCGTCCTCGTCGAGGCCCACCGGCAGGTGCGCGACCTGCTGCTCGACTGGGTCTTCTCGCACCATCCCGTCGCGGCGGCGCCGGGAGCGCAGGCGTGAGCACCTTCCTGCTCGTCGTCCCGCCGCTCGCGGGCCACATCACCCCGCTGGTCGCGGTGGCCGAGCGGCTGGGCGCCCTCGGCCACCGCGTCGACTGGTGCGGCGAGCCGTCGCTGATCAGGCGGCTCGCCAGCCCGGACGCGGTGGTGCACCCCGCCCTCGGCGGCCCGGCCGACCCCGAGCGCGGTCTCGGCCTGCGCGGTTATGCGGCCGTCAGGTTCCTCTGGGAGGAGTTCCTCATCCCGCTCGCCGAATCCGCCCACGAGGCGGTCGCCGACGCGGCCAGGCGGTCCGGCGCCGACCTCGTCGTCGCCGACATGCAGGCCCTGGCCGGCCCGCTCGCCGCGGCCCGGCTCGGGATCCCGTGGGCCACCTCCGCCACGACCTCCACGTCCTTGCGGGACCCCTTCGGCGCCACGCCGAAGGTCCGGCAGTGGCTCGACGGCCTGTTCGCGGACCTGATCGTGCGGCTGTGCCCGGGCGCGACCGTGCCGCTGACGCCCGCGACGCTCGAACGCTCCCCGCTGCTCGTGCTCGCCTTCACCACCGAGGCGCTCGCGGGCCCGGCCGACCCGGCCGGCCCGGCGGAACCACCGATCGCCTGGGTCGGCCCGGCGCTGCGCCGCCCGACCGCCGCGGCGCCGCCGGACGCTGTCGCCACGGTGTCGCCAGCGGGCGCCGCCCCGGCGTTCGACGAGCCGTTCCCGCGGTCCTGGCTCGACCCGGCGAGCTCGCTGGTCGTCATCAGTCTGGGCACCGTCAACGGTCCGGTCGGCGGCCGCTTCCTGCTGGCCTGCGCGGACGCGCTGCGCCAGCTCGGCGGCGGGGTGCAGGCCGTGATAGCCGACCCGGCGGGCGCCATCGCGGGGGCACCCGACAACGTCCTCGCCCGGCCGTACCTGCCGATCCAGGAGCTGCTGCCCCGCGCGGCCGCCGTCGTCTGCCACGGCGGTCACAACACGGTGTGCGAGGCGCTCGCGCACGACCTGCCGCTGGTCGTCGCGCCGATCCGCGACGACCAGCCGGCCGTCGCGCAGCAGGTGGCCGACGCCGGCGCGGGCATCCGGCTGCACTTCGGCCACGCCACGGCCGACCTCATCGCGGCCGCGGTCAGCGATGTCCTGGACGACCCCCGGTACCGCCGGGCCGCCCGGCAGGTCGGCACCTCGTTCCGGGCCGCCGGCGGAGCCGTCGCGGCGGCCGACCACCTGGTGCGGCTCGCCGCCAGCCGCGGCCGGCGCGGATGAGCGGGAACGGCGAGCTGGGCCGGAACGGCCAGCTGGGCGGGAACGGCGAGATGGGTGGCATGAGCGAGACGGGCGGGATGAGCGCGACGGGCGAGATGGGTGGGATGGGTGCGGGCGAGCTCGGTGCCCCGGCCCCACAGCACCAGCCGCGCGGCCCCTTCGACCTTGTCCTCCGGTACACCGCCGGCTTCCGGGCCCGCCTCGTCCTCGGCGGCGTGCTGACGCTGTCGGGCACAGCGCTGTCACTGGCGCAGCCACTCATCGCGCAGCGCGTCCTGGACCGGCTCGCCCGCCACCAGCCGGTCACCGGTCTGCTGCTGATTCTGGCCGGCGCCGTCGTTCTCGGAACGGCCGTCGGGGCCGTGGGCTACTTCCTCGTCGAGACCGTCGGCGAGTCCGTCGTCCGGACCGTGCGGCGACTGCTGGTGGCTCGCATCCTGCGGCTGCGGCCAGCCGCGACCGACGAGGTCGGCCCCGCGGACCTGATGTCCCGGCTGGTCGCCGACACCACGCTGCTGCGCCAGGTGACGACCCAGTCGATGGTCGCCTCCGTCACGGCCGTGCTCGCCCTGCTGGGATCCCTCGTCCTCATGGGCCTGATCGACTATGTGCTGCTGGCGGTCACGCTCACCGCGGTCGTGACGATGAGCGTCTCGGTGCGCTGGTCCGCGGCCCGGATCGGGCGAGCCACCGGCAGGACGCAGGAGTCCGTCGCCTACCTGGCGATGCTGCTCGACCGCGACCTGGGGGCCTTCCGGACTGTGAAGGCGGCCGGCGCCGAGGCCCACGAGGTCGGCCTGCTGACCGACGCGGCGGACGCCGCCTGGCGCCGTGGCCTGCGGGTCGCGGGCTGGCAGGCGGCCAGCGGAGCGTCCGCGGGCCTGCTGATGCAGGCGTCGTTCCTCGCCGTGCTCGGCGTCGGTGGCGCCCGCGTGGCGTCTGGGCGGCTGCCGCTCGCCGACCTGATCGCCTACCTGCTCTACATGTTCTTCCTGACGCAGCCCGTGACGACCCTGGTCAGCGCCTGGGGCCAGCTCAGGGTCGGCGGGGCCGCCGCCGAGCGCATCGAGGCCGTGCTCCGGCTCGCCGTCGAACCCGTCGCCGTGCCCGTGCCCGCCGAGCCTCGGCCTCCCTGGAGCCGTTCCGGCAGCCGGCCTGCCGGCGCGCGCCATGCCCGCGCACGACGGCCCGGCGCCGGCAGCCCAGACACCGACGCCGCCGCGCCTGCTCCCGTTCCCGCCGTCGCACTGGCGGCCGCCGGTGCGAGGACGAGGGCCGGCGGGAGCGACCAGCCGGGCGCGAGCGGCCCGCCGGGCGGTTTCCCGTTCTACGGCCGGCCTGATCTCGCCCGTCCCAGCACGGGGGAGGCCGGCCACGGCGTGGCGGACGCCTGCGCCACCGTCGCGTTCCAACAGGTCGTGTTCAGCTACCGGCCAGGCCTGCCGTTCGTCCACCAGGGCGTGACGTTCACCGTCCCCGCCGGCGGCATGACCGCCGTCGTCGGACCGTCCGGGGCTGGCAAGTCCAGCCTGTTCGCCCTGCTCGAGCGGTTCTACGACGTGACGGCCGGCCGGGTTCTCGTCGACGGCCGGGACGTCCGCGACTGGCGGCTGACCGACCTGCGCCGCTCGATCGGCTACGTCGAGCAGGAGGCCCCGGTCCTCGCCGGCACCCTGCGGGCGAACCTCACGCTCGGGCTCTCCGACATCGAGGAGGAACACCTGTGGGAGGTGGTCCGGCTGGCTCGGCTCGACGACGTCATCCAGATTCTCCCCGGCGGCCTCGACGGCTGGATCGGACATCGCGGCGGCACCCTGTCCGGTGGTCAGCGGCAGCGGATCGCGATCGGCCGGGCCCTGCTGCGCCAGCCGCGCCTGCTGCTGCTCGACGAGGCGACCTCGGCACTGGACGCGGTCAACGAGGCGGCGCTGCGCGACGCGCTCGCGACCGCGGCAGAGACGACCACGGTGATGGTCGTCGCCCACCGGCTGTCCACCGTGGTCAACGCCCGTCAGATCGTCGTCCTGGAAGCGGGACAGGTGCGTGCCGTCGGCACCCACGCCGACCTGCTTGACCTCGACCCCGTATATCGGGAGCTCGCCACAAACCAGCTTCTCGTGCCCGACGCCTGACCCTGGCCGGCCGTTGCCGCGAGGTGCCGGCCACGACCGCGCTGGTGCATCGCCGGAGTGGCGCCGGGCGTGCCGAGTTCGACGCGCGCAGACGATCCGCGGAACGCCCACGACGGGTGCGTCGGCGCCGCGCGGGGGCTTGGCGCGTCAGGTTTCGGGTCAGAGGTTGGCACCGCGGGCGGTGACCGGCCAGTGGCCGGCCACGACGCCGCCACGGGTGACCACGAGGTGATCGACCAGGTTCACGGCGGCGCAGACGTGGTTGGGCACGATGAGAGTGGTGCTCCCGATCGAAGGAACGGGGCCGCCTGGCGTGACGGTGACCACGGCATGGTGTTCGGACAAGGACGTCACGGTGGCATCCGGAAACTCCGGGAGATAGCCGAATCCGGGTGTCCAGCCAGGACGGTCGGCCCCGAGGATCTTGCTGCCGGCGTCGAGCACGAACCGGTCGGGAGCCGGTGCGCTCACCACCGTCGTCGCGGCGGCCAGCGCTATCTGATCGGCGGTGCACGAACCGAGCGCGAGCTGCTGCGCGTCGTTGAAGACGTATACCCCGGGGCGGAGTTCGGTGGCCGTCCCAGGACGGGAGTACGCCAGGCTGGGCGTCGACCCGCCGCTGAGCACCGTGATGGTCAGACCCGCGGCGCCGATGGTCCGCGCGGCGATGGCGAGCGCGGTCTCCTCGTCGCGCGCCGCCTGGGACCGTGCATCGGGGTGGTAGGCGTGTCCGGGGAAGGTGAACACGCCGCGAACCCGCAGACCGGCGCCCGCGGCCGCGAGGGCGACCTCGGCTGCGGCGTCGGGCGCGACTCCGCTGCGGTGATGACCGCTGTCCACCTCGATCATCACCTCGACGGGCGCGTTCGCCGCGCCGAGGCGACGCGCGGCCGGGATGGAGTCGACGCCGACCGCGACCCGCGCGCGGTCGGCCAGGCGCCGCAGCCGTTCGGCCTTGGCCGAATCAGCCCACACCGGATAGGCGATGAACAGGTCATCGAACCCGGCCGCCGCGAACGCCTCGGCCTCACCGATGGTCGCCACGGTCAGGCCGACGGCTCCCGCTCTGCGCTGCAGGTCAGCGAGCCGCGGAGTCTTGTGCGTCTTGGCATGAGGCCGTACCGCGAACCCGCCGTCCGCGGCGGCGGAAGCCAACCGGCCGATGTTGTCGTCGACGACATCAAGATCCACCACGAGTGCGGGCGTGCTGATCCCATCGGGAACCGGGAAGATCACAGATGCCCTCGCAATACGCCCTCGCCACGTCGGGTTCGCTTCCGCGGCGCCGACCCGCCGGTGCCGACATCGGGTCAACGGATCGGCCGGGCCCATTGTCGCCTCGGCCGCCGATCGTTTTCCGGACGTTCGCCGCTCGACACCTGATCGTGGATCTCGCGCACCGGGCCACCAGTGGTGGTCTGCTGGCCGCCAGGTCACCGCCGGGCTCGTGGCAGGGATTCTGCGGTCAGAATGGTATACGTTATCCAATTGAGTCTCGGCGAGGCCCGGCCGAGCGGGGCAGCCGACGCCGGTGGGTCTGGCGTCACCGCTTGGGTCAGGTGGCCTGCTCGCGCTGCTCTCCGCCGGGCTCGGGATCGTCCGAACCGGCGAGAACAGGAGAGGGGGCGGGACGGCGTGACGACAGCGACTGGCACCGCGCCGAGCGACCATGGCGGCGTGACCGGATGACCGCCGACCTGAACCTCCCGGCCGACCTGAACCTCCCGGCCGACGTGAGCCCCGCGGCGGCGCTCGAACCCACGCTCGACCACGAGGTCGTCGTCATCGGGGCCGGGTTCGGCGGCCTGTATGCCCTCCACGAGCTTCGCGAAGCCGGCTTCTCGGCCCACGCGTTCGAGTCGGGCGGCGGCGTCGGCGGCACCTGGTACTGGAACCGTTACCCGGGGGCCCGCTGCGACGTCGAGAGCGTCGACTACTGCTATTCGTTCTCTCGCGAGCTGAACGCGGAATGGGCCTGGTCGGAGCGGTTCGCCGGCCAGCCCGAGATCCTGCGGTACGCGGAGCACGTCGCCGAGCGTTTCGACCTGCTGCCGATGATCACCTTCGACACGCGGATCACCTCCGCGCGCTACGACGACGGCGACCATACCTGGACCGTCGAGACCGACCAGGGCCGGCGATTACGCTGCCGGTTCCTCGTGGCGGCGGTCGGTGCGCTCTCGGCGACGCAGGTGCCGGAGATCCCCGGCCATGACCGCTTCACCGGCCCCACCCACCACACCGGCCGGTGGCCGCACGAGGGCGTGAACCTCGCGGGCAAGCGGGTCGGAGTGATCGGCACCGGCTCCTCGGGCATCCAGGCCATCCCTGAGATCGCCGCCGAGGCCGCCCACCTCACGGTCTTCCAGCGCACGCCGAACTACAGCCTGCCGGCGCGCAACCGGCCGATGTCCAGCCGGGAGATCTGGGTCGCCCAGCGCGACTACGAGGGACTTCTCGCGTCCGGCAACGCCACCAACGCGGGCGTGTACAACGTCGGGACCGGCCGTCCCGCCCTGGCCGACCCGCCCGAGCGACGCGCCGAGGAGTACGAACACCGCTGGGCCGTCGGCGGTACCGATCTCATGCGTACCTATGGCGACACCGGGCGCGACGTGGAGGCCAACGAGACACTGGCCGAGTTCGTCCGGGGCAAGATCCGCGAGATCGTCGCCGACCCGGCCACCGCGGCGTCGCTCGTCCCGACGGACCATCCGATCGGCTCGAAGCGGATCTGCCTCGACAGCGGCTACTTCGCGACCTACAACCGCGACAACGTCACGCTGGTCGACCTGCGGCGCGAGCCGATCGTGACGATCACCGAGACCGGGATCGACACCGACGCGGCGTCCTACGACCTGGACGTGCTGGTCTTCGCGACCGGGTACGACGCCATGACCGGCCCGCTGACCCGGATCGACCTGCGCGGCGCGGACGGCGACTCGCTCGCGCAGCGGTGGTCCGGCGGGCCGCGCAGCCTGCTCGGCATCGCCGTCGCCGGCTTCCCGAACCTGTTCACCCTGACCGGGCCGGGCAGCCCCTCGGTGCTGGCCAACGTGATCCGGGCGAACGAGCAGCACGTCGACTGGGTCGTCGCCTGCCTCACCTACCTGCGCGAGCGGGGCCTCACCCGGATCGAGGCCGACGCCCAGGCCCAGGACGCCTGGGCCGCCCACGTGCACGAGGTCGCGACCTACACCCTCTACCTCCACGCGAAGTCCTGGTATCTGGGCGCGAACATCGACGGCAAGCCCCGGCAGTTCATGCCCTACATCGGCGGCATGGTCGCCTATCGCAAGGCGTGCGACGACTGCGCCGCCGCCGGCTACCCGGGATTCGCCCTGGCGGGCGCCCCGCGCGGCTCCGCGGCCGCGACACCGGTCACGAAACCAGCCTGACCAGTCTGGCCGGACCCACGAACCTGATCAGCGAGCTTTGATCCACGAGACGGGAGTTCACTCATGGGGCGGTTCGACGGACGCGTCGTCTTCATCTCCGGGGGAGCCCGCGGCCAGGGCCGCTCGCACGCACTGCGGTTCGCCTCGGAGGGCGCCGACGTGGCGATCTTCGACGCGCCTGGGCAGCCCGGGTCCATCGTCTACCCGCTCGGAACGCGCGAGGAGCTGGCCGAGACCGCCAAGCTGGTCGAGGACCTCGGCCGCCGGTGCGTGACGATCGTCGCCGACGTCCGTGATCCGGCTCAGGTCGCCCAGGCGGTCACCGAGACGGTCGGGGAACTCGGCCGCCTCGACTTCTGCCTGGCCAACGCGGCCGTTCTCAGCAAGAGCTCGATCGCCAAGATGACCGACGACACATGGCGCGACGTCATCGACATCAACCTCACCGGTGTCTTCCACACCCTGCGGGCGGTGCTGCCGACGATGGTCGAGCAGCGGTTCGGCCGGATCGTGGCGACCTCGTCGCTCGCCGGGCGCACCGGCCAGCCGTACCTGGGGCACTATGCCGCCGCCAAGTGGGGCGTCATCGGCCTGGTCAAGACGCTCGCCCTGGAGGTCGCCGCGCAGGGCATCACCGTCAACGCGGTCCTGCCGACCTCGGTCGACACGCCGATGATCCTGAGCCGGGAGATGCTGCGCGAGATGGTGCCGGGCGAGAACCCGACGGTGGCCGACGCCGCGGCCGCGTACGGCTCGAGCCACGCCATCCCGGTCCCGTGGGTCGAGGCCGCCGACATCTCGGGCGCCATGGCCTATCTCTGCTCGGACGACGCCCGCTACGTCACCGGCGAGACGCTGTCGGTGACGGCCGGGGCGATGGCCCGGAACTCGGCGTAGGGGAGCCGGGGCTCCGGCAGGCGGAATGCGTCGCACGGTGGAGCTCCTTCTACCGGGCATGACCACCACGTCGTTCGACCCGCACGCGCTGCTCGCGGAAAGCCGGCTCGGCGTCCTCGCGACGATCAAGTCGGATGGCCGCCCGCAGCTTTCACCCGTCCTGCCTTACTACGACCATGGGGCCGGCGTCCTCTACGTGTCGATGACCGAGGGGCGCGCCAAGACGGCGAACCTGCGCCGGGATCCACGGGCGGCGCTGGAGGTGACCAGTCCCGACGGCAGGGCGTGGGCCACCGCCGAAGGCGGCGCGACGCTCATCGGGCCGGGGAGCGACCCCCTCGGCCCGGAGGTCGATGCCCTGGTGGACTACTACCGTCTCGCCGCCGGCGAGCATCCAGACTGGGACGAGTACCGCTCGGCGATGGTGTCCGACCGCAGGGTGCTCATGACGATGACGGTTGACCACGTGTACGGCACCAGGCTCGGCTGACGACGGCTCGGCTGACGACGGCTCGGTTGCCGCCGCGCGGGTATCGCCGAAGGCGGTGCGACCCCGGCCTGGGCCACTGGTGGGACCGTGGCCCAGGCCCGGGCCGAGGCCGGTCAGTAGCAGGGGAGACGCAGGTCGTAGGGGAGTCCCAGGTCGTTGAGGACCCTGCAGTAGGTGTCGCGGCTCACCTGCCAGCCGGCACGCCTCGTCTCCCTGGGAAGGCCCAATGTTGCCCCTTCCCACGCGCATCCGGCTCGGCCCACGATGCCTCCGGATGTCAGGCGGGCTTGTGCCTGAACCGTCAGGGCTGCTGGAGCAGGGTGCTCATCCGTTCCGGGGTGATCTTGACGCCGCATTCGGGCTGGGTGTCCGGCTCGAACCGGTCGCCGGCCTGGCTGATCCGGATGACGTCGTAGCAGACCGAGACGTTCTGGTAGTTCGTCGACAGGCTGATGGTGTCCTCGGGGGTCATTCCCGCGCTGTCGTAGTCCTTGACGCCGCGCAGGCCGGAGATGAACGACTCCCTGGTCGGGCACGGACCGGCCTCCTTGAGGCCGCGGACGAACAGGTCCGCCGACAGCCAGCCCTGGACCGCGCTGTCCTGCGTCGGTGGCTGGACCTCCGGGGAGTAGGTGGCCATCGCCTGCCTGAACTTCTGCTGCCCTTGAGTGTTGATCTCGAAGGGCTTGACGTTGGTGAAGATCGACACGCCGGCCAGCGACTGGCCGTACTTCGCCAGGTTGCTGCTGTCGTAGCCCGTCGGCATCAGCACGACCTTGAGCTTGCCGCCCAGCGCCAGGCCGACCTTGCGGAGCTCCGGCAGCAGGTTGGCCGCCATGTCCGGAGGCAGAACGCCGCCGATGGTGTCGGCGCCGGCTGCCTTGATCTGCTGCGCGACGCTCCGGTAGTCGATGACGGTGCTGGTGGTCTGAAACGTCTTGACGACTTTTACGCCGCGGGCCTTCAGGCTCGCGACGAACTGCTGCGTGAAGTCTCCGCTGGTGGCGCTCCCGTCGATCGCGAAGACGGCCGCGCGTGTTCCGCCCTGCCTGTAGACATACTTGCCCCAGGCGGTGCTGGAGCCATTTCCCATGTAGAACCACGAGAACATGTTGTTCTTGCCCTGCCAGTCGGGGTCGCTGGCCAGGCCCGTCACCGGGACGTTGCGCTCCTGCAACAGGTTGGCTGAATCCTCGCTGGCGCCGGACCCGTAGATGAATCCGAAGATGTTCTCCTGGTCGAGGAGCTCCTGGACCAGGGTCACGTTGAGCCTCGGGTCCCCCTGGTCGTCCCGCCAGGCGTAGGTGACCTTGCGGCCGAAGACGCCGCCCTCCTCGTCGTTGGCGACGTCGAGCCGGGCGTCCACGCCGGCCCGGAAGGCAAGCGTGCTGCTGGCCGATGGGCCGGTGTCACTCCAGGTCATGCCGGCCTTGACCTCGGTGGGCGTGACGCCCGGCGCGGTGTCGCAGACCGCGCCACCGGCCGCGCCACCGCCCTCGGCACCGCAGGCGACCAGCCCGACCGCCAGGCTGCCGGCGCTGGCCGCCAGCGCGATGGCCCTGAGTGTTCGCCGACGAAGTGGTAGCGGCATCGCGGGCAGGCTCCTCTGAGCGACAACGGCGGCCGTTCGGCTTCGTGAATCTCGTGTCCGCCGCCTCGGAAGACCCGCTGCCGAATGTTGTCCATGTCACAGCTGCCCGGCATTGCGCGGCCCGCCGTGCTCTGGATCCGCCGCTTTGGATCGATATCGGGCGCAATGCTATCGACCCACGCCGCCGTCAAGATAAACGGGTGCAGGCAAACGCCCGGTAAACATTGAGTTTATTTATCGGGGTTGCCTAATGTGGTCGCGGTCTCGCTGATTCTGTTGGTGCCGGTGGGATGGGTGTGGCCGAGTGCGTGCGCGTCCGGGCGTGGCGCGGGCCGTCGCCGGGCGGGTCGGGCTCGGTCGGGGACTTGTCACTGGACGCGAGGGGCCCGACCTGGCCACCGCACCCGGAGGCGTGTCCCCGAAGAGCGCCAGGCAAGGCGGCCCGAACCGTCCGTGCCCGGTCTGACCGAAGATCAAGAGAAGTGCGAAAACATAGTTGGACCTGTCACCTGGCGTTCAGGCTCCGTCCCCGGCAGGGCGAAGGCGCGGCCCTAGCGTCCATAGATCGGCCCGCTGGACGGCGGAGCCGAGTCGTTACAGTTGGAGGCCCGGGTCAATGCCGCGTGCGCCGATCAGGCGAGTCGCAGTCGCCATGTTGTCCGCAGGTATAGCCAGCGTGTCGCTCGCCGCGCCCGCGTTGGCGAACCCGGCGGGGACGGTGCTGGTCATCAGTGAGGCCTATGTCAACGGCGGCTCGTCGGGAGCCAGCTACCTCAACAAGTTCGTCGAGCTCTACAACCCGACGTCGAGCCCCGTCGCCCTCACCGGCGACACCCTGCAGTACCGCGCTCCCACGAGCACGGTGACCCCGAGCGGCTCGCAGGTGTTCGCGCTGTCGGGGACGGTGGCCCCGCACGGCCACTTCCTCGTCCAGCTGCCAAGTAACAACGCGGGCACCAGCCCCGGCGCCCCACTGCCCACGGCCGACCTCAACACCGGGGGCAGCATCAACCCGGGCGCCGGCGGCGGCACGCTCTTCGTCGCGGCCAGCGCGGCGGGCGTGCTTCCCACCGACAGCTCCGTCATCGACAAGATCGGCTGGGGGACCAGCAACTCGCCCGAGGGCACCGCCCCGACCGGCAACTCGGTCATCCTGAGCTACCAGCGGAACACGACCGGCGCCGACACGGACAACAACGCCGCCGACTTCCAGGTCGCCACCCCGACGCCGCAGAACGCGGCGTCCGACGGCGGCACGGCCGCCGTCACGGTGGCGAGCCCCGGCACCCAGAGCGCGACCGTCGACACCGCTATCACCCCGCTCACCCTGACCGCCTCGGGCGGCACCGCGCCGTACACGTGGACGGCGACCGGCCTGCCCGCGGGCCTCGCGATCTCCTCGGACGGCGTCGTCTCCGGTACGCCGACGGCGGCCGGCACCTCATCGGTGACGGTGACGGCCACCGACTCGACCAGCGCGGCCGGCTCGGCGTCCTTCACCTTCCAGGTCACGACGGCGCAGGCGACGGTCGTCCCGATCGCGGCGATCCAGGGCACGAACACCGACACCTCGCCGTACGCCGACCAGACCGTGACGACCGAAGGCGTCGTGACGGCGGTCTACACGACCGGCGGCTTCAACGGTTTCTACCTGGAGACCGGCGGCGCCGGCGGCACCCCCGCGAACGACGCGACGCCGGGGGCCTCTGACGCCCTGTACGTGTTCGGGTCCGCGGCGGCCAGCCAGGTCGCCGTCGGCGACAGCCTGCGGGTCAGCGGCACGGTGGAGGAGTTCCAGGGCCAGACCGAGATCGACGGCCCGACGGTCACCAAGCTCACCACCGCGCTCCCGGCCGTGGTCCCGGACGCGATCGCGTGGTCCGACCTCGCGACGGACGCGCAGAAGGAGGCCCACGAGGGCGAGCTGATGGCGCCGCAGGGCCACTTCACCGTGTCGGACAACTTCGACACGAACTTCTTCGGCTCGTTCACGCTGGCCGCGGGTGACACGCCGCTGCGCCAGCCGACCGACGCCGGGCGCGCCGGAAGCCCCGAGGCGCAGGCCGTCGCCGCCGACAATGCCGCGCGGATGGTCACCCTCGACGACGGGGCGAGCTGGAGCTTCAGCACCACCAGCACGCACACCGGTGACCCGCTTCCCTGGCTCACCCCGACGCATTCGGTGCGGGTCGGCTCGGCGGTCACCTTCCACGCGCCGGTGATCCTCGACTACCGGTTCTCGCTCTGGAACCTCCAGCCGACGCGGCAGGTCACCGACGACGGCGCCGCCGTGGCGACCTTCAGCGACACCCGGCCCGAGAACCAGCAGCCGGCCGCCGCCGGCAGCGACGTCCGCCTGGCGACGTTCAACGTCGAGAACTACTTCCCGATGACCGGCGAGAAGTACGTCGCGGCGGGCCTCGGCACCTGCACCTACTTCACGGACCGGCAGGGAAACCGGATCGCGGACAACTCCTGCTCCGGTCCGAACAACGCCCCCGGCCCGCGCGGCGCGGCCAATGACGCCAGCTTCGCCCGCCAGCAGGCGAAGATCGTGACCGGTATCAACCGCCTCGGCGCGAGCATCGTCACCCTGGAGGAGGTCGAGAACTCGGTCTGGTTCAACCAGTCCCGGGACACCGCGCTGTCAGGCCTGGTCGCCGCGCTCAACGCGGCGGCGGGCTCGAGCGTGTGGGCCTATGTGCCGTCGCCGGCCGCCGACCAGCTGCCCCCGCTGGACCAGCAGGACGTCATCCGCACGGCCTTCATCTACAAGCCGGCGGCCGTGAGCCTGGTCGGAACGTCGAAGGTGCTCGCGAACGACTCCGGCCCGGGCCAGCCCTTCTCGATCGCCCGTGAGCCGCTGGCGCAGGGCTTCAAGAAGGCCGGCGCCACCGACGCGGACGCCTTCCTGGTGGTCGTCAACCACTTCAAGTCGAAGGGCGCCGGCCCCGCGCTCTACGACGGCGACGCCGAGGACACCTCGTCCCCGGCCGTCGACCAGGGCGCGTTCAACGCCACCCGCGTTCGCGAGGCGCAGGACCTCACCGCGTTCGCGTCCCAGACGGCGGCGGGCCTCGGCACCAACCGGATCTTCCTGGCCGGTGACTTCAACGCCTACACGCACGAGGACCCGATGGAGACGCTGTACGCGGCCGGCTACACCGACCTCGGCAGCACCTTCGACCCGACGGAGCACTCGTACTCCTTCAACAGCCTGCAGGGCTCGCTCGACCACGTGCTCGCCAACACGGCCGCGAAGGCGATGGTGACCGGGGCGGACGTGTGGCAGATCAACGCCCAGGAGGCCGTCGCCTACAACTACAGCCGCTACAACTACAACGTCACGCAGCTGTTCAACGGCACTGACCCGTTCGCGGCCTCGGACCACAACCCGGAGATCGTCGGACTGAACCTCCCGGCGACCCCGGCCGCGCCGACCTGGAACGCGTCGACGATCTACAACACCGGCAACCTGGTGACCTACAACGGGTCGACCTGGCGGGCGCTGTGGTGGACGCAGAACCAGAAGCCGGGAGACCCGTACGGCCCGTGGGAGCAGATCGCGACCGCGCCCGACGGCACCGCGTTGTGGACCCCGTCGCGGATCTTCACCAGCGGCGACGTCGTCATCTACCAGGGCAAGAAGTACATCGCCAAGTGGTGGACCCGCAACCAGGCGCCCGGCGATCCCAACGGCCCCTGGCAGCTCTCGAGCTGACCTGGGCCTGACCCCCGCGGGGCCGCCTTCGGCCTGAGCCGAAGGCGGCCCTGTGCCGTTCTGACCCCGGAGGTAGCCCGGCGGTGGCGCCACCGCTGATCGTCAGGTCAGGCGGGACCCGTCGCCGGCACGGCGATGCCGCGGGGATGGCGACGGCGATATGATCTAGGCTGCCGGTCCCGTCGCCTGACAGTGACGGCGGCGAGTGCGGATGTCGCGACGCTGCCCGCCGCCCGCCGGACCGGTCCGACAACCGTTGTGCAGACTGCTCGTGTGCATGGAGGAGCCCCCGTGAGCAGCCGGGTCGAGACACTGGAGTTTCAGGCCGAGGCGCGTCAGCTTCTGCAGCTGATGATCCATTCGATCTATTCGAACAAGGACATCTTCCTGCGGGAGCTGATCTCCAACGCGTCCGACGCCCTGGACAAGCTGCGTATCGCGTCGTTGGTCGACGACGGCCCGCGGGTCGACGCCGCCGATCTGCGCATCGAGATCGAGGCCGACAGGGAGAAGCGCACGCTGACCGTGCGCGACAACGGCATCGGGATGTCTCGCGACGAGGTCATCGGGCTCATCGGCACCATTGCCAAGTCCGGGACGGCCGAGCTGCTGCGCAAGCTGAGGGAGTCCAAGGACGCCCGGGCGTCGTCCGATCTCATCGGGCAGTTCGGCGTCGGCTTCTACTCCACCTTCATGGTCGCCGACAGGGTCACCCTGCTCACCGGGCGGGCTGGCGAGAGCGGCGGCATCCGGTGGGAGTCCGACGGCGAGGGCACCTACGTCATAGAGGCGGTGGACGACGCGCCCCGGGGCACCGCGGTCACCGTCCACCTGAAGCCCGAGGACAGCGAGGACCACCTCTTCGACTACACGGACGAGGGCAAGATCCGGGAGATCGTCAAGCGGTACTCCGACTTCATCGCGTGGCCCATCCGGCTGGTCTCGGAGCCCGGCGAGAACGGCAGGAGCGCGGAAGGCGACGAGACGGCCGAGGCCGGCGAGAGCGGCGAGAAGGCCGACGACAAGCCGCTCAACTCGATGAAGGCGCTGTGGGCCCGGTCACAGAGCGAGGTCGACAAGGCCGAGTACGACGAGTTCTACCGTCACCTCAGCCACGACTGGACGGACCCGCTCGAGGTCATCCACATGAAGGGCGAGGGGACCTTCGAGTACGAGGCACTGTTGTTCATCCCGTCCCGCGCACCGTTCGACCTGTTCACCCGGGACGCCAGGCGGGGCGTCCAGCTGTATGTGAAGCGCGTGTTCATCATGGACGACTGCGCGGAGCTGCTGCCGAACTACCTGCGCTTCGTCAGGGGCGTCGTCGACGCGCATGACCTGTCGCTCAACATCTCCCGGGAGATCCTTCAGCGGGACCGCCGGATCCAGCTGGTGCGCCGCCGGCTGGTCAAGAAGACGCTGGCCTCGGTCAGGGCCCTTCAGGAGAACGACACCGAGCGGTATCGCACCTTCTGGAAGGAGTTCGGCGCCGCCGTCAAGGAGGGTCTCGTCGACGACGTCGACAACCAGGAGGCGATCCTCGACATCGTCTCGGTGGACTCGACGCGCGACGCCGAGCAGGCGACCACCCTGCGCGAGTACGTCGATCGGATGAAGGACGGCCAGAACGAGATCTACTACCTGACCGGCGACTCCCGGGCGATGGTCGAGAACTCGCCGCACATGGAGGCCTTCCAGGCTAGGGGCTACGAGGTCCTGATCCTGACCGACCCGGTCGACGAGGTCTGGGTCGAGCGGGTGGCGCAGTTCGACGGCAGGCCACTGAAATCGATCGCCAAGGGCCAGGTCGACCTCGACACCGACGAGGAGAAGAAGAGCGGCGAGCTTGAGCGGGAACAGCGGCGCAAGGAGTTCGCCGCCCTGCTGCCCTGGCTGGCGGGCAGGCTTCAGGACGACGTGAAGGAGGTCCGCCTGTCCACCCGCCTCACCACGTCGCCGGCCTGCCTCGTGGGCGACACGTTCGACATGACCCCGGCCCTGGAGAAGATGTACCGCGCCATGGGGCAGAACGTGCCGCACCCCCGGCGCATCCTGGAGCTCAACCCCACCCATCCGCTGGTCGTCGGGCTGCGCAAGGCACACGAACAGGACGCGGACTCCGACGTTCTCGCCGAGACGGCGGACCTGCTGTACGGTCTGGCGCTGCTCGCCGAGGGCGGAGAACTTCGCGACCCGGCTCGCTTCACCCGCCTCCTCGCCGACCGCCTGGCCAGCGCACTCTGACACGGTTCCGCTTATGGCGGTGGTGTGGCTGGGACCGGGCTGACGAGGTGGCTGGGTAGGTATTGCGCCTATGCGCCGTCACCAGCTGTGGCTGGACATCCGAGCCCATGGGATGTCTGTCGGCCGTCAGTGAAACGGGGTCTGGGAGGGGGCCGGGGGCATGAGGCCGAGGGACGCGATGAGGTCGCGCATCTCGTCGCGGTAGACGGTCGCCGGATCGTGCATGAGTGTGCGCAGGTGGCCGTAGATCTCGAGGGCCATGAGGCCGTGCATGCGGCCCCACACGCGCAGGGCCAGTGCCACTGCGGCCGGCGGAAGATCCGGGAAGTCCGTCTGGACGTGGGCGGCTAGACCCGGGTCGAAATCGGTCCAGATGTACTGCCGGTCGTTCGGCTGAAGCGCGTGGGCCGCCGGCCAGGCGCCGGCCACGAGACCGATGAGTCCGGTGCAGGCGCGCAGCTCGGCGTCCTTGGCGGGGCCGTCGTCGGGTGCGTGGTAACCGGGCACCGGGTCGCCGTAGATGAGCCGGAAGCCTTCGGGATTCGCGAGGGCCCACGCGCGTATGGCCTGCGCCCAGGCCATGATCCGGCCGCCCGGATCGCTTTCCGGCATGGCGTCCCTGGCGGACTCGAGGGTCTGGATCGCGGACGTGTAGACGTCGCCGATCAGCGCGGTGATCAGGTCGTCGCGGGTGGCGAAGTAGCTGTAGATCGCGCCGGCCGTCATGCCCATCTCGCGGGCGATGGCGCGCAGCGAGATGGCGTCGGGGCCGCCGTCCGCCATGAGCTTGAGCGCGATCGCCTTGATCTCGGCGCTGGTCTCCGCGCGCAGCCGGTCGCGGCGGCTCGGGGTGTGGTCGGTCACCCTTGACACTCTACAGCGTTCCGTTACTGTACGGCGCATCGATGCTGAACACCGTGTAGTAAATCTTCTGCGTGTAGAGAATGAGGATCATGGAGCGAGAACGACTTCGCCTCGCGCTGCTGGCCGTGACCCAGCTGATCGTGGCGCTTGACTACAACATCGTGTACGTGGCGCTGCCCGACATCGGGGACGCGCTGGACTTCAGCCCGCGGTCCGTCCAGTGGGTGGTCAGCGCGTACGCCGTCGGGCTTGGCGGCCTGCTGCTGTTCGGCGGGCGGGCCGTGGACCGGCTGGGGCCGCGCCGGATGTTCATGACCGGGCTGGCGCTGTCGGCGTCGCGTCGCTGGCGGGTGGCCTGGCTCCTGGTCCCGAGGCACTCGTCGCCGCCCGCGCGGTTCAGGGGGCGGGTGGGGCTCTGCTGACTCCGGCGACGCTCACGCTCATCTACCGGGGGTTCGCGGAGGGGCCCGCGCGCAACCGGGCGCTGGGCGCCTGGGGTATGGCCGGCAGCGCGGGGCTGGCCGCCGGGTCGCTGCTGGGCGGGGTGCTGACCAACTACCTGGGCTGGGAATGGGTGTTCTTCGTCAACGTGCCGTTGGCGTTCGGCTGCGTCCTTGCCGGGTCCCGGCTGCTGCCCGCCGACCCGAGCCGCACCGCCGGTGGGTTCGATGCGCTGGGGGCTGTGCTGGCCACGGCGGGTGCGGCACTACTCGTGTTCGGCCTGGCGTCCGGCCCGGAGGCCGGATGGGCCTCGGTGCGCGGCACAGGTGCGTTGGCCGCCGGGGTGGTCATGCTCGTGCTGCTGCTGATTGTGGAGGCCCGCGCCCGCGATCCGCTGATACCCCTGCGGCTGGCGCGGGGCCGGAACCTCGCCACCACCATGATCGTTATTGCCGTCTTCCAGGGCACGCTCGGCGGCGGCTTCTACATCCTCACCACCTACCTGCAACCCGTCCTCGGCTACAGCTCGCTGCGGGCAGGACTCACGTTCCTGCCGCTCACGCTCGCCTGCATGGTCGCCGCCATCAAGGTCACCCCGCCGCTGCTCAACCGCTGGGGAATCCGCGCGACGCTCGCGGTGTCGACGGTCGGAACCGGCGTGGGCATCGCTGTCATGGTCGCGGGCACCTCCGCCGAGGGCGGTTTCTGGACCCTGCTGCCCGGCAGCGTGGTGTGGGGCCTGTTCGGCGGCGTCGCCTTTGTCACGCTGTTCGCGTCCGCCGGATCCGGCGTCGCGCCCCATGAGCAGGGCGTCGCGTCGGGGCTGGCCAGCACCGCCAAGGAGGTCGGCGGCGCGCTGGGCCTCGCGGTCTTCGTCGCGATCGTCACCGGCTCGCCCCACCCGCTCCACGGCCTGCACGCCGCCGGATGGACGGCCGCCGCCGCCACCGTCGTCGGCGGCCTGATCGCCCTCGCGCTCAAGCCATCCCAGCCCGCCGCCGAAACACCGCGGACCCCCGTTCTGGAAGGAACCAGCGCGTGAGCACCACTGACCTGATCCTCAAGTACCTCGACGTCTGGAACGAGCGGGACAGCGCGGCCCGGGAGACGCTCATGACATCTGTCCTGACGGAGGACTCGGTCTACACCGACCCCGACTACGCCGGCCTGCGAGGCCACGACGCACTGTCGGAGGCGATCGGCCAGGCGCAGGAAAGGTTCGGCGACCTGCGGTTCACCCTCGACGTGGTGCTCGGCGCCCACCACGACCGCGCGCTGTTCACCTGGCGGCTAGGCACCGTGGCCACCGGCTACGACCTTGTGGAGTTCGCCGAGAACCGGATCCGCACCGTCGTTGGATTCTTCGCATGAGCGGCCAGAAGCACCGCTGGACGGCCGCCTGGACCACCTCGCCGCAGCGGCCCGGGGCCGGCTTCGCCCCTAACTGGTCCGAGGAAGGCTTCGCCGACCAGACCATCCGCCAGGTTGTCCGGCTCAGCATCGGCGGCGAGACGCTGAGAATACGGCTGTCCAATCGCTACGGGACCCTTCCCCTGCGCGTCACGGGCCTTACTGTGGCAGTCACTGTGGGTGGTGCCGCGGTGAAGCCCAACACCCTGCGGGAGCTGACCGTGGGCGGCAATGCGACATTTACCGTCCCGGCCGGCTCCGACCTGGCCACCGATGGGGTCGCCTTTCCTGCCGATGCGCTGGACTCGGTGACCGTCACGGCGTACCTGGCCGAGCCTTCCGGGCCCGCGACCTACCACGCCCAGGCGCTGGCGACGGCCTACCGGGCGACGGGCGACCACCGCGCGGACCCGGACGACACGGCGTTCACTGAGACCTCCCAGTCCTGGTACTACCTGGTCGGGGTCGACGTGGCCGGAGCCCAACACGACGGCATCCACGACGACGGCAACCACGACGACGGCATTGTGGTGTTCGGCGACTCGCTCACCGACGGAACCGGCAGCACCCAGGACACCAACCACCGCTTCCCCGACCAGCTCTCGCGGAGGCTGGTGGCCGCGGGCATGCCGCGGGCGGTGCTGAACCAGGGGATCGGAGGCAACCGCGTCATGGTCGACTCGCCCTGGCTGGGCGACCGGGCCACCACCCGGTTCCACCGCGACGTGCTGACCCAGCCGGGGGTGAACACAGTGATGATCTTCGCCGGAATCAACGACATCGGGATCAGCGAGGTGGCGCTGGACTCGCCTTTCCCAGTCCTCGCGCCATTTACCGAGGTCTCGGCGGAGGAGGTCATAGCCGGACACCGGGACATGGCCCGGCGGGCTCGAGCCACGGGCCTGCGCACGGTCGGGGTGACGCTGCTGCCCATACGCGGCTCGGCGTTCTCCACCCCGAGCAGCGAGGCCAAGCGCACCACGGTCAACGCCTGGATCCACGGGTCGGGGGAGTACGACACGGTCATCGACCTGGCCCTGGCAATGGGCGACGCGCTCGACCCAACCCACGACTCCGGCGACCATCTGCACCCCAACGACGCCGGCTACCAGGCAATGGCCGACGCCATCGACCTCACCCTCCTATAGTGATCCTGGGGACAACGGCCGCCGGGTGTGCGAAGGAAGATCATTTTCGCACACCCTTTGGCCCTCTAGCGCGGCAACCGACCACCATCTCATCGACGCTGTCGCCGGATGGCCGGCTGCTTTCCCAGGTCGGCTCAGGAGTCGACCGTGCCTCACGCGACGGTTCCCGCTGATCGACGAGTCGCAGGTGTCGTACGAGTTCGGTGATGACCGGGGCCGGGTTCTCGCGGAGGTAGAAATGCCCTCCGGGGAAGATCATTCCGTCGAAGGAGGCCGTTGTCACGTCGGCCCAGGCCAGGACGTCCGCCACCCGGACCGTCGGGTCGTCCGCGCCGGCGAACGCGAGGATGTCCACCGGCAGCCGGTCGTCCGACGGCGGCCGGTAGGTCTCGATCAGCCGGTAGTCGTTGCGGATGATGGGCAGCAGGTAGTCCAGCAGGTCCTCGTGCTCGAGGATCGACTCGTCGGTGCCGCCCTGGCCGCGGAGCACCTCGAGGAACCGCTCGCGGGACAGCAGGTGTTCCTGGCCCGGGCTCGCGACCGACGGCGCGGCGCGCGCGGAGACGACCAGCAGCCGGACGAGGCCCGGCCGGCGTTCCCGCAGGCGGCGGGCCGTCTCGTGGGCGACGGACGCGCCCATGCTGTGGCCGAACAGCACCAGCGGCACTCCGGTCCTGGCGGGATCGGAAGTCCCGGCACGGTCGGGAGTCCCGGCAGAGTGAGGCCTGACCGCGGGAGCCTCGGTGTCCCACGTCTGGGCCTGGTCGGCGATGGCGGCGGCGATGCCGTCCACCAGCGGATCCATGGCGTCCACCAGCGGCTCGGCGCTCCGGTTCTCCCTGCCGGGGTACTGCGTCATCCACACCTCGCAGTCGGCGGGGAACTCCGCTGCCCAGGTCCAGTACGCGTTGGCGGTACCGCCGGCGTGCGGAAAGACGACGACCCGGTACCGGGCGTCAGGACGCCGCCCGCGGCACCGCAGCCAGACCGAGGAACGCGGGGCGGTCATGCGCCAGCCGGGTGACGTGGGGCGGCGCCACCGCTGGCAACGCCCGTCATCTGCTGCACCGCGTCCTCCACTATGGTCCCTCTGCATTAGGTTTGCCTAACCTAATGGAGGGGGTCGTAGGTCACAAGCCCGTGGCGCTGACCGTTACTCGTGGCGGTGAGGGCCGCCATGGGCGGGCGGCGCGGACAGCGCCGGCCAGTCGCGTCAAACCCGCGCCCGGGGCCGCGGGCCGCGGCCCCGGGTCAGAACGGGTCAGAACGGGGTCAGTACGAGGGTGAGCTGCGACGGCGCGTGGTCCTCGACGTAGGAGGCCTGGCCGGCGACGTCGTCGAAGGCGAAGCCGTAGGCGCGGTGGCTGTCGGTGTGCTCGTGCAGGACTCGTGCGTAGTGGTTGGTGACGGCGTCCTGGTAATACGCACCCGGGTCACTGGCGGGCTGCTCGGCGCTGGTCAGCAGTGTCGAGCGGTTGAACCCGGCCCCGAGCACGGCCGCGACCGGCCCGGTGACCCCGTCGTTGGGTGCCCCGAGAGCGCCGTCGCAGAAGAAGACGTCGCGGGTGCTTGGCCGGGCGAACGGGGCCACCCCGCCGTCGAAGGCCAGCGCGCCGCCGGCCACCCGGCCGGTGACGCGCCGCCCGGCGGCGTCGACGGTGAGCCCTCCCGAGGCGTAGCGGTTCCACACCGCGTCGATGTAGGGGTCGTAGTACGTGGCCGGGAACAGCCCGGCGTCGATGCCATGCCCCGGGGCGATCACCCGGACGTCACCGGTCACCAGCGGGGCGAACGCCGGGTTCGCGCGGAGCGCGGCGAAGATCGCGTCACGGCCGCCGGGCACGACCTGGCCGGTGGTCTGGTCACCGTCGCCGTGCAGCCGCAGCAGGAGCGGGACGCTGAACATGTCGACCATGGTGGTGTTGCAGAACATGCCGGCCGCGTTGTGCGTGAACTCGACGAAGTCGTGCAGCACCGCGTATCCGGGCGCGTCCCGCACCCAGCCGGCCGGGTACTGCAACGCCGGCCTGCCCGCCCCGTCGGCGACGATCCGGAAGTCGAGCCTCGCGCCGATCGAGACATAGATCCGCCCGGACATCCCGGTGGGGACGGCGGCCACGGTGTCGCCGTCGGCCACCAGTGGGATCGCGATGCCACCGCTGTCCGCTCCCAGCGCGACCTCGGCGACGCTTCCGTCCGCTCGGCCGTAGACCTGCCGGCCGGTGCCCAGGTCGGTGCCGACGATGTAGAACCAGATCTCGCGGTTGGCGTACCGGTAGGTGTGGTTGACGATGACCAGCGGCAGCGGCGTGCCAGGGGTATGGGCCGGGATGTCGACCGCCACCTGGCTGGCGGCGAGCAGCGTGGCCTGGCCCGCGCCGCCGGCGCGGGTGGCCGCGACGGCGCCGCCCATGCCGGCGCCGGCCAGCGCGGCGGCGCCACCGACCAGCAGGGCGCGTCGGTTCAGCATCACGGGTCTCCTCAGGGATGACTTGATGGTGAGGATCGGGTGGCGTCGGCCGCGCCGGCGCCACCGACGTTGACGTTGACTGCACCGGCACCGGCAGCAACACCGGCACCGGCGGCGTCGACACGAGTGGTGCCGACGCCGCCGGTGGTGTCGACGGCGCCCCGGGAGGGGGACGGAGGAGGCCACCGTCGACGCCGGCCGCGGCGGCAGCGTGGCCGCGGCCGGGGCCTGCTCAGCCGGTGGCGCCGGCGGCGAAGATCCGGGTGAACTCCAGCGGCTGCTGGTCGAGGCTGCTGCAGGTCGCCTGGGCGAAGTCGGCCGGGCCGCCGGGGCACGGCTGGTCGCGGGTCAGCGACCACATGGACCACCAGGCGAGGCCGTGCTGCGCGGCGAACGCGGCGACCTGGCGGGCGTCGGACTGCCGGAACACCTCGGTGCGCACGTCGTTGACGCCGATCATCGGGGTGACCGCGAGCCGCGACCAGGCCTCGGTGTCCGACAGCCCGAACACGCCCTTCACCTGGGCCTGCGTGGCGGTGACCGAGTCGATGGCGTAGCCGCCCATGCGGCCGTCGGGGTTCGGCGCCACGCCGTCGCCGAAGTCCATCGCCATGACGTTGACCGCGTCGACCGTGACCCCGCGCTGCCGCGCGTTCTCCAGCAGCGCCACGCCCGTCTGGGTGAGCCCGGAGGGGAGCACCGGCAGCGTGAACGACACGTCGAGGCGCCGGCCCTGGGACGCCGCGTCCCGCTGGAGCTGGGCGATGGCCTGGGCGCGCCGGTCATTGGCCGCCGTGTCGGACAGCGACGAGCCCTCGATGTCGAAGTCCACCTGGCTCAGCCCGTAGGCGCTGATCACCTGGCCGTAGGCGGCGGCCAGCGCGGCCGGGCTGCCGCAGGCGTGTGCGAGCTCGGTGCCGTTCGCGCCGCCGAACGAGACCCGCGCGTCACCGCCCAGCTCGCGCAGCCGGCCGATCTGGCCGGGCACACCGTCCTGGTTCAGCTCGGACACGCCACCCCACCTGGGGGTGCAGCCGCCACCGCCCGCCAGCACGAACGCGAGCGTGTACGTCTTGACCCCGGTGGCCTGCGCGGCCGAGACCAGGTCGAACGGCGGGTACAGCGAGGTGTCGATGTAGGGGGCGAAGTGACCGGCCCCGCCGCCGGGCGCGGTGGTGGCGGGTGGCGCGGTGGTCGTCGCCGGAGCCGACGGGGATGCGGCCGGAGCGGACGCCGTCGGCGACGACGAGGACGGCGGGGCGGACGTGGTGACCGGTGGCGCCGAGGTCGGCTCCGCCGGATCGCCGGCGGGCACGCACGGGCTGCCGTCGATCCGGCACTGGGTCGGGTCGACGACCCCGCCCGGCGTGCTCACCACGAAGCCCACGTCGACCGCCGCGTCGGGGGCGAGCTCGCGCTGCCACGACGGCGGGGTGACGGTCACGTGCTGGCCGTCGACCCGGTGCTCGGCATTCCACAGCGAGGTGAGCCGCGCGCCGGCGGGCAGGTCGAACTCGAGGGTGAACCCACGGACCGACCCGGACGTGTTCGTCACCCTGTACTGGGCGGAGTAGCCGGTCTCCCAGGCCGCCGTCCGTGTGTACGCCGCCCCGAAGACCGACGCCGAGGCGGTGCCGGGAATGGTGAGTGCCAGGACGAGCCCGGCCACGGCCGCGAGCGCGACCGCCGTGCCGGAGATGATCTGCCGGCGGCGTCGGCGGTGCCGGCCCTGCTTCGACGACATCGTGTTAATGACCTCCTTGGGGAACCCCCGCGGCGGACGCTAGCCAGCGTGATGGCCGGCGCCGCTCGGCCTGAGGCAGCCGAGAAGGTCTCTTAGGACTGGCTTAGGGAAAGGCGGCCCGATACCAGCGCCGCCTTCGCCGTGCCTGCCGCCGCGTCCGCCCCGCGCCGGGGCCGGCGGTGGTACGCAGGCGCAGCCGGATCTCCGCGCCGCCCAGCGCGGACCGCCCGACCGTCAGCTCGCCGCCGGTCGACGTGGCCACCCGCCTGGCGATGTCCAGGCCCAGCCCGGTGGAGCCGGCGCCGCCGGCACCGGCGCCGCGCCGCATCGCCTCGGCCGGGTCGGCGATGCCGGGACCCGCGTCCGCGACCGTGATGGTGACGGCGCCGGGGGCGGCCCGCAGCGTGACCGCGAACCCGACGCCCTCGCCGGTGTGCTGGAAGACGTTGCCCAGCAGCGCGTCAAGGGCGGCGACCAGCTCGGCCCGGGCGACGGGCACCGGCGCGCCGCCGCCATCGCCGTCCTCGTCCTCGGCTCCGGCCAGCCACCAGGGGCGGCCCTGGTCCTCGGCGAGCACCGACCAGAAGCCGACCCGGTCGCGGACCACCTCGGTCGCGTCGCAGCTCGCCGCGGCCGGCCCGCCGGCGCCACGGTCGCGCGCCGCGCGGATGATGTGGTCCACCTCGCGCTCCAGCCGCTCGACGGCCTGCTGGACCTGGTCGGCCGGCCCGGCGTCGGCCAGCGCGGCGTCGGCCAGCGCGGCGGTGTTGAGCCGCAGCACGGTCAGCGGGGTCCGGAGCCGGTGCGACAGGTCGGCCGCCAGCTCGCGCTCGGCGGCGACCAGCTGGCGGACCCGGTCGGCCATGGTGTTGAACGCGACGGCCGCGTCGCGTAGCTCCGGCGGCACCCCGGTGCCCGAGGTGGGCACCCGGGCGTCGAGGTCGCCCGAGCCGAGCCGGCGGGCGGTGGCGGCGAGCCCTCGGGTCGCGCGCACGGTGCGGCTGGCCAGGCGGTCGGCGACCAGCACCGAGATCGCCACCAGGACCACCGCGAGCCCGCCGAGCACCAGCCAGGCCGTGCGCACTCCCTGGCTCATCGACGAGGCGGGCACGAACACCTCGACCACCGCGATCCGCGCGTCGCTGACGGCCACGGGACGCAGCAGGACCGAGCCGCCCGGTGCGTCGACCACCGCGGACTGGCCGCTCGTCGCGGCACCGGCCAGCTGGTCCGGCGTCACCCGCGACGGGCCGATCGTGGTCAGGGCCCCGTTCGCGGCCGGCAGGTGGACGGCGGCCAGGCCGTCGGCGCCGTCGCGGGTGGTGGCCAGCGCCCGGTCGAGGGCGAACGGGTCGGTGGTGATCGCCAGGGCCGGGCCGAGCTCGGCCGCCGTCCGTTCCGCCCGGACGAAGGCGCGGTCGCGCGCGGTCTGGGCCACGATCAGCCCGAGCGGGATGAGGAAGGCCAGCGCCACCATCGACGTGACCGCGATCGAGACGCGGATCAGCTCCCGCCTCATGACGCGGGCGCCTCGAGCTTCACGCCCACCCCGCGCACGGTGTGCAGGTAGCGCGGGCTGGCGGCGGTCTCGCCGAGCTTGCGCCGCAGCCACGACAGGTGCACGTCGATGGTCTGGCCACCGCCGTACGCCTGGTGCCACACCGCCGAGAGCAGCTCGTCGCGCGTCACCACGACCCCGGGGCGGGCGGCGAGGTAGGCCAGCAGGTCGAACTCGCGGCGGGTGAGGTCGAGCGGCGCGCCGGCCAGCGTCGCCGTCCGGCGACGGATGTCGACGAGCAGCTCGGCGACCCGCAACGGTGGGCTCGCCTCGGTCGCCCGGCCCGCGGCGTCCCGTCCGGCCGGGCTCGTCCGGCGCAGCACCGCGGCGACCCGGGCGTTGAGATGCTGCGGCGTGAACGGCTTGACGAGGTAGTCGTCGGCGCCGCTGTTGAGCAGCCGCACGATGCTGGCGTCGTCGTCGCGCGCGGTGGCGACCACCACCGGCACGTCCGTGATGCCGCGCAGCATGCGCAGCGCGGCGGCGCCGTCGAGGTCGGGCAGCCCCAGGTCGAGCACGACCAGGTCGCAGCCGACCTGCGTGACCTCGCGCATCGCGTCCAGGGCCGCGCCGGCGCTGCGCACCGCGTGCCCGGCGGCCGTGAGGTGACGGACCAGCGCCGCCCGCACCGACGGATCGTCCTCGACCACGAGCACTGTCGCCATACCGCCGTACCGTAGAGCCCGCCGACCGATATGTCCGCCCTGTACCATGCCCAGGTGGCCAGGACGCTGCGCCGCCTCGCCCTGTGGACCATCGGCACCGGGCTGGCCGTACTGGTGTCCTGGTTCGGCGTCCAGCGGGTGCTCCCCCTGGACACGGCCGCGGGCATACCGCGGGCCGTCCCGGTCGGGCCGTTTGTCTCCCCTTCCGCTTCCGCGATTCCGGGCGCCGCCGCGCCCACGCCCGGCGCGTCGGCGACCGCCTCGCCCGGCGACGCCGCGGCGAGATCCGCGACGTCCGAGCCGGCGGGGGACACGCCAGGGACCGGGGCTGGAGCAGTCGGGGCGACCGCCGCCGGCCGCCCGGCGGGACCCGCGGGCGGGCAGGTCTCGCGGCCGCCCGCGTCGGCCCCGGCGACCTCTGGCGGCGCCGCCGTCCGGAGCTACCAGCTGACCGGCGGCCGGGTCGTGCTGGAGATGACCGAGACCTCGGCGCGGCTGGTGTCCGCGACCCCGGAGCCGGACTGGCGGGTCCAGGCCTGGGAGGCCGAAGGCTGGCTGCGCGTGGACTTCAGCCGTGACGGCGCGGCCACGTCCTCCTGCTTCGTCACCTGGAACGGGCATCCCCCGACGGTGCAGACCACCTGAGCGAGGGTCGCAGACCACGCTGGGCGGGACCGTCCTCGGCGGCCCACCAGGCGTCCGCGGCGCCTCCCGCACGGCGTACGAGGCGGGCACGCTGCGCGGGCTGCTCGGTCTTTCCCGGCCCGCCAACGGCTACGCGGCCGCTCGCTGAACCCGTGACAGTGACCCCGCCGACCCGCGACGTGACTCCGTCGACCCGCGATTCGAGGTATCCGGCATGAGCGGCCCGCGCAAGCAGATCATCCCCGGCGCCTATGCCGCCGGCGTCCTTCAGCCTCGATCCACCAGGTAGTCATTTCTCGCCCCGCTTGTCGGGCCGACAGGTCGGGCGGCCGACAGTTGTCGCCTTTCCGGTCGATCCGGACAGTTGGCTGCGCTCGCGGAGCTGACTCGACGTATGGCCGTCGTCGACGCGACGTCCGTGGCACGGTTAAGTGGCACGGTTAACAGGAGAGCTTGCTCGGTTGTCCGACGGTCGGTGACCGGATCCACGGGCCGACGACATGATGGGTGGGGCCACCGTGCTGCCTGAACGGGAGACTCAGTATCTGCGCCGCGTTGTCGAGTTACTCCGGGGGCTGTTCGCCGAGCGGCTGGTGGCCGTCTACCTGTTCGGTTCGGGTTCCTATGGCGACTACGACCCGGGACCCAGCGATCTCGACGTTCAGGTGGTCATCGATGGCGCCCTCGAACCAGTCGAGCTGACCCGGCTCGTCGAGGGGCTCGACCATGCGGTGTTCCCGTGCCCGGCCCGCCGTCTCGAGTTCGTGTGCTACGACATCCAGAACGTCTCGCGGCCGGCCCGCCACCCTCGTTTCCAGCTCAACCTCAACACGGGCTCGGACATCGCTCGCCACGTCTCGACCGATCCCGCCACCGAGCCGAGCCACTGGTTCCTGCTCGACCTGGCGATCGGCCGCGACCTTGGCCAGGCCCTGCACGGCCCGCCGCCCGCGGACCTGCTGACGGAGGTCCCCCGGGCCTGGCAGCTGTGCGCGATCCTCGACTCCCTCTCGTGGCACGACACCAGCGAGCCGGCGACGCCTAACCGCGTCCTCAACGCGTGCCGTGGCTGGCGGTATGCCGAGACTGAGATCTGGGGCTCAAAGCGGCAGGGAGCGCGCTGGGTCGCCAGTCGTCATCCGGATCTCACCGTGGTAGCCGCGGCACTCTCGAGCCGCCGCGGCTACGGCACCGTCACCCCCGCCGCCGCCGATGATCTCGTCACCCGAACGCGTGCCGCGGTCAACGCCGCGATCGAGACGACCAACTGGCCCCGCTGACGCAACTCCTTGTTGCGGGCGGCGTGAATTCCGGCGAGAGCGACGACGAGCCGGGCCGCGGGACCGGTCGCGGCGTCGGGCCGATCGTCAAGTATTGGCACGGCCCGCTCATCAAGACCCCTGCGGACCTTCCGTCGTGGGCGAAGGTCCGCAATCTCAGTCGGATGGTGAGCCGATATCTATATCCTGTATTTCGCATGGCTATGATGGTGGTGTCGTCGAGCTGGGCTCCTAGCCGATGCCCGGTCGGCGGCGGCTGATGTACCAGTCGAGGAGTTCTGGGCGGTCAATGGTCGCGGGGTCGGCGACGGAATCGATGGTGGCGCCTTGTAGCAGTCTTTTGATGGGGATTTCGAGTTTCTTTCCGGTCCGGGTGTGGGGGACGCCTGGAGCGTGGATGATCTCGTCTGGGAGGTGTCGGGGGGAGACGTTGTCGCGGATCGCCGCGCGGATTCGGGCGGTGAGCTCCTGATCGAGTTGTCCGCCGTCGGCGAGTTCCACGAACAGGGGCATCCAATACGTGCCGTCGGGTTGTTCGGCGCCGATGACGAGGGCCTCGATGATTTCGGGGAGTTGTTCGACGGCGTGGTGGATATCGGCGCTGCCCATCCGTACTCCGTTGCGGTTGAGGGTGGAGTCGGAGCGGCCGTGGACAATGATGGTGCCGCGGGAGGTGACGGTGATCCAGTCGCCGTGGCGCCACACGCCGGGATAGACGTCGAAGTACGCGCCGTGATACCGCGAACCGTCGGCGTCGTCCCAGAAGGACAGCGGCATAGAGGGCATGGGGCGCGTGACGACGAGCTCTCCTACTTCATCACGGACGGACCTGCCCTTCTCGTCCCAGGCGTCGAGGGCGACGCCGAGGCACGGGGCGGATATCTGCGCCGGCCAGACCGGCATGGTTCGAGCGCCGCCGGCAAAGCCGGTCACGACATCCGTCCCCCCGGTTGTCGAGGCGAGCTGGACGTCGGATCCGACCTGCTCATGTACCCACTGGTAGTCGGTGGCGGGCACGGTTGATCCGGTGGCGCCGAGCAGGCGCAGTCGGGTCAGGTCGTATTCGGCGGCCGGGTGGACGCCGGCCTTCTGGCAGGACTGCAAGTGTGCCGGGCTGGTGCCCAGCACCGTCACGCGGTGGCGCGCGGCCAATTCCCACAATGCGTCCGGGCCTGGGTAGGTGGGATTGCCGTCGTAGCAGACGATGGTGGACCCGACGAGCAGGCCGGCAACCTGGAAGTTCCACATCATCCAGCTGGGCGAGGTATACCAGAAGTAGATGTCCTCGGGGCCGAGATCCAGATGCAGCGCGGCGGATTTCAGGTGCTCGAGCAGCACGCCGCCGTGGCCGTGGACGATGCCTTTAGGTCGGCCTGTGGTGCCGGATGAGAACAATACCCACAGCGGCTGGTCGAACGGCACCGGTGTCGGAATCAAAGGGTGGTTCCCGGCGCTGGCGGTCGCCCAGCTCGCGACCTGCTCCGACGGGCCGTGGTCTAGGCCGAGGCGGGGAATGACAATCGTGTGACGCAAGGTGGGCATGCTGCCGCGGAGCACGTCGACCTCCGCGCGGCGGTCGTGATCCTTGCCGCCGTAGCGGTAGCCGTCCGTGGTGACGAGCACGACGGGATCGAGTTGCCCGAGCCGGGCAGCCGCGGCTGCCGCGGCATAGTCCTGTCCGCAGACCGACCAGATCGCACCGATGCTGGCGGTGGCCAGGAAGGCGATCACAGTCTCGGCCACGTGGGGTAGATAGCCGACGACCCGATCTCCCGGCTGGACACCCATCCCGCGCAATGTGGCCGCGACGGCGGCGACCTGGCGCAGCAACTCCGCCCAGCTGTACTCGCGGACGCCGATCCCGCCTGGCTCGCTGTGGTCGATCAGCGCCGGCCTGTCCGCTCGGGCGTGGCGCAGGATCTGGTTGACGTAGTTCAGCCGCGCGTCGGGAAACCATCGAACACCGGGCATCTGGTCATCGGTGAGGACCGGTGTTGGGGCTGGGGCTCTCTCGACGTCGAAGTATTCCCACACCGCGGCCCAGAAAGGCTCCGTATGCTCCACCGACCAGACCCACAACCGGTGGTAATCCTCGCCGACATCGACGCCGCGCTCGCGGCTGAGCCAGGTCGTGAATTGGGTGATGCGCGCCCGTTCGATGGTCTGCGGAGTGGGTGTCCACACCGCCTGGATATTATCGGGCATGCGGGACTCCTGGGTGGGGCGGAAACCGAGGGTCTGGTTTACGCGGCGAGTCGGTATTGCCGTGGGGTGACGCCGAGGTGGCGTTTGAAGACCCGGGTCATGTGGGACTGGTCACAGAAGCCGCAGTCCAGTGCGATGTCGCGGATCGGCATCCGGGAACGGCTGAGCAGGCGCTGGGCGTGCTCGACCCGCTGCTGGAGGACGAACTCGTGCGGGCTGCACCCACGAGCGACGCGGAACTGGCGGGCGAAATGGTAGGGGCTCAGCGCCGCGCAGGCCGCCAGCTGGGCCAGGGACATGCTCTCACCGATGTGCGCGGCAACGTAGTCCCGCACTGCGCGGAGCTGGAGACACGTCAGGCCTCCGTCTGTGGGCCGCCCGCGGAAGGTGACGTCGGCGTGGCGGCGGATGAGGTGCACGATGAGCTGCGCGGACAGTGATTCCACCAGCAAGCGGCTGCCGAGGCCGCCGGCGGCGGCCTCGGCGGCGATGAGCATCGCGGTCCGGTGGATGGCGGGGTCGTTCGCCTTGAGCAAGTCGCGGAGCTCCACGTCGCCGATATCGCGGTCGAAGACCTGACCGCACACCGACGACACTGCCTGTTGAGTCAGGTACAGGTGCACGACCTCGATGGGTTCGGGCCAGCGCCAGTGCGATTCGGACGCCCGCGTCAGGAGCGACACGTCGCCGGGCGCGAGGTCCTCGTAGGACCAACGTGAGTCGAAGCGGCGGTGCATCGCGGTAGCGCCGCGCCGGTAGGCGACGATCATGTAGTCCCGCATCGGCGGGACGGGCACGTCCGATCCGGCGTATTTGTAGCCGCGGACCGAGATCCCGTCCCAGCCAGCCTCCGGGCTCTGCACGGTGAGCGTGCCGGGAACCCAGGGCCGACTCAGCTTCCTCAAGCGGGTCCGCGCCACGATGGTGCCCGGCACCTACCGCGGCCTGACCATGCCCGTGCACATGCGCACCCACGTTCCCTACGTGCATCCGCTGGCCAAGAACGACTTCATCGACCTCGTCCGCCAAGAGATGACCGTCACCGGCGAGGGAAAGCTGGAACTCGACTACGAGGGCTCCACCGGCTGGAGCTTCCATCCGTTCAACTGCGCGCCCGGCCCGATGAACGGCGGCTTCTGGATCACGCTCACCCAGCTGCTGGCCTACGACGGACGCGTCAACGACGGCGCCTACCTCGGAGTGAAGCAGTACCTGCCCGAAGGCACCATCGTGAACGCCACCTACAAGGGCGTAGCGACCTCGCTGGCGTGGTGGACCCTCATTCCGATCTTCGCCAACATCTGGCGGCTGATGGGGATCAGCTGGTACGCGCGGGGGTTCCCCGAGGAGATCATCATGTCCACACCGACGTGCATGGTGGGGGTGGCCGGCTTCGACCAGTTCGGCGGTCCGACCGGCTACCAGAACTTCGAGATGGCCGGCGAGAGCTTTGGCGCTCGCGGTGTCGCTGATGGGATGGACTGTGGCAGCCCGATCTGGAACTCCGAAGGGATCCAGGGCGACGCCGAGACCTGGGAGATGGTCGGTCCGAACGTCTACCTCGGACGCAGTTTCGTGCCCGACCACCACGGCTACGGCCGGTTCCGCGGCGGTGCCGCCTGGCAGTCACTGTGGACCGTGCGTGGCTCCGAACTGGTCAACGTGACCCTCTCCGCGTCGGGCGCGATGAATGGCGGGGTGTTCCACAAGGGCCTGTTCGGCGGCTACCCGCCCGCGGGGTGGAAGTGCCTGTGGGTCGCCGACACCAACGTCAAGGACCTCATCGCGGCCGGGGAGAAGTTGCCGTCCTCGGTCGACGAGGCCGAGGAGATGCTCAAAGACGGACGGCTCACCGCCCGCGAGTGGTACTGCGGCCCGCTTAACCAGTGGTCACCCAACCTGAGTGAGGGCGACCTGTTCGGCATCATCTACTACGGCGGGGTCGGGTACGGCGACCCGCTCGCCCGCGACACCCGCGCGATCGAGGCGGATCTGGTCAAGGGCCTGATGACCGTCGACGGAGCGAAGGCCGCCTACGGCTACGGCGGATCGGCCGAGGCGACCACGGCCAGCAGAGACGAACGCCGCGCGGCACGGCTGGCGAAGTCGGTAACCGCGGGGGAATGGTGGGAGTCCGAGCGCGAGCGCGCCAGGACCGGTGACGTGTCCGATCTGGTCGCGCACATGTACGCGCGTTCGGCGAAGCTCTCGGACTCGATCGTAAACCAGTACAAGGCCTTCTGGCAGATCGCCGAGTTCCCCTACGCCGACACCGGCGAGCCGACCTTCACCGCGCCCGCACCAACCGACTTCTACTTCCCCAACTCGTCCAGCCGCCCCAAGCCGACCACCTCCTGAAGGGCGAACGACCATGACCCACACCGCACAGGGCTCGACCGGCTCCGCCGAAGTCGTCAACGCCCTGATACGTAACAAGCTGAGCTGGGAGGAACTGCTCGGACTAATGCGGGCACCGAAGTCCGAGACCCGCTTCGAGGAGACCATCGCCGCGTGGCAGAGCCTCGTAACCTGGGACGAGCAGATCCTGCTTCCACTCGGGGAAAACCTGTTCATCGTCGCCAAGAACGGCAGCGCCATCGTCAAGACGATCGCCGGCGCCGAACTCGGGCCATGGGACGGCAACTGGAAAATGCAGTGCCGCATGATCGTGCGCCGCACACGGGAAGACCTGCTCGAGATCTACCCCGAGAACGACATGACCATCGATCCAGGCCTGGTCGAGATCCGCGAATTCCTCTGTCCCGTCAGCGGAACCCTGCTCGACACCGACTGCGTCCCCCCGGGATTCCCTGTCGAGGTCGACTTCACCCCCGACCTCGGCACGTTCTACCGAGACTGGCTCGGTAAGGAACTGCCCGTTACCCTCTGACGCCCGGTCGAGGGACGGTCGGCTACGGCCCGCCGCCCCTCTGCCGCGCGTTCCGCCCTGGCGACGCATCGAATCTGTCGGGCACTGGTGCGTTGGCGGACGCCACTACCGAGCCGGGAACTGCCCGTCGCGCTATGAAAGCGAGTCGTGCCTGCCCGACTCACCGACACCGGCCGGCACGGCAGCCCGGAACACACCACCAAAGGAGCAATCATGGGACGACTCGAAGGCAAGGTCGCTGTCGTGACCGGCGGCGCCAACAACATCGGGCTCGCGATCGCCACCCGAATGGCGGACGAGGGCGCCACGATCGCGATCCTCGACCTCGACGATGCCGCAGCGTACGCCGCAGCGGGCAAACTCGGCGGTGCGAATACCTCGTTCGCCTGCGACGTGACCGACGAGAGCCAGGTCGCCGCCACCCTCGCTGCGATCGCCGACCGGCACAACCGGCTGGATGTCCTCGTCAACAACGCCGGCATCGAAGGAAGGAACAAACCCACCCACGAACTTGAGTTAGCCGACTGGGAACGCGTCATGGCCGTCAACGCCACTGCAGTCTTTCTGTGTACAAAGCACGCCATCCCGCACCTGAAACGCTCGAGCGCCGGGAGCATCATCAACATCTCCTCTATCTACGGCCTCGTCGGCGGCGGAGACATTCCGCCGTATCACGCCTCCAAAGGCGCCGTGCGGCTGATGAGCAAGAACGACGCGCTCACCTACGCACCGGACAACATCCGGGTCAACTCCATCCACCCCGGTTTCATTTTCACCGACATGGTTATCCGCTACGCCACCGACAGCGGACTTCCACTCGACGACGCCCGGATCGCTCTGAACGCTGCCCATCCGCTCAACGGCACCGGCGACCCCGACGACGTGGCATGGGGAGCGGTCTACCTGGCCTCTGACCAGGCCAAGTGGGTCACCGGCAGCGAGTTGGTCATCGACGGCGGCTACACTGCCCGCTAACGTCAGCCACTGCCTTCCATCCCCCGGGTACCTAGCAGCCGTGGATTTGTGGTCAGTTGGTTTTGGCTGTTGCGGCGGGCTGGCCAGGTCGGCATGCGGGCGTGGTGGTTCGGGACGCAGGGTGGCCACCAGTTGATCATCGCGGGTGGTGTGGACTCTTGATGATCTCCTGGTGGCCGCGGGCCTCGGCCCGATCGCGGAAGCCAAGCCTCCGACGATCATGCACGAAGAAGAGTGTCCCCGGGGTGAGGCGGCTACACGTCCTCCTCAGGGACGTTGAAGTACTTGGTGTACCGGGCCGTGTGGGCCCGGACCTCGGCGAGGTCCAGCCCGGTGTCGGCGAAGTCGTAGCTGTGCCCGCTCGTGCCCCGTTTGTTGCCCCGTACGAAGTCCGCCATCCGGGTCTCGCTCTGGGGGCTCAGCTCGAGGCCGAAGCGGTCGTAGATTGCCCGTACTGTCGCCATCGGGTCGGCCATGAGGTCGGTGAACTGGATGTCGATGACCTGGTCGGCCGGGACGGTCCCGTCGAGCCGGGCGTCCACGGAGCGTTCGACCCCGTCGAGGAGCAGCTCGGCGAACAGCGCCGCGGTCTCCTCCCGGTCGACCTGGTCGGAGTGAAGGCCGCGCAGCGCGGCGGACAGGCTGGTGTTCGAGGCGACCAGCCTCGCCACGTCGCGGTGGGTCTGCACGAGCAGGGCATTCGGGTACTCCGCCATCAACTGCGGCAGCGTCCAGATGTGCGACGGCCACTTGATCAGCCAGCGCTCCCCACGGTGCTCGCTCTGCAGCACCTCGAGAAAACGCCGGTGCCAGACGTACGCGCCCGCGATGTGGCCGTCCCTGACAGCGTCGTGCAGCCACCAGTGCATGTAGTTGGGCACGTGGTACTGGTAAGGGAAGATCGTACTGATGAACGCGGTACCCATGATCCGGCCGCATTCCTGCGCGAGCCGTCCACCAAGCTGGTGGATCTTGCGGAAGCCCGGGATGAGCGCATCGGTGGCGGCGTAGAGCTCGTCGGCCTCGGCGATGCGCGGGTCGGTCTCAAAGGTCTCGGTCCGCGGCGGCGGTACCGGCTGCTCGACCTCCCAGGTCATCGGCGCCCGATGGGCCCGGTCCTGGGCGAGGGCGTCGTGCAGCAGCGTGGTGCCGGTGCGGGCCTGTCCCACGATGATCACCGGCGGGACGATGTCGAGATCCCGGATCTGCGGGTTGGTGCGGTGGTAGTCCACGATCCGCAGCCGGCGGCTGAGGTAGGCGCCCATCTCGAGCCCGAGGGCCACATGCCCCAGCTCGTTGAACCGTGCCCCCGGAAGGTCGTCGAGCAGTCGGGCAAGCCCGTCCCGCCACCCGTCCCCGCCGAAGACCTCGTCGTCGCCGAAGTCGGACAGCCCGGTGCTGTCCACGGCCGCCGCGAGTAGCTCGTCTGCGTGCACGCCTCAACCTCTCGCCGTGGGACGACCCACATGGCAAGGGGCCTATGAGGCAAAAGATAACAAAGGTCGCATCGACGGTCGCGGGGGGTTGGCCCAGCCCGGACGACCCGACAGCCAGCGGCCCTCGTCGCGCGGCCGCGGGACGCCCGCCCGGTGCTCGCCTTGCCTCGGTGCCTCGGTGCCTCGGTGCCTCGGTGCCTCGGTGCCTCGGGTCCGGTGGTCCCATGCCGACACCCTCGTCCGTCGCCGGCTGATGGCTTTCGGCTGCGGCCGCCCCGGATCAGGCCGGGCGGGCTGTCCGCGCGGCCGGTGCGGTGAGCGCGGCCGGAAGGCATGCGCCAGATCGAGACGATCTCCGGTGGCACGGTCGGTCCCGTCGACCTCTGGCTGGGGCAGACGCCGTCGCCGCCGCGACGAGGCCGGCGAACCATCACCATGGCAGCTCCGGGACCGGGATCGACGTCGTGAAGGCCATCCCCAGCTGCGTCTCCCTGGAGGGCGCGGAGGAGATGCGGATCGAGGCCGGTCCTGGTGACGACATCTACGCGCCGTGGTGGGTGCCGCACCGGGAGGGAGAACCCTGATCTCGACGAGGAGGCGGTGGTGATGACGGTCGGGACGCGTGTGGTGCGCTCGAGGTCGGCGGTCTTGCCGGTGATGGCGGGCAGGTAGTGGAACGGCCCGCTGACTTTCAGGACCGTCAGCGATGTCGTCGGCGAGCCTCTCTCTGATCAGCACGAGCACGGGGTGACCCGGGTGGGCGCGGCCAGGACGCCGGTTGCGAGGTCCGTGGCGCCGCGGTCCGAACTGGGGCGGTGATGCGGTGTGTAAAGGGACGTGGCCGTCTGTGGGAGGTAACCGTCCTCATCGCGTTCCCGGTGCTCTGCCGGCCGGTTTTCATATACGTAGAAGAATATCGGTACCAGCTTCTTGGTAAGGCTTCTTTTCGGGCCTCCTGGTGTTTAACTTCTAGGTGCGTCGGGATTGAATGCGAAGGCCTCGTGGCTGTTTATAGGTGCGCGGTTGGCGGTTTGTGATATTCCGTTTTCCTGGCTAGGATGAACGCATGTTTGAAATGCGCGGCAACGGTCCGGGTGGTGGCACTGTGCCCTTGTCGCAGAACTCCTCGACCGCGGACGGCGCCGCGGCTGTCGCGACCGGCTCGGCGCGGTCGGATCGGGCGTCGCGGCTGGCGGGTCCTGGGGGTGGCCGGTCGGCTCTGCGTGTAACACCACGCCGTCCGGCATCACATGCCGACACGCGGGCACGGTGGGCCGGGACGGGGCCAGCGGAGGGCACCGCGAATTCGGTGAAGATCCCGGACCCGCGGCGTCCCGCCGACTCGCCGACCACCAGCGACACCTCCGCTGCCCCGGCGACGTCCGTTCCACCTGGTGACAGGCCCGTCGTCGGCGTCGCTGACTTCGAAGGGCCGACCACCAGCGGGCGGGCCGTCGATGGGTCTGTCGTCGATGGGCTTGGGGCGGGTGGTGGGTTGGTGGCTCGGTTGGCTGCGGTGGGTGGGGTCTTCGACGAGGTGCTGGCGGGTCTGGGGGCGTGCGGGGAGGCGGAGGCGTTCGATCTGGTGGTAGGTCTCGTGCGGCTGGCGTCGCGGTTGGAGGGGCTGGCGATCCGGGCGCAGGTGCGGCTGGCGGAGCTACGCCCGGACACCGGCCGGTGCCTGGACGGCGACGGGGAGGGTGAGCCGTTCTCGCCGTATCTGGGTGACGAGCTGGCGGCCGAGCTGGGTCAGTCGCCGCGGACGATGACCAGCCGGCTCGACCAGGCCTGGGACCTCGCCCACCGCCTCCCGGCCGCCCTCGACGCCCTGACGGCCGGCGAGCTGGACCAGACCCGGCTACGCGCGCTGCACGCGCTGACCGGTGTCCTGTCCGATGGGCAACGCGCGACAGTGGAGGCACAGATGCTCGCCGGCAGCCAGCTGAGCTCACCCACCCAGTGGCGACGCAAAATCCACCGCATGATCAGCCGGCTCGACCCCGACGCCGCCGCCCGGCGCCGCGACGAAGCGAAAGCGAAACGGGACGTGTCCCTCGAGCCGGCCGAGGACGGCATGGCGCTGCTGTCGGCGACCCTGCCCGCCGAGGACGCACGGGCGATCTTCGACCTGATCGACCGGATCGCCAGAACCGACGCCCACAGCGACGGCGACAGCCGCCCGATCGGCGCCCGACGCGCCGACGTCCTGACCGCCCTGCTCCTCGGGAACCGGCGCGAACGGGTCACCGTCGAGATCCAGGTG
>NZ_JASNFO010000048.1:0-115024 GCF_032027725.1 Pseudofrankia coriaricola | reverse complement strand
CCAGGGCTGCGCGAAGATCGCCGAGGGTGGCGGTCGGTCACTCTAGGTGGCTAGGAATTGGAGTGCCCGGTTGCGGTCTGCGGCGATGTGTTCGAGTGCTTCCTTGACTTTTTTGACGCCGTGGAGCCGAAGGAGGCCGAGAGCGAGATTGCGGAGGATGGCGAGGTTTCGTGGGCCGTTGCCGAGGTGAGCGCGGCAGGCGTCCTCTTGCCAGGCGGTGTCGCGGATGTAATGCACGCGGTTCTCTATTCCCCAGTGCAGGCGAACGTGGGTGTGGATTGCGGCTGGGGCGGCGCGGCCCCCGCGCAGGTTGGTGATGATGAAGGCGTACTCCCTGGTGAGACGGTTACCTTCGAGGTCGAATTCGTCACGGCGGATGACGGCGATCGTCCGAGCAAACGGGAAGCGGATGTCCTCGGCGGTGGTCGTCCAGGTGGTCCACCGCTTGATGCGCCCGTGTGAGCGTTCCTCTTCGTCGTGGCCCGGTGTTTGCTGGAGAAGAGGCAGGCAGCGCTCGAAGACCTGCCGGTAGAGGGTGGGCTGGTTCCTTTTGACGGTTAGGACGTAGTCGATACCGCGTTTGTGGAGCAGGATGGCGGTCCTGAACTGGGTGTGGGCGGCATCGGCGGTGGCGATGGTTCGTCCGCGCTTGTGTTTGAGGATCTTCACCAGGTTCTCGACCTGGGTGGTCTCGTTCGTGTCGTCGGGGACCTGGGTCTGGGCGACGACGACACCTTCTCCGTGGATCATGGCGGCGAACAGCTTGACCTGCTTGTTCCCGGTGGTCCAGGCGCCGCGCAGGACCTTGCCGTCCAGCGAGATCACCAGGTCTCCGTCGTGGTCACGTGTCGCGCATTCGTGCAGCCAGACGCCGACGAGGAGGTCCAGCAGGTCCGCGTCGACATTCGTGAGGACCTCCCGGATAGTGGACTCGCCCGGCGCCACGTATGCCGCGCGGAAGTAGTCGTAGGGTGCACCGATCTGTGCGAGCAGACGTTGTGGAAGGTCGCCTGACCGTCTGCCGATCTGGCGGTAGTTCGCGGCGCCAGCCAGTGTGGCGACGACCGCGACAGCGAGTACGAAATGGAGGTCGTACATCTTTCCGCGGGCCGCACGGAAATCTTTCACCTGACGCAGCATCTCGAGAAGTCGACTGGCTTTGTTCTCGCCGGCCTGGTCATGGCCGCTCGACAGAGCGGCGCCGGTCTGGCATGATGGCATGCGGTGGCCTTCTGGTCAGGGGTTCTGTTTGGTGGAACTTTCATTATCCCGAACAGGAGGCCACTTCTGTAACAACGACAGGCCAGGTTTCAGATAATTCGGCGGCCAAGGCTCGCCAATCGCGGTCCAGCAGATTTCCCGGGTCGGCACACGGCATGCCCGGCTCGATCTACTGAGGCGAATCTCGATCGAAGTGCGCGGGGATAGGACTGACGCGCGCTATCCCGTCTACCGCATCCGGATGCTTCCGCGAGGCAGCTACGTGACGTAGCCAATCATAACTCTGGGCGACCTTCGCGCAGCCCTGGGTGGCGACTGCGTCGATGAGGTGAAGTCCGCGTCCCGTCTCGGTCAGCGGGTCGGTGGCACGGTGGGCTGGGACACCGGGCGCCGCGTCGAAGACTTCAATCGTGAGTCGTCGTCCGGTGTCGGTGAGACGGATCGCGATCCAGTCGAGATAGTGGTCCGGACCGCCGGCCCGGGCTGCCTTGCAGGCGTTCACGGCGTTGGCGACCAACTCCCTGTTCACGAGCCGCGCATCGTCCAGAAGCAACAGCAGCCGCCAGCCCGACAGCGTCGCCTGTGCCTGCCGACGGGCGACGGCCTGCGCGGCCTGTGTCGCGGCCAGCCATCGTACGACCGACCGTGTCACCTTCACCTCGTCACGCACCGTCGGCCGTGGCGGCACGCCGACGGGCAGGGCCTTTGTCGCTGCGCTGGCAGTTGATAGCTCCGGTGTGCGAGGCGATCCGGAGGGCAGTCGATTCGGGTCGCGACCCTCGGGAGGTTCGATGCGGGTCATGAAAGGACGCTCCGGGGCGAGGGAAGGGGCCGCAAGTCGATACCGCTTGGCTCGGCGAAGGTGATCGTCTGGGCTCAGGGGGGCGCCTCGTCGCCAGTGCTGCCGCTTGGCGTGCCACCGTTCTTGCTCGACGTGTCCACCACACATCCCTGGTCGCTGTGGCCCGCATCGGCTGTCGCCGGCAGGGCCCGGCGCACGATCCTCGCCGGCCCGATCAGGAAACCCGGCCTCCGGCGCGGGCGGTACCGTCCACGGCCCGTCCAATGGCAACCAGCCGATGACGGAAGGTAGCGGCCTCCGATAGCCTCATCCTGGGGGTTTGAGTCATCCGCAGTCTGATCAGTCCGGAGGGGTTGCGTGCCGATCAGATCGGTGTTCTTCGACGTGGGCGAGACGATCGTGGATGAGTCCCGGGAGTACGGGACGTGGGCGGATTGGCTAGGGGTGCCTCGGCACACGTTCTCGGCGGTGTTCGGTGCCGTGATCGCGCGTGGGCTGGACTACCGGGAGGTATTCCAGGTGTTCCGGCCCGGGTTTGACCTTGGGTTGGAGCGGGAGCGGCGCGCGGCGGCCGGGCAGCCGGAGTCGTTCGGTGAGGAGAACCTGTACACCGATGCGCGGCCCTGCCTGGCAGCGCTGCGCGCGGAGGGTCTGCTGGTCGGCTTGGCGGGCAATCAGACCGCCCGCGCTGAGGGCATCCTGCGGGCATTGGATCTCTCCGTCGATGTGATCGGCACGTCGGACGGCTGGGGTGTGGAGAAGCCATCGGCGGAGTTTTTTCACCGCGTCGTCGTCGAAGCGGGTTGCCTGGCTGGGGAGGTGCTCTATGTCGGTGACCGGCTCGACAATGACATCCGCCCCGCGCAGGCCGTTGGTATGGCGACCGCTCTCATCCGTCGGGGCCCGTGGGGCCACATCCTTGAGGACCCCGCAGTCGCCGACCGCTGCCTGTTTCACCTCGACTCTCTGACCGACCTACCGGATCTGGTGCGCAAGCACAACGAGGCGAACTGACGCTCCGCAGACGGGAGGTCACGATGCTGGTGACAGTGCTCTGATCTGTCCGTCGATGTGTCGACCGTGCTTGCTGTCTCCCAGCAGTGGCCGGACCGCGCGTACGCGGTCCATCCCGGTCGCGTACCAGTCGGTGGCGAGCGTTTCGACCGCTTGGCCAAGATAGTCAGCGACGCGGTCGCCATCCCGGCCGTGTGCTCCGGCAAGATCGGCGAGGATGACGCTGCGCTGCTTGCTTCCCCGAGCGCCGAGTTGGTCAGCCGCTGCGGCCAGTCGGCGGGCAGCTTCCCGATGATCACCTGTTGTGAGGGCGGCGTAGCCGGCGAAGGAATCGAGACGGGTCGCGTCGTAGAAGTCGAACCATGCGAGATCGCCGGCGTCGTCGGGCAGCGATGCTTCGGCGAGGTCGATCTGGTGGCGGCTGGTTGCCGGGGCGCCGTTTCTGGCTTCGATCTCGGAGGACACGCAGTGCAGCCAGGATCGGACGATGGGGTGGACGCCGTGCCAGCAGTGCTGGAGCGCGGCGGTGATCAGGTTTCGCGCGCCGTCAGGGTCCTGGGTGAAGCCGGGGATGAAGGCCATGTGGCCGAGGACTGTGGCGGCGAGCGCGTGGTCGCCGGTCTCCTTGCTGGCGGCGAGGGCGACTTCGTAGCAGCGGGTGGCGACGGCGGGCTGGCCGAGGTCAAAGAAGGCGAGGCGTCCGGCGAGCAGCGCCGACTGGACCAGCCCGGCGGCGAGAGCAGCGCGTTGCGTGCCGCGAGTGCCGCGTACCAGTGCGACGCCCAAGTGGGTGTGCGCGAAGGACGCCTCGAAGAGCGGACGCGGAGGGCTGTTCCAGTAGAGCTCTCGCTGACCGTTCGCGATTTTCGTGTAGGTCTCGGGGTCCACCTGGGAAGATCCAGCGTGCGGGTCGCCCTCGGCCGATGTTACGGACAGCAACGGGCTAAGCAGGGGTAGCGCCCCCGCTCCGAGCAGCGCGCGAAGGACGGTGGCCCGGTCCCAGTTCACGTCGCCGGCCGCGCCAGACGGCATACCATCCACCCTCCCCATCGTGACGTCAGGGCGCATCGTTAGCTCGGCTGGCGTGAGCAGGCCGAGTTCGCTCGCGGGCTTTCCGAACACGGTCACCAGGTGTTTGCGGTAACGAGGCTCTGGGCGTCGCTCGCCGGTCTCCCATCGCCTGACCGTGTTGGCGCACAGACCGGTGTACGTCTCACCGGCGTGATCCATCTCTATGCCGACACGGCGGGCGACCTCGTCGTGTGACCAGCCACGTTGGAGTCGTTCCCAGGCCAGATTCCGATTCGGGGGATGACGGTTACTCGCCACGCCGCACCTCCAACGCCTTATCGGGCAGGTGTCGTCGACCAGGATGAAGCTATCGGACGCTGCTACCTTCCGTCATCGGCTGGTTGCCATTGGACGGGCTGTGGCTGGTACCGCCCGCGCCGGTGGCCGGGTTTCCTGATCGGGCCGGCGAGGATCGTGCGCCGGGCCCTGCCGGCGACAGCCGATGCGGGCCACAGCGACCAGGGATGTGTGGTGTACACGTCGAGCAAGAACGGTGGCACGCCAAGCGACAGCGCTGACGGCGATGAACAGGGCTTCCGGCCCGCTGGGCCTGCGGCGGCAGTCCGATGAACCGGGCGATGGTCACCGGCGCGGCCGGCTTCATTGGATCCCATCTCGTCGAGAACCTGGTTGCCCGAGGAGTCACGACCGTCGCCGTCGACTGCTGCAAGGTGGCACGGTCGCGTTTTCCGGTCGAGTCCGTCAGACCTGGCTGTGGCTGGAAGCAATGTGGTGCGGCTGTGGGGCGGTCGCTGACCGGCCTCCTGCCCAGTCTCGGCGTACGTCCGCCTGAGATAGGGAGCACGATGGCTACGGACACCCGAAGAGGACGTCCGTCGCCGGTTCTAGTTGCGGGCAGAAGGTGGCCTGGTCAGAGAGGGGACGGAGTCATCCCCCCCAGGGGGAAATTGATGTCCCCCCTATCATCAGTCACCTGCGGCGTGTGTCATACATCGAGCTCTCCTCCCACGGCTCCCTGACAGAGAAGCTTCCCAGGAGCTGCCATGATCCGTGGACCGGTGTTTCCGACGTTCCAGAGTGCCTATCTGGCGGTGCTCGCTGAGGTTCGGAACAATCCCGAGTATTCGACGAGCACACGTGGGAAGACGGCGGTGGAGTTCGCGAACGTCAGTTTCACGATCGCTGATCCGGTCGATCGCACACCCTACCTTGCGGCCCGCAGGACCAATGTGGTCTTCAATCACGCGGAGACGCTGTGGTATCTCACCGGCCGCGAAGACCTCGAGATGGTCGCGCACTACGCGCCCGCGCTAGAGAAGGTGTCCGGCGACGGCCGTACCCTCACCGGCACGGCGTACGGGCCGCGTCTGTTCCGTCCGGGCGGTCCGGACAGGCGGAGCCAGTTCGAGCGGGTGCTCGACCTGCTGCACGCGGATCCCGACAGCAAACGCGCCGCGATGCCGATCATGCGTCCGGACGAACTCGTCGACCCCGACAACCCTGACGTGGCCTGCACCATCGCGCTGCAGTTCATGCTTCGGGACGACCGGCTCCACCTGACGGCCTACATGCGGGGCAACGACGCGGTCATCGGCCTGCTCGGCGACACCTTCGCGTTTACCCTCATCCAGGAGCTCGCCGCACGGCGGCTGGGCGTAGGCGTGGGCACCTACACCCATCACGTCGGCTCGATGCATATCAACGTCCGTTCAACGTCCGTGATCTGCCTCGGGTCGACGCGATGCTGGCCGAGCCGTCGAGTCCGACGTTCGAGGCCGCGGCGATGCCGCCCACGAGCGACGCGGCGCTCGGTCAGGTCGCCCGCTGGGAGCAACGCCTCCGCACGAACGAAGCCGCGTTCACCCCAGGCGACGGCGGCGAGATGGATCTCTACTGGCGTCAGGTGGTGGCGCTGTTCGAGGTCCACCGGCAGATCACCTATGGCGAAGGTCGGGCGATCGCCGCCGAGACGTTGGCCATGCTGCGGCCTGGGCATCGGTGGCTGGTCGAACAGCGCTGGCCCTCGCTGGTTCCGTCCTCGGCCGACCGGTGACCGCCGTCGACTGGACGGCCTGGTCGGTTGTCCTGCTCAAGCCGGACTGTGTGGCCCGGGACCTCGTGGAGGAGGTGCTGGGCTGGATTGCCGCCGAGGCGACGATCGTCGACCAGCGGATCGTCCTCCCGTCCGAAGATCAGATATTCGCGCACTACGCCGACCTGCTCACGACCCGCCGTGCCTACTTCACCTGGGTCGACGTGCCGGCCGACCTGCGCCGCACCTACGTAGGCCAGAGCGTCGGCATCGCGCTCGCGCATGGGCCCGACGTCGCGCGCCGGCTTCGCGAGCTGATCGGCTCCTTCGACCCGTCCCGCGCCGGCGACCAGACCGTCCGCGGCTACTTCGGAACCGACTCGTTCCGCCAGGCCAAGTCCGAAGGCCGCCTGATCGCGAACATCATTCACACCTCCGACGACCCCGCCGGCGCCGAACGCGAGTTCCAGATCTGGTACGGCGCCACCAACGTCCACCTGCTGGACCCCACCGCGCTGGAAGGAAGGACCCAGCCATGACCCTCGGGCCGCTAGACCTCGCCGCTGGACCTCGCCACCTGCCCCACATGCCGGACGCCGACCGGGCATCCCTCGATCCGTACATGGCACTGATCGTCGGCTACCGAAAGTCAGGCCTGTCGCTCAACCACATCATCGGGTGCCCGCTCGACTGCGGGTACTGCGTCCGCCACTTCTGGGGCAACTTCGAGGCCAAGACGCCCCAGCTGCTCTGCTCCACCGACGAGGCCATCGAGCAGCTGGTCGGCCACCCGGCCTTCCGACCGGGCGTCACACCCCTGCAGCTGTTCAACAAGGCGACCGACCCGTTCCTACCTGGCGTCAAGCCTCACCTGTTCTAGGTCCTGGAGGCGCTCGACGACCTCGGCTACACCAACCACGTCCTCGTCATCACCCGGTTCCACGTCGGCGAAGACGACATGGCCAGGTTGGAGAACCTGAAGCATGCCCGGGTCACGCTGCTATTCACGTACTCCGGCATCACCGACGGCCGCGTCGAACCGATCTCCAAGAGCGACATCACCGTCCGCTCCATCCGGATCGCCGCCGAGCACAAGCGCCGTACCGGCGTCCTCCTCTACTGGCGGCCCATCGTGCCTGGCTGGAACGACAGCCCCGACACCATGGCCCAGGTCCTCGACGTCGCCCGCGACGTGGACGCCATCGTGTTCACCGGCTACTACCACAAAGAGCAGAACGCCCACTACCTCCGCGAACTCGGCGTCGACGTGCCATACGCCGACGGCTACGCGCGCCGCAAGGTCATGCCCGACGGGCTTGACGCCCGCGTCGTCGCGGCCTGGCAAGCTAGCGGGACGACCACGCCGCTGTTCCGTAAGACCTCCTGCGGGGTCGCCTACGCTCACAGCGCCCCGGACTACAACGGTCACCGGGGCGTCCGGGAGCTGTGTGACATCTGCCCGGCAGCCCAGGTGCGGCGCTGTGTCGAGGACTACTCCGAGCCCACCGTCGAGCAGGTCGACACCGTGCTCGCGCAGCTCGGGTACGAGTCTGACTACGTGATCGAACCGGGACACATGTGGACCCACGGCCTTGGAGAACAGCGGCGTTACGCTGTGCAGCACACCTTGCGCCATCAGATCTGGGAACTCGACCAGCCGCACCACCTGCACGCCCACGGCCGGTCGCTGCTCGGGCATACCGTCGACCCGGCCCAGAGCGAGGCTTTCCGGACCGTTCGGGCTCAGTTCGAACGAGCCGCACGGTACGAGGATGACTAGCCACCCCCGGAGAGGTCCGGCCCGATGACCGCCCAGCCCTGGCACCAGACGCTCCTCGTCGCGCTCGACCTTGAGGGCACCGGAGCCCAGGACCGCGACGACGAGGCGATCCTTGAGGTGGCAGCGGTGCCGCTGCACGACGGCCATCCAGCTCTCCCGGAAGCGTTCGCGACGCTGGTCAACCCCGGGCGCCCGGTTCCGCGGCGGCCGTGGATCTCCCCCGGGATCAACGACGAGACCCTGCGTACCGCGCCACCCTTCGACCGCATCGCGGCCGAGCTAGCCGCGCGGATCGACGGCCGGTGGATCGTCGGCCACAACGTCGGCGTCGACTGGCGGCTCCTCCGCCGGTACCTCCCGAGTGTCCGGCCGGCGGGACTGCTGGACACGCTCGCGCTCGCCCGGGCCGCCGGCATCGACGGCGGCAGATCACTTACCGCTCTGATCAACCAGGCGGGCCTCGACGGCGGGCTGCGCCTCGCGCTGCCTACCGGACAGCCGCACCGGGCGCTCTGGGACGCGACCGCCGCGGCGTGCCTCCTGGCTTGGCTCGTGGCGAGGTGCTGGCCGCAGCGCTGCCCCACGGTCGACGACCTGCGCATGCTCGCCGGGATCGAGGTCGCTCCGCCGTCGGAGCAGACCAGCCTGTTCTGAGCCCTCGGGACCGCTGAACGACTCGATGACGCATCCCCTCGGACGCGGTACCCGCTCAGTTCGAGCGGGCCGTCAGGCAGCCTTGGGTTCGGGGCCTGGATGGGGGACGCCGGCCACGCGACCCCATGTGTCCAGCATCCGGACGATCTGCCCAGTGACTAGGTCGATGTCCCAGCCAACGTGGGGAACAACGACTCGACCATGCAGACCGCGGCGAGCGGCGCCGCCATCAGCCGCTGCGCCGCACCCTCGGCCCTGAGACCCGGCAGCACCTCCGTCATGTTCCCGTCTCCGGGGCGGGTGTCGACGAGGTGCTGGGCCAGGCCGTGGGGGCGGCTGTGGGCAACGGCCGACAGCGACTTGTAGTACACGTCACCCATGGCCGAGTTGTCCCGTCCCAGCGCATGTGGGGTGCAATTGGACGGTCAGGGGCGCTGAGCTGCGCGGACGAGCACGTCGGGGATCATGACGGGCATGGTGTCGACCGTGGTGTTCTTGCTGGTGCGCAGGCTTCTCGGCGTCGTCGGGCTGGGTTTCCGGCCTGACGAGAAGGACGTCGAGATCGCCGTCCTGCGCCACCAACTGACCGTGCTGGGTCGTCAGGTCGCTCGGCCGCGGTACACCCCGTCCGATCGGATGCTGCTGGCCACCCTCGCCCGGCTCTTGCCCCGCCCGTGCTGGTCGGCCTTCCTGGTCACACCCGTAGCCCTGCTGCGCTGGCATCGAGACCTCGTCCGGCGCCACTGGACATACCCGCAGCGCCGTCGTGGTCGCTGTCTCGAGGATGCGACCGTGCACCTGGTGCTCCGGCTCGCCCGGGAGAATCCTCGGTGGGGCTATCTGCGGATCGTCGGGGAGTGCCGCAAGCTCCAGGTCCGGGTCTCGGCTACCTCCGTGCGCAACATCCTGCGCCGTCACGGCCTTGGCCCGGCCCTCGCCGCGGCGGCGGTCCGAGCTGGTCGCAGTTCCTGCGCGCCCAAGCCCGAGGCGTGTTGGCCTGCGACTTCCTCGTTCTTTAGGTTGGTGGTGGTCCGGCCATGTCTGGCTGGTAGATGACCAGTCTGCCCGCCCGCTCCTGCTTTGCCGCATACATGGCCAGGTCGGCTTGGTGGAGCAGGAGGTCCGGGCTGGCCGGCGCGGCGGCGGGGTCGAGGGTGGCCAGGCCGAGGCTGGCTCGGGGCGTGTAGGGCCGCCCTGCCAGCAGGCAGGGCGCCTGGACCGCGGCTGCGAGCCGTTCACCGACCCCGCGGGGACTGCCGGGGCCGCCGCCGCCGTCGAGGATGACGGCGAACTCGTCCCCCCCGAGCCGGGCGACGGTATCCGCCAGCCGCGTGCCCGCCCGTAGCCGCTCTGCACTGATCTTGAGAAGCTCGTCCCCGGCGGCGTGCCCGAAGGTGTCGTTCACCTGCTTGAACTCATCCAGGTCCAGGAACAGGACGGACAGCGGCTGGGCGTCGCCGACGTAGCCCGTGTCATGAACATCGTGCCCGAGTGCCTGCTGCAACTGCCGGGTGAACAGCGCCCGGTTCGCCAGTCCGGTCAACGAATCATGGAAGGCCTGGTGATTCAGCTGCCGTTCCCGTTCCCGGACCGTGGCCAGCAGCCGGGTGTTCTCGGCCAACGTGAGCATCTGCCGGACCAGCGCCAGCAGCAGCAGCCCGGTCATGCCGTACGTTTCGAGCCGGTCGAGCCGGTCGCCGGTTACCAGCTTGGCGAGAACCAGCAGCCCAGCCGCGCCGAGCACGGCATAGGGCAGGGCCGCGTGTACCCACATCGCCCGCGGGCCCGGCGAAGCAGCAGGGGGGTCGAGCCGCGCGGAGGGCCGGATCGGAACGAGTGCGGCAAGGAAGATCAGCAACCAGGCGGCGAGGAACCCGATCAGGATCCCCGGCGGAAGATCGAGCCTGCCCTGCGCGACGTGGTAGACGTGGGCGTTGCTGGTGAGCGCATAGGCCAGCAGGCCCCCGCTGAGCAACGCCAACACCGCCGGGGAGCGCGGCTGGCGGAAGCTCGCGATCAGCAGGACCGCCGCGGCCAGGATCAGACTGGCGACGAGGTGGGCTAGTGCGAGCAGGAACTGCATGAGGTTAAGTCCGCCGGTGTGGACAAGCACGCCGAGCACCGTTCCCCACTCCAGCAGGACGATCGAACCGACGATCAGGAGGCAGTCCAGCAGGGTGATCGCATGCCCGCGGTACGGCCTGCCCACACTCCCACCCCGGCCCTCCACCGGGTGGGTGGGCAAGGACAGCAGACCCGCCAGCGCCGCCGCATAGGTAGCGAAGAGGACGGCATACCCCGAGGACGCTTGGGAAGCGGGAGAGCCACCGTCCAGCAATATCACCGCCGTTCCGGCGCTGGCGAGCATCGCGCCGCCAGCGGTCAAGCCAATGAGCACCCGCCAGCAGCGCTCCGCCCCGCGAACCCGCCGAACGGTCCAGAAGCAGGCGACCGCGGCGGCGCCTTGGACGGCGGCGTTGACGAGAACGACGGCGATTCGGGCAGGCTGCGCGTCCAGCAGCACCACGAACGCGCTGCCCAGCCCAAGGAGCACCAAAGAGGCGCCGACGGCACACCGGAACAACCGTGGCGTCAACCCCACGGCGGTCGAACGCCACGGACTCGACAAAGCGCTGACGACACTGCGGAGTCCGAACATCACTCGAATCCCCTGGCAAGAGCTTAGCGCAGCCATCCGGACTCGCGCAGTGAGAGCCGGGTGCGAAGGCTGAGGTCGGCTCAGGCCACGGGGTCAGGGTGGCCCGGCCGGTTCAGGCGGTTTGGGTAGAGCCCTCCCGGGAGAACAAGTCGACGATGCGGTCATCGATGCCGGGTAGCTCGGCGAGCAGGTGCCGTTCGTGGTCGGGATCGTGCTGCGTCGCGGCGCGCAGCGGGCGTAGGTCACCCTGTGAAGGCCCGGCGGGCTGGCCTTGAGTCGGCGGGGGAGGAGCTGGGCGAGGCTGGCCAGCAGCATCCGGTCGGACGGCAAAGCCGAACAGTCGACAGTGGCGATGCGCGGCGAGCCAGCCGGGCGGAGGTGGCCAGACCCACGAGTCCCAACCCATGAGCGGTCGTAGTCAGCGCACTAGCCTGCGTCTATGCAACTACAAGGCGCGGACGCCGAGGACGACCTCTCCGTCGCCCGCACTGGGGGGGCCACGCGCCAGGCGTTGCTGGTGACGGCGGAGCGGATGTTCGGCGATCTCGGTATCGACGCCGTGTCTCTGCTGGCCATCGTCAGAGAGGCCGGACTGGGTAACAAGAACGCGATCCAGTACCACTTCGGCAGCAAGGAAGGGTTGATCAAGGCGATCATCCGCTCCAGGGCCGAGCGGATCGAGCAGCGCAGGGCCGAGCTCTTGGTGGACGCCGCGGCGGCGGGACGGCTGTCTGATGTCGGGACGCTCGTCGAAGCGATGTTCCTGCCGGTCGCCGACCAGGTCGACGCGGCCGGCCAGTACACGTTTGCCCGGTTCCTGCTGCAGTTCCTCAACCATCCTGGTTTCCCGGAGGCGATCCCCGGGCCGATGGAGGTTCTCGAGAACCAGCCGGTCACCAGCCAGCTGAAGGTGCTGCTGCATCGGGTCCTGCCGCATCTGACTCCGGAGTTGATCGACTGGCGGGTGATGATGGAGCTTCGCCTGCTCGTCAGCTGCCTGGTCGGGCACGAGAAGGCGAACGAACAGCTGGGCGTGTCGTTCACCCGAGAGCAGCTCGTCCAGGAAAGCCTGAACATGGTGGCGGCCGGACTTGCCGCCCCCGCCTACGCCGACGGCGCCGACCTCGCTCGCGCCCGATCGGGTGCGGCCGGGTCCTAACGACGGAATCGCCGCGGAGCGAGGCGGCGTACCCGACGGATGACGACTTGTCGGCGTGGACGGCTCCGCGCACTTTGAAGTCTGCCCGTCGCGTTCTCCGGCCCGTCGCGGTCCTCGCCACGCTGGTGATCGGCCTCGGCGTGACAGCTCCCGCCAACCCCCGCCGGAGGCCCTGCTCGGCGCGCGGCGACCGACCTGAGTCTGGTCGACGTCTGAGCCGTCGCGACCTCCGAGCGCGAGCGGCGAGCCGAAGCGACTGGCGGTCCATGGCTGGACGCCCAAAGGGCCAGATCAGCGGGCCAGCTCGACAGGTTTCCCTTGATGAGTCGAGCAACCCTATGTTTAAGTAGCACGACTGACCAAAACGGTCGTTCTACTGAAAACCTGGGGAGATCGTCTTCATGGCTACACGCTTCACCACGCCCTTCGGCCGCGAGAGCACCAGCGACGATGTCCTCGCGGGCGTCGATCTGTCCGGTCAGCGGGCGGTCGTGACGGGGGCTACGTCCGGCATCGGCACGGAGACCGCGCGGGCTCTGGCCGCGGCCGGTGCCGAGGTAACCGTGGCGGTGCGAAACGTCGAAGCCGGCAAGCAGGTCGCCGCCCAGATCGCGGCCTCGACCGGAGGCGCCACGGTGAACGTCGCTCCGCTGGATCTCGCCGACCGCTCGACCATCGACGAGTTCACGAGCAGCTGGCGGGGCCCGCTGCACATGCTCGTCAACAACGCCGGCGTGATGATGCTGCCCACCCGGCAGCTCACGCGAGAAGGCGTGGAGTACCACTTCGGCGCCAACCACCTTGGCCATGTGGCGTTGACGCTCGGGCTCTATGCTCCGCTCGCCGCCGCCGGGGGCCGGGTAGTCAGCGTCACTTCCGACGCGCACGCGCACGCCCGCGGCGTCGTGGACTTCGACGACATCAACTTCGACCGCCGCGACTACAACGGCGGTCTCGCCTACGCCCAGTCGAAGACGGCCAACGTGCTGTTCGCCGTCGAGCTGAACCGCCGTTGGGCCGAGGACGGCGTGACCGCCAACGCCGTGCATCCCGGCCAGATCCGGACCAAGCTGCAGCGCCACGTCGAGGCCATGGACCTCCCCGCCGAGGTCAGGGCCGGCATGGACCGGCTGCCCTGGCGCAGCACCGAGCAGGGCGCGGCCACGTCGGTGCTGCTCGCGGCCTCGCCGCTGCTCGAGGGCATCGGCGGTCTGTACTTCGAGAACTGCAACCAGGCGATCGACTTTGACACCGAGAACCCGCCCGCCGAGTTCGACGCTCCCGGCGTCGGGAGCTGGGCGATCGACCCCGAGACCGCGACACGCCTGTGGCGGGTGTCGCTCAAGCTGCTCGCCGGCTGAGCCGCGCCTCCAACGATCCCGAGCAGGTACTCATGCAGCCGCTTTTCTCCGTCAACTCCCACATCGTCGACCCGCCTGATCTCTTCGAGGGGCGGATGCCGGCGAAGTTCGCCGACCAGGCTCCGCGCTACCAGGACAGCGACTTCGGCGGGTTCTGGAAGTTCGAAGACCACATGTCGTTCCTGCACCGGACGTGCTGCATGGCGGGCGCCAAGGACGAGGCGAGCTGGCGCGCCGACGTCGAGGGCTTCAACACCCTAGCCAGGCGCGATCAGCTCCGGCCTGGCTGCTACGACGCCACCCAGCGGGTCGCGGACATGGACATCGACGGCGTGGCCGTCGCGGCCAGCACCTCCGACCCGGCGGGGATGGGGTTCGGCGGCGACCTGTTCGCCAAGACCACGGACCAGGAACTGGGCTTCGCGGCCCTGCAGGCCTGGAACGACTGGTACCACGAGGAGTGGATCTCGGCCGCGCCCGATCGGCTCGTCCCGGTGGGCTACACCTGGTACCGCGACCCGGAACTCGCCGCCCGCGAAGTCGAACGCAACGCCGCGCGCGGGTTCCGGGCGGTCGCCATCCGCAACCCGGCCGATCTCGACGAGCCATGGTTCGGCACCGGCCACTGGGATCCGCTGTTCCGCGCGTGCGAGGAGACCGGGACGGTCGTCGTGCACCACACCGACTCGTTGCCGTGGTGGCCGAAGCGGGGCGGGCCGGCCGGGAACGCCTACCCGTACGGCATGGGCCTGACCATCTACCAGTCAGGTGCGACCGACTTCTGCGCCCAGATCCTCTGGGGTGGTGTGGCCACCCGGTTCCCGGGCCTGAAGATCCTGGTCGCCGAGTCCGGCGGGTCGTGGCTGCCGCACTTCGTTCGCCGGCTCGACTGGAACCTCGGCCACTCGCCGCTCACCCGCGCCGGCTGGCCCGACCCGAACGCGACGCCACTGGAGCTCGTGGCGCGGTCGTTCGCGTTCGGCACTCAGGAGTACGACCTCATCGGTCCGTACACCGAGGAGTTCGGCCTGTCCCGGTGGCTCTTCGAGGACGACTACCCACACATCGAGTCGGTGTGGCCCAACACGCGGGCTGACTTCGCCGCCGGCACCGCCTACCTCGACGAAGCGGTCCGCCAGCAGGTCGCCTGGAAGCAGGCGGCCGAGCTGTTCCGGTTCCCACTACCGGCGAAGCTCCTCGCCGACACGACCGCACGGGGAGCCTGATGAGCGAGGCCGGGCGGCTGAAAACCGTGGGAGTCGTGACGGGAGCCGGCCGGGGCATCGGGCTGGCGTGCGCCGAGCGCATGCTCGACACGGTCGACTTACTTCTGCTCGTCGACATCGACGAACAGAACGTGACAGCCGCGGCGGCGGCTCTGTCGGCCCGAGGGGGGAGCGCGGTCGAGGCGTTCGCGCTTGACGTCACGGACGTCACGGGCCTCGATCGGCTGGCCGCTCGCGCGGCCGAGTCCGGTGAGCTCCGGGCCGTCGTGTCCGCGGCGGGGATCTCGCCGGTGATGGGGGACTGGAAGCGCGTGCTCGACGTCAACCTGGTGGCGAGCGCGCAGCTCAACCGGGTGCTGAGCCGTCATGCCACCCGTCGCACGGTGTTCGTGCACTTTGCCTCGTTGATCCCGTGGATCGGGATCGCGGCGTCCGACCCGGCGACCGACGCGGCGCTCGACGCCGCGATCGAGGACGACTTCCTCGAACGCATCCGCGCCGCACTCGGGCCCGACATCGAAAACGCCGGCCTCGCCTACGCCTGGGCGAAGCGAGGCATTGTCCGCCTGGTCAGACGCGAGGCGGTCCGGCTGGGTCCGGTCGGCGCCCGGGTCTGCTCGGTGTCGCCCGGCACGATCGAGACCCCGATGGTGGCCGCCGAGGAGGCCCAGGACATCAAGGTCGACGCCTTGGTCGAACGCACGCCGCTGGGCCGGCGGGGCCGGCCCGAGGAGGTGGCCGCGGTGGTGGCGTTCCTCGTCTCGGACGAGGCCAGCTTCGTCAACGGGACCGACGTGCTGATCGACGGCGGGATCTGCGCCTCTTACGCCGAGCCTTCCCTGTTCGCCCGGGCAGTGAAGCAGCATTAGGGGGGAGGAGAGTAATGAAGGCGGTTCGAGGGCATGAGGGCCGGCCGGTGGTCGTCGACGTCGACGATGCGCCCGGCTGGGACGACGACGAGCTGCTGACCATGGCCGTGGCCGGGATCTGCGCCTCCGACCTCAACTACCTGCGGCTCGGGACCCGGTTCATCCTCGGCCACGAACTCGCTGGGCGGAAGGCGGACGGGACGCCCGTGCTGGTGGAGGGCCTGTTCGGCTGTGGGGAGTGCGGCTTCTGCCGGGAGGGCCGGAACAACCTCTGCGACCAGTCCACCAGGAAGGCGCTCGGCATCATGCAGAACGGCGGCATGGTGGAGCAGTTCCGGGTGCCGGCCCACAAGGTCCTCGACCTGCCCAAGGGGCTCGACGTCTCGAACGCGTCGCTGGCCGAGCCCGACGTCACCAACGCACCCACGTAAACCGGCTGGCGAGTGACCGCCGGTAGTTCGGCCATGGTTGGGCGAACTCGGCGTCCTGCCCGACGCCATCCCGACGGAAATATCCTTCTGAATATCGTGACGTCACGGTGATGGTTCGACCGAATGTCCTGACCCATTCACGTCCCATCGGTTTATCGTGCGCACATTTCATCGTAACCACATCCCGTCGAATCGAGTCGGGTTCGGTGAATGTGTCGGCCGAATTGCCGACCGTCGTGTCCTTGCGTGGCATTGTTCTTGAGCTGCGCCGTCGGCAGGAACAGGACCAGCATTTCCACGGAGCCGGGCCGTCGCCCGGCAGCTCACCTTTCTACGAAACATGACCATGAGATGAGGGAACATGCAGCATCTGATGACCCCGTCAGGCAGAGCGACGGGGAGTCGGTGGCCGCGGCGGCAGATCGGCGCGTTCTTAGCCATTCCGCTGGCCCTGCTCGTTTTTGTCGCCGCGTGCGGGTCCGACGATTCCGACACCCCCGCGACCGGGGACACGGGCGCGAACGCAGACGTGCTCGGGCCGGTGCACAGGGCGGCCGGCGAACCGGTGAAGATCGGGATCATCTCGGACGGTAAGTCGGCCGCGGTCGACAACTCGGTCCAGTTCGACGTGGCCGCCGCCACGGCCAAATGGCTGAACGAGCGCAAGGGCGGTATCGGCGGCCGGCCGATCGAGCTGGTCAAGTGCGAGACCCAGTCGGACCCCGGCAAGGGCGCCGACTGCGGCAACCAGATGATCGAGGCCGACGTGGTGGCCGTGGCCATCGCGGAGTCGTCGGTCGCCGAGAGCGTCGCGCGGCCGCTCGCCGATGCGAACATCCCCGCGATGTTCTTCGGCGTCGGAAACCCGTCGATCCTGCAGGACACCGAGTCGATGTACACCCTGGGCGACCCGACCTACACGACGCTGCAGCTTCCGATCAACCTCGCGAAGGAACAGGGCACGGACAAGGTCGCGTCGGTCGTCATCGACGTGCCCGCCGCGCTGGACCAGCAGAAGATCGCGCCGGGGGTGTACGCGGACGCGGGACTCGGCTACCAGCTCGTGACCGTGCCGCCGGGCACGGCCGACATGACACCGCAGATGCAGCGGATCGTGGACGGCAAGGCGGGCCTCGTGTTCGTCGTGGGTAACGACTCGTTCTGCATCAGCGCGTTCAACGGGCTGAAGGCCGTCGGGTACGACGGAACGGTCAGCGCGATCTCACAGTGCATCACCGACGCCACCCGCAAGGCGGTGCCGGCCGACGTCCTGCGCGGGATGGTCGTCGCGGCCGTCACACCAGCCGGTGGGAACGACCCGACCAGCGTCCTGTTCACCACCGTCATGAAGGCCTACGGCAAGGACATCGACCTCACCGCGACCAGCCCCAGGACCATGTTCATCACACTCTCGGGCCTCCAGACGGCGCTGGAAGGAATCTCCGGCGATATCACCCCGGCAACCGTCAACGCCACCATCAAGGCGATGCCGGAAAAGGCGCTCCCGGGCGCCGCCGGGCTGCGATTCCGCTGCAACGGCAAGGCCGTCGCCGGCTCACCGGCCGCCTGCGTGCGCGGCGGGCTGTCCACGACCCTGGACACCCAGGGAAAGCCCACCACGTACCAGGTCCTCGGATACTCCCCGATCACGGACTGACCAGCGGCGACCGAACGGCCGAGCTCCCGATCGTATAAGCGGCTCCTCTTCTGACCAGATGGCCCGGCGGACGGCCGACGCGACCGCGTCTCGACGAGGTCGCGTCGTGCCCGTTCTCCCCTAAGACGCCGCCATACAACAGCAAGGAGAGCGTTGATGAGCGCACCAGCGGGACCCAAAGGCCCGCTCGACGGTTTACGCGTCATCGACTGGACGGTCTGGCAGCAGGGGCCGGTCGCCGCCATGATGCTCGGCGACCTCGGTGCCGACGTCATCAAGATCGAGGAACGGCGGGTCGGCGACGGTGGGCGGTCAATCTACGCCCTGGCCGGAACCGCGACCAGTTCCTACTTCGAGACCAACAACCGCAACAAGCGCAGCGTCGCGGTCGATCTGAAGACACCGCGAGGCGTCGAGATCGTCCGCTCCCTGGTCGCGGACGCCGACGTGTTCCTGCACAACTTCCGGCCCGGCGTGCCCGAGAAGCTCGGCCTCGACTACGACGCCCTGCGCGCCGTGAACCCACGCCTCATCTACGGGGAGGCCAGCGCCTTCGGCTCGGCGGGGCCCGACCTGTCCGTGAGGCGGGCCGTCAGCTTGGTGTGTGGAGTCGCGGCGCGGTTTGGAGGGGAACTTCCGGGGCGATGCGGCCGGTGAAGGTGTGGGTACCTGCCCCGACGGTGGCCTCCTTGGCGCCGGGGACGCGGACCAGTGCAGTGGTTCCGGGTGGCACCGTGGCGTCAAGGGTGAGGTCGTTGCCGTCTCGCCGCCAGTGCACGGACGCGCGGCCGTGGGGGGTGTCGAGTTCGGTCTTTGCCCAGGTGAGCCCGCCGCCGGGCTGTGGGGCGATGAGGAGTGTGCGATAGCCGGGCTCGAGTGCCGAGATGCCTCCGACGACGCGGTGCATCCAGTCGCCCACGGCTCCGAACGCGTAGTGGTTGAAGCTGGTCATCTCGCCGGGATTGATCGAGCCGTCCGGCAGCATCGAATCCCACCGCTCCCAGATGGTGGTGGCGCCCATCGTCACGGGGTAGAGCCAGGACGGGCACTCGCGTTGCAGGAGTAATTGGTAGGCGTCGTCGAGATGGCCGGTCCGGGACAGCGCGTGAGTGAGGAAGGGCGTGCCGGCGAAGCCGGTGGTCACGTGGTGGCCGGCCTCGGTGACGAGCTCGGCGAGGCGGGCACCGGCGCGGGCTTCGTCCTCAGGCGTGAGGAGGCCGAAGGCGATGGCCAGGGCGTAGACGGCGCTGGCGTCGCTCTGTAGGCGGCCGTCCGCGCTCACATAGTGCCGGTTGAAGGCCGTCCCCAGGTCGGCCGCCATCGTCTCGAACTCCTGCTCCTCGGCGGGCAGCCCGAGTGCCGCGGCGGCTCGCGAGACGAGGACGGCACTGCGGTAGGCGCAGGCGGTGGCGACGACGTAGGGATCGGACTTCCCCTGCAGGGGATTGTCCGGCGGCGCTGTCGGATCCAGCCAGTCCCCGAGCTGCAGGCCGCCCTCGAGCAGGCCGCGTTCGGACAGCTGGGAGCGCACCAGTCTGGCGTGGGCGGTCATCGACTCGAACTGGTCGGCCAGTACGCGGCGATCCCCGTAGGCCTCCCACACCGCCCAGGGCACCCAGACAGCGGCGTCGCTCCACAGCGCGAGGACGGTGATCGCGGGACAACCGTCCGCTGCTGGCGGTTCGGCCAGACTGGCGAGGTTCTCGTACTTGAAGTTGTCAGGCACGACGATGGGGACCTGTCCGGCGGCTGCCTGTTCGACGGCGAGGTCGGCCAGCCAGTCGCGCAGGAAGTCGTTGACGTCGAAGAGGTAGGTGGCGGTCGGGGCGAAGGCGGCCAGGTCGCCGGTCCAGCCGAGGCGTTCGTCGCGCTGCGGGCAGTCGGTGGGTACGTCGACGAAGTTGCCGCGCATCGACCAGACGATGTTGTCGTGCAGCTGGTTGAGCAGCGGTTCGGAGCATGCGAAGTGTCCGGTGCGCCGTAGCCGCGAGCCGACCACCACTGCGGTGATGTTCGCGGCGAGGTCGTCGGTGGTTCCCGGCCAGTCGGCGACCTCGGCGTACCGGAAGCCGTGGAAGGTGAAGGTCGGCTCGAAGAGGTCGTCGCCGCCGCTGCACACGAACCGGTCGGTGGCCTGCGCGGTCCGCAGCGGGCGGGTTCCGAGCTCGTCGTGTTCGAGCACCTCGGCGTGGCGGATCGTGATGCGCCGTCCGGCGGCGCCGGTGACCCGCAGCCGCGTCCAGCCGACGAGGTTCTGGCCGAAGTCGACCAGCGTTCTTCCGCTGGGTGAGATCCAGACCCGCTTCGGTGCGCATTCCTGCTGGCGGCGGATCGGGGGGCCGATGTAGGGGACGAGTCGTTTCTCGTCGAATCCTTCCAGGACGCGGACGCCGCCCCAGCCGTCTGATCCGGCCTCCGGTGTCGACCAGGCGGGGTCGAGCCGGCGGGTGTCGATGGTCTGGCCGTCGTACAGGTCGTCGTCGAGGATCGCGCTCGGCCCGGACTGCCATCGGGTGTCGGTGGCCACGGTCTGGGTGAATCCGTCGGCATAGGAGAGGTGGAGTTCGGCGAGCGCGCCCCGCTGGTCGCCGTACAGAGCCCGGCCGCCGGCGAATCCAAGCCTGCCGCGGTACCAGCCGTTGCCCAGCGCTATCCCGAGGACGCAGGACGGCGCGACGAGCCTGGTGACATCCCATTCGGCGTACCGCAGGCGCCACTCGTAGGCGCTCCAGCCGGGGGTCAGCACGTCCTCGGAAGCGCGGACGCCGTTGATCCATGCCTCGCACACGCCGAGCGCCGTGATGCGCAGGACCGCCGAGGTCAGGCCCCCATGGCCTGTTTCCAGAGTGAAGGTTCGGCGTAAGAGCGGCGCGCTGGCCAGCTCTCGGTCTGGCGTGATCATTTTCGCGGTCCACCCGCGGGTGATGCTCATCGTGGTTCCTGTCCTCCTGGCCCGACGACGGGGACCGGCTCACCGCGCGTGATGCCGCTCCCGTTGAAGGCGTCGACGGCCACCCAGTAGTCCTCGCCAGCCGTGAGTGCGGAGAGATCGAGTTCGGTGCGGCCGTGAACCTGCCAGCAGTGGTACAGCCGCTTGGAGCTAGGCCCGAACCGGACGTTCGCGCCGTCGGCGTCATCCGCGCCGGTCCAGACGACGCGCGCGTCGCGGTCGGTCATCCGGGTCGCGCGCGCGATCGCGGGACAGGGCGGCGGGCCGTCGCGGTGCCCGAACACCCGCAGGCCGCTGACCGCGATCGGGCCGTCCCACGGCTGGGCGTGCGAGGTGAGCCGGAGGTAGCGGGCCTGGGTCGGCCGATCGGTCACGACGAACGCGTGCGGGCTGTCCAGCTCCTCGCCGCGGCGGTCCGTGAGCAGGGTCCAGAAGGATCTGTCGGTGGAGCACTCGAGGACGAACTGATTGGGCTGGGGGCGGATCTCGATCGCCCGGGAGATGCCCATGGTGGTGGTCGACTGGCCGCGCCTGGGCCGCGGCTTGTGCCGGCCGGCTTCGTGGTCGGCGAAGTTGACCTGGACGGCGTGGACGGTGGCGCCGTCGCCCAGGTCGACGGTCAGCCGGTGGCCGGGGGCCCGGTCGGCGGCGACCCACCAGGTCCGCACGTTCTCGTCGACCGCGAGCTCAGGGCCGTGGCCGGGCAGCGCGGACGTGGCCGTTACGGGCCTGCCGTTGGACAGCAGCATCCAGCCGGGTGACGCCTCGGTCCAGGGGTCGAACGGTCGGTCGTGGACCAGGATCGGGTGGTCGGCCAGTTCCTGGTTCGTGAACAGGGTGCCGTCCTCGTCGAACCCGGCGGGGAACAGGCCGATCCGCCGCTCGAACGCGTGGTTGACCGACACGCGCATCGTCGAGGCGTGCCACCAGTTTCCGTGCCTGTCCTGGAACGTGCTTCCGTGGCCCGCTCCGGTGATGAAGCCTCCGGGCTTGAACGAGAAGGGACTGTCCGGGGCGTAGGCGAACGGACCGAGCGGCGACGAGGACGTGTAGTAGCCGTCGGCGTAGGTGTTCGCCTCCGTGGCGGGGGCCGCGTACTGGAGGTAGTAGATATCCTGGTGCCTCGTCATCCACGCGCCCTCGATGAAAGGCGCGGGGCCGATCAGCTTCGCCCGCGGGCCGGTACGGGTCCGCGGGTCGTGGTTCTCGCCCGTGCGCTCCCAGCCGTGTCGCCCGGGGTCGCCGCCGAAAAGCCGGACGGGTTCACTGACCGGGGTCAGCGTACGGCGGTCGAGTTCGACTCCCCGCAGCGGCGCCCGGTTGGAGCAGCCCCAGTACAGGTAGACGCGCCCGTCGTCGTCCTGGAACAGGTTCGGGTCCCAGAAGGCGAACGTTCCCGGCACCTCCTCGAAATGTCCGGACAGCGGGTCGTCGGTGCGCCAGAAGGAACACCGGCCGCGCATCCGCGAGGCCGTGAACACCAGTTTCCCGTCGATCTCCCGCACGTCGGGGGCGTAGTCGTGGACCGGGAGGCCGGCGGTCTCCTGGAACTGCCAGGCGGTGAGATCGTCGGAGTGCCAGAACCCGCCCGACATGGATGCGAACAGGTAGAAACGGTCGCGGAAGAGCACGATTCTGGGATCCGCGGCCTCTCGAAAGACCTTCCGGCCGAAGCCGGCCGTTCGTACGTCCTGATAACGGTAGGGCAGATCGATCGGGTTGCAGATCGCTGTGGTCATGCGCGTTCTCCCGGGACACCGGCGGCCGCGGCCGTGGCCGGCCCGTCCGTGGCCGGCCCGCCCGTGATGCCGACGCCTGTCATCGTGGGCGGGCGGTTCGTCGGGCCGGTTTGAGACCGCGTGACCTGCTCGGCCAGGCGCCGGCGGGCGGCGCGTCGCTCGGCCTGCAGCCGCGGGTCGGGAACTGGCGCGGCGAGCAGGAGGCGCTGCGTGTAGAGGTGCGTGGGCTCGGTGGTGACCTGGCGGGCGTCGCCGATCTCGACGATGTCCCCCCGGCGCAGCACGGCCACCCGGTGGCTGATGCGGCGCACCACGGCGAGGTCGTGGGTGATGAACAGGTAGGCGACGCCGGTGCGTTCCTGGATCTCGATGAACAGGTCCAGCACGCGGGTCTGGTTGGTCAGGTCGAGAGCGCTGACGGGCTCGTCGCAGACGACGAGACGGGGGGAGCGGGACAGCGCCCTGGCGATGGCGATGCGCTGGCGCTGACCGCCGGAGAACTCGCGCGGCAGCCGTCGGGCGGCGTCGGCCGGCAGGTGGACCTGGTCGAGCAGGTCGCGGATCCGCTGGTCTGCCTGGCTTCTGCTCACCCCGGCGACCAGGAGCGGCTCGGTGAGGATGTCGCCGACGGTCCGTGCCGGGTTGAGGGAGCTGTACGGGTCCTGGAAGACGACCTGGATGGCGGCGGAGAGGTCTCTGCGTTCCTGGCGGCCGAGGCGCGTGATGTCCCGTCCGGCGAAGACGACGGTGCCCCCGCTGACCGGGACGAGGCCGAGGATCGCGCGGCCGAGGGTGGTCTTGCCGGAGCCGGACTCGCCCACCAGGCCGAGCGTCTCCCCCTGCCGTACCGACAGCGAGACCTCGTGCAGGACACGCTGGGGCCTGGCGCGGAACCCGGTCCCGGGATACTCGACGACGACGTCCCGGCAGGACAGCAGCGGCTCGGTCATGGCGCGCTTCCGTCGACGGCCGCGGCGGCGGGGTAGGGCCCGCGCGGGGGAGCGTTCTCGAGGGTGGAGCCCAGCAGCGACCTGGTGTACAGGTGCCGCGGACTGGCGAACAGCTCGGTCGCGGCCGCGGTCTCGACGATCCGGCCCTGGTGCATGACGGCGACGGTGTCGCAGATGTCGGCGACGACGCCGAAGTTGTGGGTCACCAGGACCACTCCCATGTTCCGCTCCTTCTGCAGGGAGCGGATGAGGTCGAGCACCTCCGCCTGGATGGTCACGTCGAGGGCGGTGGTGGGCTCGTCGGCGATGAGCAGGTCGGGATTGCAGGAGACCGCGCCGGCGATGAGCACGCGCTGGGCCATTCCGCCGGAGATCTGGTGGGGGTAGGCGTCGAGGACGCGCCGCGGGTCGACGATGCCCACCCGGTCGAGCAGGTCCAGCGCGGTCCGCGTCGCCGCCCTGCGGGACAGGCCGAGGTGGCGACGCAACGGCTCGGCGAGCTGGCTGCCGACGCGGAACGACGGGTCGAGGTTGCTCATCGGCTCCTGCGGGACGTAGGCGATGCGCCGGCCGCGCAGGTCGTTGAGGTGCCGCTCGTCCAGCGCCCGCAGGTCGGTGCCGTCGAAGTGGATGCCGGTGGCGGTGACGATGGCCGTGGTGGGCAGCAGTCCGAGCACGGCGAACGCCGTCTGTGTCTTGCCGGACCCGGACTCGCCGACCAGGCCGAGCACCTCACCCCGGCGCACCGACAGGGTGACCCCGTCCACGACCGTCGACGTCCCGGCCGGTGCCGGGTAGGCGACCCGAAGGTCCCGCACGACGAGAAGCCGGCCGCCTTCCGGTTCCGGCGCGGGGGCCCGCGTGGCCGTGGCCACGGCGCCGCTCTCGCCGCCGGTGGCGCCGTCGCCGGCCCGGCCGTCGCCCGTGGCCGGCCCGCCCGTGGCGCGACGGCCGGTGAGCGTCGCGCGGGACGGGTCGAGGGCGTCGCGCAGGGCGTTGCCGAGCATGGCGAACGCCGCGGTCGTTACGGCGAGCGCGACACCCGGCCAGAGGATGAGCGCGGGCCTGTCGTAGATGCGGGTGAACGCGTCGTTGAGCATCGCGCCCCAGCTGGGCTGGGTGGGCGAGCCCAGGCCGAGGAACTCCAGGCCGGCCTGCAGGGCGATGCCCACGCCGAGCATGTAGGCGGCTTGGATGATCGTCGGTGCCTGTACCACCGGAAGGATGTGCCTGCGGATGATCCGGGCGTCCGAGAGCCCGGCCACCCGGGCCGCGTCGACGTAGGCCTCCGTGCGGACGGCGCTCGTCGAGGCCCGGACGAGATGGAACACCCCGGGGGCCAGGAGCACGCCGAAGATCGCCATCGCGAGGTAGGTGTTGGGCCCGGCGACGGCCAGGACGACGAGCAGGATGATGATCGCCGGCAGGGCCATGACCAGGTTGACCAGCCAGCTGGCAACGCTGTCGAACCAGCCCGCGAGGTAACCGGCCGTCAGGCCGGTCGGGACGCCCACGGTCAGCGCCACGGCGGTGGCCAGGAGTGTGCCGAGCAGGCTCGTCCGTCCGCCGTACAGCAGGCGGGCGAGTACGTCCCGCCCCACCCCGTCACCGCCGAGCGGGTGCTTGGCGCTGATCGGCGCCAGCGTGTCGGCGATGTCCGCGGACGACGGGTCGGCCGAGGTGAGCAGGGGAGCCGCCGCGCTGGCGACGACCACCAGCCCGAGCACGACGAGGCAGACGACCGCCGTGCGGTCCCGCAGGAGCCGGCGCCACAGTCCCACCCGCGCCGCCGGCCCGTCGGGGGCGGCAGGGGCCGGCGTCGGCGTCGGAACGACGGGTTCGACGCTGGACACGCTCATCGCACACGCACCTTCGGGTCGAGCAGCCCGCGCGCGATGTCGAGAAGGATATTGACGACCACGACCAGCACAACCGTCACCACGACGACACCCAGCACGATGGGCTGGTCCCCCTGGGAGGCCGCCGTCGTGGCCTGGCTGCCCAGGCCGGACAGGCCGAACACCCGCTCGACCACGACGGAGCCGCCCAGCAGGCCGATGAACAGCAGCGCCAGCACGGTCAGGGCCGGCGGTGCGGCGTTGCGCAGCGCATGTCGAAACAGCAGGCTGCGCGAGCTCAGGCCGCGGCTGCGCAGCGTGCGGATGAAGTCCTTCTCCAGCACGTCGAGCATCGAGCCGCGGATCTGCAGGGCCATCGAGGCGGTCGCCAGGATCGCCAGGGCCACCGCCGGCATGGTGACCGAGCGCAGCCAGTCGAGCGGCGCCTCGGTGAGGGGCACGTAGCCCGTCGCCGGGAGCAGCTTCCACCTGACACCGACGAACAGGGCCAGCACCAGCGCCACGAGGAAGCTCGGTATCGCCGCGCCCACGACCGCCGTCAGCTGCACGGCCTTGTCGAGCCAGCCACCCCGGACCGCCGCGGCGACCCCTGCCACGGCGCTCACCACCGCGGCGAGGACGAGGCCCACGAGGACCACCGACAGGGTGACCGGCAGCTCGTTGCCGAGCAGCGTGCCGACCTGGTCCCCCGTAAACCACGAGGTGCCGAAGTCCCCCCGCACCGCATGGGACAGCCAGTCGCCGTACTGGGTGACCAGCGGCCGGTCCAGGCCGAGCTCCCGCGACTTCTCGGCGACCTGTTCGGCGGTGGCCTGCTGGCCTGCGGCGGCGCGGGCAGGGTCACTGCCGGTGATCCGCAGCAACAGGAAGGTCACCGTCACGACGACGAGGACCAGCACGATGCCGGCGACCGCGCGGCGGATCAGAAAGGACAGCATCGTTCCTCCTCGCGGCCAGGGAGGGCGGCACGGGATGCGGTCGCTCGTCGATCCCGTGCCGCGCCGCGGTTCCTTCTCATCCCGCCGGGGAGATGCGGTACAGGGGCGGGTTGGACATGAACGCCTCCGGCGTCACGGACAGGGACTTCTTGAGCGCGTAGGCGGTCTGCGGAACGCTCCAGGTGGCGCTCCAGGCCTGGTCGACGAGGTATTTGTTCAGGCTCTTGAACGCCTTGTCCTGCTCACCGCCGGTCAGCCGCTGGGTGTCGGCGATCAGGCGGTCCACCTCCGGGTCGCTGTAGTGGTACGGATTCCACGCCGCGTCCTTGGCGATGGTGGACCGGACGGTGTCCCACGGCCGTCGCGCGCTCAGCCGGAAGTAGCTGAGCGGGACCTCGGCGCTCTGCAGGGACGTGAGGATCTGGGCGACCGGGATGCTCTTGGGGGTGAGGGTGATCCCTACCGCGGACAGGTACTGGGTGATCGCGGCCTGGGCCGCCGGGAACAGGGTGGAGAAGTCGAGCTCGTCGCAGCTGAAACCGTTCGCGTACCCGGCCTGCGCCAGCAACTGCTTCGCCTTCGCCGGGTCGTACGGGTACCTCTTGTCCAGGGACTTGTCGTAGGCCGAGCTGTCGGGGTGGAACAGCTGCTCCGTGGGGGTGGAGAAACCTCCGCCGAGCTGCTTGGCGATCGTGGCCCGGTCGAAGGCGTAGTTGATGGCCTGCCGGACCCGGACATCACCGAGCGGCTTGCAGACCGTGCCTCCGCGGTCCCACAGGTAGAGGCCCTCGATGTCCCCGGTGAGGACCGGCGAGGCGTTGAAGCCCGCGCCGCGGAGGCTTTCCATCCGGCCTGGCGCGACCTCGGCGGCGTCCACCTGCCCGCTGCGCAGCGCGTTCTCCCGGGCGGTCTGGTCGGCCAGGACCTTGATGACGACCTTGTCGAACGGGAATGCCTTGGCGTTCCAGTACTTGGGATTGCGTATGAAGGTGTACTGACTGCCCACGGTGGTACCAGGCCCGCTGAGCGTGTACGGGCCGGACCCGACAGGCTTCGTCTTGATCGACCCGTCGGAGATCGCCCTGGGACTCGCGATCATTCCAGGGCTCTGTCCCAGGTTCCCGAGGAAGGACGGGTCGGGCTCGGAGAGCGTGATTCGCACCGTGCCGGCATCGACGGCCTCGGCCTTCCGCACGTCCCGCAGCGCCGCGGCGGCCTCGCCCGTGCCGTCCTTGGTATGCAGGAGGTTTGTCACCACCGCCGCGGCGTCGAGCGGGGAGCCGTCGGTGAAGGTCACTCCCGAGCGCAGCGACAAGGTGAGCACCGTGTTGGTGGCGTCCCATTCCCAGCGCGTGGCCAGGTTGGCCGTCGGGTTCGCGTTCGGGTCCAGCCGGATGAGCGAATCGTAGACAGCCTCGTAGTACTGGAGTTCGGCGCCGTTGAGACCGGCGCCCCGCAGATCCCACGGATTCGGGGCGATCGTCGCCCCGAGAGTGAGCGTGCCACCGGACGCCCTGCCGCCCGATGACGTGCCGCCGCCGCTGCTGCCGCCGCCGCCGCAGGCGCCGGCCGTCAGCGCCAGCGCCGCGACCAGTGCCACCGGTAAGAGTCTCAGCCTTCGCATGTGATCTCCCTCGAAGAGTCTCGGTGCCGTGCGACGTGGGTGGGCGATGCGGGGCCGCGGTCCCGGCGGGGCGGTGGGGCTGGGCCCCCGCCCCAGCAGGGAGCCGACGGGTTCACCCCGGCACCGCCGTCAGGTGGCCCTGCGCGATGCGGCGGATGTTCTCGACGTTGCTTGCCGGCAGAACGGAGCCGAGCGTCTCGATGAACTGGCGCAGCGGCATTCCGTGCAGGCCCTTCGATCCCTCGGCCTGCGCGGTCATGCCCATCTCGGCCAGCAGCGGCGCGAGCGCTGTCGCCAGCGCTTCGTCGAGCTGTGGGCCGACGTCGGGATGCGCCGCCCATTCCCCGATCAGCGAGTCGATGGACAGGTCGGGGACGAACCGGTCGCCCTCGAGCGTGATGCGGCGTTCCACCAGCACGTTCTCCGCGTCCCGGCAGACCTGGATCCAGTGGTCGCCGGGGGCCACCACCCACTGGCCGTGCCGCACGTCCCAGTAGGCGAAGGCGCGTCGGTCCAGCTCGAACGAGACGACGCCGCTCTCGCCAGGGGCCAGCCCGATCCGGCGGAAGGCACGCAGCTCACGGGTAGGGCGGCGGACCGGTCCGGCCTGCGTGGCGACGTAGACCTGGACGACGTGGGAGGTTTGCCGCTCGCCGGTGTTGCGCACCTGGACCTCGACGCGGGCCCCGTCGATGGCCAGCGGTTCGACGGTGAGGCCGATCGTCTCGACCCGTCCATACCCCAGCCCGTGGCCGAACGGATAGCGGGCTGGAACGTCGGCGGTGGTGTGGTAGCGGTAGCCGACCATGACACCCTCGCCGTAGCGGACAGCCCCCTGTTCCCCGGGATAGTTGAGGAACGCCGCGGTGTCCTGGACCCGCCGCGGAACGGACTCGGCGAGCCGGCCCGACGGCTCGGCCACGCCCACTAGGACGTCCGCGATCGCCCCGCCGCCGGCCTGTCCCAGCAGGAACGCGTCGAGGATCGCGTCGACGTCGTCGTGCCAGCCCTCCAGGCTCACCACACCACCGTGCGAGAGCACGACCACCGTCCGCGGGGCGGCCGCGGCGACGGCCCGGATGAGTTCCACCTGCTCCGCCGGAAGGTCCAGGGTCTTCCGGTCGAACCCCTCCGACTCCGCGCCCTCGGTGAGCCCGGCCATGACCACCGCGACATCCGCGCCGCCCGCCACCGCGACGGCTTCGGCGCGCAGCGCCTCGGCTCCGGTGGTGTCGTTCCGCGACGCGAACCCCCGCGCATGGAGCACCTGACCACCCCGGGCTGACACCGCCGCGGTGATCTCGTCCAGCGGCACGTCCACCCGGGACGGGTTGACCTTGGAACTGCCGCCGCCCTGAAGCCGCGGCTCGGTCGCGAACGCGCCGACGACGGCGACGGTCAGCCCGCCGGCCAGGGGGAGCACGGCACCGTCGTTCTTCACCAGCACCATGCATCGGGGGCCCAGCCTGCGCGCGAGGTCGTGGTGGGCGTCCAGGCCCGCCGTCACCTCGCGCCGGTCGCCCTGAGCGGGCCGCCGCCGCAGGCCGGGCCGGCCTGGCCTGCGCACCAGTCTCAGCAGGCGGGTGATCGCCGTGTCCACCAGCGCCTCGTCGCAGTCGCCGCGGCGCACCGCGTCGAGCACCGCCTCGTCGCCTCGCCCGCCGTCGTAGGGCATCTGCAGGTCGAGCCCGGCGGCCAGGGCGGCCACTCGGTCGTGCACTGCACCCCAGTCCGAGATGACGACGCCCTCGAACCCCCACTCCTGCCGCAGCACCTGCGTGAGCAGCCAGCGGTTCTCGGAGGCGTAGACGCCGTTGACCCTGTTGTAGGCGCACATGACCGTGGAAGGCCGGCCCTGTTTCACCACCTGTTCGAAGGCGGGCAGGTAGATCTCGCGCAGTGTCCGTTCGTCGACCTCGGCGCTCACCTGCATCCGGTCGGTCTCCTGGTTGTTCACCGCGAAGTGCTTGACCGACGCGCCGACGCCGTTGTCCTCGAGCCCTCGCACATGGGCCGTGCCGAGCTCGCCGGACACCAGCGGATCCTCGGAGTAGTACTCGAAGTTCCGTCCGCACAGCGGGCTGCGCTTGATGTTCACGCCAGGACCGAGGACCACGTCGACGCCCTGCACGGACGCCTCAGCCGCCAGCGCGGCACCGACCGCCCGAGCGACCTGCGGGTCCCAACTCGCACCGACCGCCACCGCCGGGGGAAAACAGGTCGCGGGGACCGAGTAGAGCAGCCCCAGATGATCCCCGTCGTCGCCCTGGTGGCGCAGCCCGTGCGGGCCGTCCGCCACCGTGACGGGGGCGAGGCCCGCCGCTGGCAGTGCCTTCGTCTGCCACAGGCCCTCACCGGACAGCAGCGACACCTTGTCCGCGAGGGGGAGAACCGGCGGACCGGCTTCCTCCACCACGTCTTCCGTCAACACGCCCTCCGTCTTTCTCCACGAACGGTCCAAGGCCCACCCCGCGACAGCGACCGACAGCCGGTGGTCGACGTCGTTGTCCGCTCTCGTCGGGACGGTGATCTCACGGTCCTGGTGGTCCTCAAATCCCCTTCCTCGCGCCTGCTCGCCGCGGTCGAGAGGCGCGACGCGCCTACGGTCAACAAGATCATCATTGCTCGCATCTGCCGTGAGTTCGGCTGGCGCGTGCGTCCAGTCGGGTCGGCGCGCAGGGGCGACGGCGGCCGGAATGTCGGGTGTGACCCTGACGGCTCGACGCGCGCCGCGCCCGGAGGGTCAATTACGATCAAGCTAGTTTCTGTCGGCCGTCAGAAAATATGGCAGGTTCAGGGGATGGTCAAGCGCGTAACCTTCAGGCGGAGGCGTAAGGGGTGGGATGAGCGCAGGGGACGGCAAGGCTGGCCAGCGAAGACGGCCCGGCCGGCCGGCCCGGATCGGCCGGGCGCAGATCGTCGCCGTGGCCCGGAGCCTCGATCCGGCCAAGCTGACCATTCAGGCGGTGGCCGACCAGCTCCAGGTCGAGCGGTCGGCCGTGCACTACCACGTCAGCGACCGCGAGCAGTTGCTGGCGCTCGTGGCCAGCGACATCTTCCAGTCGGAGGTGGAGCTGCACGAGCTCCCGGTCTCCGACAACTGGAGGACCGTGCTGCGGGACCTCGCGTTCGCGACACGAGACGCCGTGGTCAAGGTGGGCGTCCTGCTCCCCTACTTCCACATGCAGCGGGTCGACGGGAACACGATCATCCGGTCGCTGGAGCAGACGCTCGGCGTGCTGCGAGAGGCCGGGCTCACGGAGGTGGAGTCCGTGCGGGCCATGGTGTTCGTGAGCCAGATCGCCTTCGCCTCCGCGCGTGACACGCTCCTGATGTCACCAGACGCCACGCATCCACAGATCCAGGAGCTCAAAGACGTGCTGGCTGAAATGGAGCCGGCCGAGGCTCCCCACGTCGCCAACCTGCTGCAGATCTGGGACGCACAGTCCGACACGCAACTCGATTTCAGCCTCGCCGTCTTCATCGAGGGCATGGAGGCGCGGCTGGCATCACGAGACATCGGAGTGGCGGACGGGGACGCTGCTCTGCCACCTGACTAGGGACCGAAGCGGACAGCATGTCTTCCGCGGCCCACCGACCGCGCGGTCACTACGCCCGGACGGCCACCCGGCGGCCGGCTCGTAGGCCCGGCGCCTGGGGACAGGCTTCCGAGGGGTTATGCGCGGGTCGAAGCGGCGGCGGCGGCATATCGCTGGGTCTCCCGCTGACGTTTCGCGGGCCGGTTCGGAAATGGCCTTCGGGCCGGCCTTTGACGCGTCGCCGCCCCTACTTTGACGGAACCTCGCACACGCGTTGTGACGGAAGTGGCCTCCTGCTCGGACAATGAAAGCGCCAACCCACATTGTCCAAAAAAAACAGAAGGCCACCGCGTGCCATCATGCCAGCCTGCCCCCGGCGTGTCCACCGCCCTGTTCGACTGCGAGCAGTGTGACATCTCCAGCCTGCTCGCGATGCTGGGTCAGCTTCCTCATCCCCGAGACCAGCGTGGACAGATCTACAGCATGTCGTTCGTGCTGGCTGCGACGCTCGTTGCGACGCTGACGGGCGCGAAATGCCTGCGCGAACTCGGCAGCAGAATCGCCGACCTGTCGCAACCGCTGCTCGCCCGCCTCGGCGCACCACACGACCATTTCCGCGGGATCTACCGGACGCCCTCCGAAAAGACAGTCCGCATGCTCCTGAAGACGATCGACAGACGAGTCCAGTATGTGCCGCAATGTCGGCGTGCCACATGCTTTGTGCCGCAAGTGGCGCACCTGACACTGAGTTCCTATCGACGAAGTCCCTGGCGACCGCGAGCCAGGTCCGTTCGGGCACCGGCTCCGGCTGGGGCAGGGCACGCCGCTCGGAGACCGGCAGTCCGGTTTCGATGTCGAACGCCTCGCCCTTGCGCACGGCTGTGAGGATCTCGGCGCGACGTGACTCGGCGGCCGCCTTCGACGGGAAGCTGCGGGTGTTGGAGCTGGGCCGGCCCGCGACCTGCCAGCGGCCTGCCAGCTGGAACCGTTCTTCAGGCGCATCTCGCGGACGGACCAGACTCGCACGTCGAACGTGGTTGGCCGTTCCTCCCCCTCCGGCGGGTGCGAGTGGTGCGAGTGGCAACCGGGGAGCCGACAATCTCACCTCGCTGCTCGGCGGGCTGAGCGCTCGAGGCCCTGCTCCGTTAGCGGCACAGCCAGAGCGCCCTCTGGGGCATACGGAAGGCCGGCCCGGTGGAAAGGAGTCGCTCACACGTCGCCTTCGCCGGCTACCAGAACGAGGTCTGGTCTGCGCACTGGAGACAGCCGCGGCTGCATGGCCGGTGTCTGGCGGACCACGCCAGCGATCCGGTGGTCCGCGCGGGTCTGGAGCACGGCCCGGAGGCGGCTTGCTGGCTGCGTGGCGGACGGACGTCAGGCGGGCTCGGTTACGCCTGCGCGGTGCGGATGGCTTCGGCCAGCGGGGTGCTCGGGCGGCCGAGGAGGGTTTCGAGGTCCATGGAAGGGAGGTCCAGCTCGCCGCGGGCGATGGCCGCGTCCAAGCCGGCGACGAACGCGGCGAGACCCTCGTCGAGGCCCGCGTGCTCGTGGAGCGTCGCGGCGAAATCTACCTCGGACATGTCCTGGTAGAGGACGGTCGTGCCAGTCACATCGGTGATCGTCGCAGCGAGCTCGGCCATCGTGAACGCGGTGCCGCCGAGCTCGTAGACGTTGCCAACGTGGCCGTCCGCGGTGAGGACGGCCACCGCGGCCGCGGCGTAGTCAGCGATCGTCGCGGCGGCGATCTTCCCGCCGGCAGCGGCACCGACGATCACTCCTGTCGCCAGGTAGCGGGCCAGGTCGCGCGTGTAGTTCTCGGTGTACCAGCTGTTGCGCAGGAAGGTGTACGGCAGGCCGGACTCCTTGATCACGGCCTCGGTGGCCTTGTGCTCGACCGCGAGGCTGATCGTGCTCGTGTCGGCCCGGGCGATGCTGGTGTAGGCGATCCGGGAGACCCCGGCGGCTTTGGCGGCTTCGACGACGTTCGTGTGCTGGGCGGTCCGCTTGCCGACTTCGCTGCCCGAGACGAGGAGCAGCGCATCGACGCCGGTGAGGGCGGCTACCAGCGTCTCCGGCCGGTCGTAGTCGCCAAGCCGGATCTCTACCTCGCGCGCGGCGATCCCGGCGGCGCGCTCGGGGGAGCGAGCGAGACCGACGACGTCGGACGGCTTGACGCCAGCGGCTAGCAGCCCGTCGATGACCTGCAGGCCGAGGTGGCCGGTGATCCCGGTGACTGCGATCGATCCCATGGTGACTCCAGCGTCTGTGGTTGGGGCTTGGCGGTGGCGCTCGTTCTCCCAGGCCACGGTCCGGCGTCTGCCGTCGGGGCGACCTAGGGTTAGTGCTTGCAACGCCACAGCGCTAACTATTTCATAGTGCTATCGATCCTAAAGGAGCGGGGTCGTATCCTGGAAACCATGGCAACCGTGGGGACCTCGGCTGACGACGCGACGCGGGACGCCGTCGATCAGGTGGCCCGATCAAGCGTCCACGTTGGTGAGCCCGCGATCAGCGACGAGCTCGTCAGCGACGTGTTCAACCGCGCGTGCCCATCCCGGCGGGCCATGGAGGACGTGGCCGGCAAGTGGGGGATCCTCGCGATGCTCGCGCTCGGCGAGGGCTCCTACCGCTTCAACGCGCTGCGTCGGCGGGTTGACGGCGTCAGCGAGAAGATGCTCTCCCAGACGCTGCAGGTGCTGGAACGTAATGGCATGGTCGTGCGGTCGGTGGTGACGACGATCCCGCCGCGGGTCGAGTACACGCTGACCCCCCTCGGCACCCAGGTCGCCGAGCGGCTGCGCGCTCTCGCCGACCTCTTCGAGGGCTCCCTGGACGAGATCAAGCGCGCCCGCGCCACGTACGACACCGTCCGCGCCACCTGACACCCCCAACCACTCTGAGCTCCGGTCGCTGCAGGTCACGGGCGTGGCCAGGCTTCCTGAGTCGGAGACCTTGGGCTGAGCACTCCCTCTGATTGGTCCCGATCGCAGGCTGGGCCGTGGCGGTGTTGTTCACCCGACACCGTGAACCGGAGCTGGCGGGTCGGGGAATGTCGCGCGGCGGAGGGGTCATTGGCGTGGGCATGACGACGATCGGACTGATCGGAAGCGGGAACATCGGCTTGACGGTGGCCCGGCTGGCGGTGGCGGCGGGCTACGACGTGGTGGTGAGCAACTCCCACGGTCCCGAGACGTTGGCCGGGCTGCCGCGAAGGCCACGATCACCGCGTTCCTCGACGACCTCGGCTACGACACGGTGGACGCCGGCCCGCTTGCCGAGGGCTGGCGGTTCCAGCGCGACACCGCCGCCTACGCCGGGCTCTACTTCGGACCTGGCGGCAGCGGCGGCGACGCGGGAGTACCCGTCGATGCCGCCACCCTGCACGCCGCGCTCGCCACCGCCCGCCGCTACATCGCCGGAACGGCCGGCTGAACCCGCCGCGCCGGGCCTCCGCTGCGTCAGGCCGCGGGCGACGCGGCCGACGACGCCGTCCAGTGGCTCATCACCGGACGGAGGCTAGGTGAGCGCGCAAGCCTTCGCCGTAGGCGGTCGGCGTGCCCGAGTAGTCCTTGATCAACGCTGGGAAACGTCCGCAGTCGAAGGTGTTCCAGGCCCACCCCAGGTAGCTGTCGCCGTGGCTGTCGAGCCAGTTCATCGTCTGGTCGCTGAAATCGTGGTTGCAGTCGGTATCCCCGAACTCACCAGCGACTAGCGGGACGGTCGCCGACACTGGCGCGATCTGGGTGTCGAAACAGGACAGCGTCGCGCACCCGCCGAAGTCGTACATGTGCCAGCCGGCGGCCAGGTTGCCGGTCGGGTCCGCGGGCTTGTTCGCCAACCAGCCGGTGAGGTCGCCACCCCATCCGTTGCCGGTCGCGAGGACGATGTTCGTCGCTCCCGTGCCACGCACCGCATCGATCAGGTCCTGCATCCCGGCCACCTGGTAACCGGTGCCGCAGTCGCCGCCGTCGCGCCAACAGGCCCACGAAATGTCGTGCGGCTCGTTGTAAAGGTCGAACAGGACGGACGAGTTGCCCTTGAACGTGGTGGCGACCGACCGCCAGAAGTCGGGTGCGTGGTCGGCGTCGGCCATCTGCTGCTGGCCGGTGGCCTTCGCCGTTCCCGGAGCGGACCAGTGCAGGTCGAGGACCGCGGCCATGCCGTGCGCGTTCAGCCGGCCGACATAGTCGACGATCGCCTGCCGGTACACCCGGCCGGAGTACTGCGCGGGCGCGCCGTTGATCCCAAGCCAGCACGTCTCGTTCAGCGGGACCCGCACGACGTCGGCCTTCCAGGAGGCGATGGCCGCCACCGAGGCGTCGTCGCTAGGCCCGTCGAACAGCCCCCAACCCTGGATGCAGGCGTACTCGGTACCGGACCGGTCCACCCCGAGCAGCCGAACCGGCGACCCTGAGGTGTCGACGATGGAAGTGCCGGAGACCCGCAACCCGCTTACGGTCCCGGTGTCCGCGGCGGAAGCCGAGGGCGTGGCGGTCGAGGTGGACGGGGGCGCGGTAGGTGACGGACTGCTGGAGAAGGTCGTCGAGGTAGGGACGCCCGGTGTCGTCGGCACCGCGGAGGTGACGGTCGGGTTCGGCGTGATGACGGGCCCGGATGAGCCAGGTGCGACCGGCTCGCAGCCGGCGACCGCCACCACGGCGGCGCACGCGATTCCGAGCACCCAGGCTGGCCGGACCGACGGGCGGCGGCGCACCGCCCGGTGATCTTGGGTGCGCGCGGCCGACGTTCGTCTCATCTGTCGCTCCTGGGAGTCCTGTCAGTTTCGACGGATACGGGCCCCCCAGCCACGAGTCCCACAGAGCCGGTCGCTAGGCCGGACAAAATTTTTACCAATCGTATAAAACACCCAAAGCGACGTCCAGTCCACCCCTCCGTCGGATCGATCCACCGGACACGTGTAGCGTGCCAGAACTCGATCAAGGGCCGTGACCTGCGGTTTCGCTGGTCGGTCAGGCGGCGCGGTGGTATTGTTGATCACGCCTCCGAGGACCTTGTGGCGGCGGATCGGCCCGTCGGGTGGCGTGACGGTGGTAGGTCCAGCGTCGACGGACCAGGCGGCGATGCCAGGCCAGCAGCGTCGCCGGGGTCACCAGCCGGTGTGACCGGACCTCGCGGGGCAACAACCGGGCCAGCGCGGCCAGGAGGGCGCGGTCGGACCAGGTGAACCGAGGCCGACCGACCTGGCGGCGCAGCACCGCCAACTCCTGGCGCAGCACCAGCAGCTCCGCGGTCCGCGCCGCATCGCTGCGCGTCAGCAGGATGAGCCAGCCGAACACTCGGACCATGAACAGGTACATCAGCCGCACCACCATGAGCCACGATCCTGTATCGAGCTCCGCGGCAGCGAAGTTGCAGGTCAACGACCGAAATCGAGTTCTGGCACGGTACAGGGCATAGATTCAGGCTGTGCCAATACGCGATCTTGCCTACACCGTGTACGCCCGTCGGCTCCGCGCGTCGCTCAAGGGAGCCGAGCTACCGAGGCACGTCGGCCTGATCATGGACGGCAACCGCCGCTGGGCCCGCCAGATGGGGATGGCCAATCCCAGTCTCGGCCACAAGTTCGGCGCCGACCATGTCGAGGACGTGCTGTCGTGGTGCGAGGCGGCCGGGATCAAGCACGTGACCGTCTTCGTCTGCTCCACCGAGAACCTGGCCCACCGCGAGGATGCCGAGATCGCGTTCCTCATGCGGGTCATCGAGCAGGTTGTCTCCGACAAGATCGCGACTCCCGATCCGGCGTGGCAGATGCACATCGCGGGGCTGCTCGACGCGCTGCCGGACAGCACGGCCCGCGCGCTCAAGAACGCCGAGGAGGTCACCCGATCCTGCTCGACGGGGGCGCACGTCACCCTCGCCGTGGGGTACGGCGGCCGGCAGGAGGTCGTCGACGCGTTCCGGGCCCTCCTGCACGAGCAGGCCGAGACGGGCGGCTCGCTGGCCGACCTGGCCGAGACCGTCACCGCCGAGGACGTCGCCCGCCACCTCTACACGGCCGGCCAGCCCGACCCCGACCTGGTCATCCGCACCAGCGGCGAGCAGCGCATGTCGAACTTCCTGCTCTGGCAGAGCGCGTACTCCGAGCTGTACTTCTGCGAGGCGTACTGGCCCGCGTTCCGCGAGATCGACTTCCTGCGGGCGCTGCGCAGCTACGCCGCCCGTGGCCGTCGCCACGGCGCCTGACCTGGTGGCTTTCCGGCGGCCTGCCGGCTCTGCCGACGGCTCGCCGTCCGGTGCCACCGCCGGCGCGCGAAACCTCCAGGTGGACGACGCGCTGCGCGAGCAGCTCATCGTCGCGTGGGTCGACGGGCATGACGGGCCGGACGGTCTACCAGTTCCGCCCCATCGAACTGCAACGCCTGTAGGACTCTGTTGTCTTATTGCTGGGCGCTGAGGTCGCGTCTCCCGCGTGGTGATCGTGGAGGATGGCGCGGTGCGGCTGTCCCTGACCCTGGCCGCAGGAGGAGTCGGCCGATGTCGATGCAGCCGCGTCCGTGGCCGCGGGTTCCTGGTCCTCCGCTACGCACGTCGCGGGCCGTGAGCTGCGCCGTCGTCAGGACTGCATGCCGACATCGCAGCGCCTCGGTAGTGGGAGCTGCCCGGGGTGGCCGAGGTAGAAGCCCTGGACCTGGTCGACGCCGAGGTCGGCGAGAACGGCGAGTTCGGCGGCGGTTTCCACCCCCTCGGCCAGGACCTGCGCGTCGATCTCGCGCGCAAACTGGACCAGGGCGCTGGCGAGGGCGCGGCGGGTGGGATCCGTGTCGATCTTCCAGGTCAGTTCCCGGTCCATCTTGAGGATGTCGGGAGCCAACTGCAGCAGCCGGTTCAGCTCGGCGTTGGCGACACCGACGTCGTCGACCGCGATCCGCGCTCCCAGCCGTCGCAGATCGTCGAGCGCGGCGCGCATCGCCGGGTAGTCCTGGATGCGCTCGTGTTCGGTGACCTCGATGACGACCCGGTGGGCCGGCACGTCGGCCACGGCGTCGCGGACCCGGCCGGAGGCAACCACCGTCGGGGAGGCGTTCACGGCCAGCCACAGGTGGTCCGGTAGGAGAGGCAACGCGGCGAACGCCTTTGCGATCGCGGCGAGTTCGAGGTCGGTGCGCAGGCCGACGGAGGCGGCGGCGGTGAACCACGCCTCCGGGCCGCCGGACCCGGGCGGGAACCGCGCCAGCGCCTCCGCCCCGGTGACCTCCCGGGTGGGGACGGCGACAATCGGCTGGAAGAGCATGGTTGGGCGGTCGTGGATCGCCCTGCTGATCCGCTGGACCAGCAGGTCACGGTCCTCGCGCTCGCGGGTGAGGTAGGAGACGAACCGGGCGAGCACCTCGGCCAGCAGCGTCAGGAAACGCCCGTCGCGGTTGGACAGGCCCGGTTCGGCGTGGTGGCTCAGGCAGCACAGCATGCCGTAGACGCGCCCGTCCTCGAGCACGACCGGAGCGCCGACATAGGCCCCGATGTCGAACTCGTGGGTCAGCAAAAGAGCAGCGGTGCGCTCGTCCGCCCGCGCGTTGGGGATGACCGGTGGGAGGCGTCCGTCCAGAACCCGCGAACAGTACGAGTCGGCGTAGCAAGTGGTGGAACCGGGGCCGAGTCCGAAGGACTCCGCGTCGCCGTGCAGAGCTTCGATGATCTGGAGGTCGGGGGTGAACCGGGACAGCCAGGACAGATCCATCTGAAGATGGCGCCGCGCCAGCGACAGCAGCCAGGACACCGCCTCGTCCGGATCGAGGACAGCCCTGCGGCCACTGCGCTCCCCGTTCACACGAGCATCAGCCTCGGCCACAGCAGATCCCTCCGCACCCCGCTCGCGTCTAGTGTTCCCCGCCTACCCCGACCGACCCGGATGTCCGACCACGAACCTGGGCGGATACGCCGACCTTGGCCCGGACCCGGGTCCGTGCCACCAGCCTGAGGGTGCTGTCAGCGGGGGCGTACCTCCAGCGGCAGTCTGGCGACGCCGACCATCGTCCAGGGGTCGCGGTGGCGGACCGGCGGGTCCGTGGCGACGGCGATGTCGCGATAGCGGTCCAGCAGGATGCCGAGGGCGATGTTCGCCTCGAGCCGGGCCAGCGGGGCGCCCAGGCAGAAGTGAATGCCGTGTCCAAAGGTGAGGTGCGGGTTCGGCCGGCGGTGAAGGTCGAACCGCTCCGGGTCGGCGAACACCCGCTCGTCCCGGTTCGCCGCCGTGAGCCAGGCGACAACCAGCTCTCCCGCCGGGATGACGGTCCCACCGACGGCCGCGTCGATGGCAGCCCGCCGGGCCAGCCGGGGGAACGGCGTGCGCAGCCGCAGCGTCTCCTCGACCGCCGCGGGCAGCAGCGTGCGGTCGGCGCGTACCTGGGCCGCGGCGTCGGGATGCTCGTCGAGGCACAGGACGGTGTTACCGAGCGTCGCGGTGGTGGTGATGTGCCCGGCGATCAGCAGCAGCCCGACGAAGCCGACGATCTCCTCGTCCGCCAGCCGCTCGCCGTCCACCTCCGCCGCCACCAGCCGGCTGGTGAGGTCGTCGGCCGGGCGGGACCGGGCCGCTCGGATGCGGTCGAGCAGGTAGGTGTTCATCTCCCGGACCGTCGGCGCGGCCTCGCGCACCGTCTGTTCGGCGAGCCGGGGCAGGGACTTGTCCGGCCCGGTGTCCACCCGGTCGAACAGATCGTCGACCCAGCGGCGGAACATCGGCCGGTCGGCGGCCGGGAGGCCGAGCAGCTCCGCGATCACGATCACCGGCAGCGGGTACGCAAGCTCGTCGATCAGGTCGAGCCGGTCGCCGTCGCGCTCATCGGCCGCGTCGAGCAGCTCGGCCGTCACCGCGGCGATCCGCGGCGCCAGCCCGGCGACCGTCCGGGAGGTGAACACCCGGCTCACCAGGCCGCGCAGCCGGTCGTGCCGGGGCGGGTCCATCCGCACGAAGTTCCCGCGCGCGAACAGGTCCAGGTCCTGCTGCCGGGGCATGAGGTCACCGAGGTCGGAGGAGAACGTCAGGTGATCGGCCAGGACCGCGCTGACCTCCGGGTGCCCGAGCACCTGCCAGCACCGCTGCCGGTCGTCGTGATGCACCTGCCCCTGCTGCCGCGACCGTTCCAGCCAGGCCACCAGACCCGGCAGGGACCGCTCCAGCACCTCGGTTCCGGCCACACGATCACCACCCACCCACGGCCGCGGTCGCCCCGCCGAGACCGCATCGCTCGCCACCTCCAGGCGGGCCACGTCCTCGTCGTCCCCCGCCGGGCCGCCGCCCAACCCGCGGCAGCGAGCCACGCCCCGCGGCAGGACAGGGTGCCGGCGCAAGCCGGCATGATCACTGATCTGGTGTTTTGCGGTGGTGTGATCGTCGTCAGACCACCACCCGAGGAACGCCCCCATACTCACAGTTACGTCTGCGGAGACGGTGCATGCCGGTCGCCTCGAGGAGCCGCGGTTAGACGGCGGCGGCGAGCTCCGTGAACGTGGCTCAGCCGAATGACGGACACCGGCGACGATCAGCGTTCAGCTCGTCGCGGTGAAGACGTCCAGCGTGGGCAGCTGGGCGCGGCGGACGTCGGTGAACCGTGCGCGCAGGGCCCTCTCGACGCGCGCCAGGACGCTGGACGGAAGGATGAGTGGGCGTGCGTGCCGGGGTGGGGTGGTGCCGCCGTGCCAGGCGATGGTCACGGTGCCGCCGGGCCGCACGACGCGGTGCAGCTCGGTCACGCCGGCGTCGAGGTCGGGCCAGATCGCGACGTTGTTGACCGTGACGACCCGGTCGACGGCGCGGTCGGGCAGACCGGTCCGGTCCGCCCGGCCGAGCCGTAGGTCGACCCGGCCGGCGCGGACGGCGACACGGTTGCGGCGGGTCGCGGCGGCGCGCATGCCGGCGCTCGGGTCGACACCGATGATCTTCGCTGCCTCCGTGCGCTCGGCGAGGAGCCGGATGAGGCCACCGGGACCGTATCCGACCTCGAGTACGGTCTGGCCGGACCTGACGTCGATGTGATCCGCCACCTCGTCCTGCCGATTCATCCAGATCATCAACCGGCCCGCGAGCCGACCGCGCCATCCGGCGGGACGGGCGAAGACCGACTCGGACGGGCCACCGAGCACCCAGGAGTAGTCGTCCGGCGGCGGCCCGGCCGAGGGGCTAATACCTGTGGTGGTGGTCGTGGGGGCGGTGGTGTTGGTGTTCCGCATGAGATCGAGGCTGGCGGTTCAAGCTGGGTTGAAGTCAAATACCGTCATGGAGATGATGTCCATCGGCGAGACCGCGGCCCGGTTCGGGCTAAACGCCTCGGCGCTACGCTACTGGGACGAGCGCGGGCTGGTCCGGCCAGCCGCCAGGCGAGACGGCCGCCGGATGTATGGGCCGGCGGAGCTGCGCCGGATCGCGCTGATCCAGATCCTGCAGCAGGTGGGCGTCGGGCTCACCACCGCCGCGGCCGTGTTGGACGAGCCCGGCGGGGAGTGGCGCCAGGTGGTCCGGGACCAGATCGCCGAGCTGGACCGGCTCATCGAGCGGGCGACGCTGGCCAAGGAGCTGCTTGCCCACGCGCTCGCCTGCCCCACCGAGCGCCCCACCCGCGAGTGCGCGACGATGCTCGGCCTGCTTGACAAGCGCGTCGCCGGTGCCTCGTTCGAGCAACTCGTCGCCGACCACGGCCACCAGCCAGCATGCGCCCCATAGGCAGCCCGCTGGATCCCCGAATGGCTCTGACGCCCCTGTGTTGCCAGATGGCCGGGACGACCGGTGGGCCTGTGCGCGGGATGGCGTTCTAGGGCACTAATGCATCGAGCCAAGTCAGGTGATCTTGATCGTAGACTTTCTTGCAGCCTGTCCGCGCAGTACAAACGGATCAGCGCGGCCTGCAACAGTGCCACGGCTGGCCGAGTGCGTTAATGCGACGGACCCGCCTCGTCGGCCGGCACCGCCGAGGGCAGCCTCGTCTCGGTGTCGGTCGTCGGGGCCGGTTATCGTTGCCGGTCAGCCGCGGTGAACTGCGTCGTTCCGAGGACGGTGAGTAGTTCCAGCTGTTGTGCCGCCTGGCCGCCGACGCGGGGTGTACCAGACGAGGCGGTGGCGACCGTCTTCGCTGAGCATTCCGGTGCATTGCAGGTCGATGAGCCCGAGGGTGGGGTGCAGCACCTGGTGTGGACCGGGTGGTCGGGAGCGAGCGCGCGGAACAGCGCGTTCGCCCGCGCCTTGGACTCGTACCGGCCGACGGCCGCCAGCACTCCGGGCGGGGCCGGGACGATCGCCTCGAACGCCGGCGTGCGGCCCCACGGCAGGACGAGCTCCTCCCCGGCGACGATGCGGGCAAGCAGCTCCGGACGGTTCTGGATCGCCGTCGACATTCGGCCGCCCGGCGCGAGCCCGGTGAGGCACTCGACCTGGTCGTCCCAGCCGAGCACGGCGGCGACCTCGCGCAACCACCAGTCCCCGACTGCGTGGGGCAGCAGAACCATCGCGGGACTTGAACCGCAGAATGTGGCCAGGCACGAATAGTGGTCGGGCTCGACACTGCCGCGTGTCCCGGTGAACTGGCTGTTGAACTCGGCGACGTTGCCGACCTGGACGGTGCGCCTGCCGCCGCTCCAGGCCACCGACCACGACGGCTCCGGCCGGATCGGCCAGGCGAGGAACACAGGCAGAGCATCCCCCGGCTCGCCATCGGTGCCCCATGAGCGCCCTGGTTGCGTGGGCTCCGCTCCCATGGCTAGGTAGAAGCCACCGGCGTGCGGATCGGACCTGATCGTCACCTGGGCGAATCCCACCTGGCCGGCCTGCGCCAGAACCTCCTGCCACAGCAGGCGTCCCACCCCGGTGCCGATCACCCGGGGTTCGACGAAGAGCAGGCCCAGCTCGCCGTGTGGCGGCTCGCCTTCCAGCGTTGCCACGCCCAGCAGCGAGCCATCTCGTTCCGCGACGACCGTCCGCCGGGCTATCACATCCTCGGGCGCGATCCGTAACTCGTTCCGGCAGGCAGCCAGGAACGCCTCGTCGTATCCCCACGACGCCTTGGACCGCATTACCAGGTCGCTCAGAACGCCGGCCTCGCCCGGGCGCGCCGCCCGCAGCCGGATGCCTCCGTCTGGTCTCATCATCCGACAACGCGTCTCAGGTCAGCAAACCGGCTTTGGCCGCCCATGCGGCGAAGCCTCCCGGCCGGAAGGGGAGGTGGTACTCGCCAGAGATCAGGTCGCCGGCGAGCATGGAAACCAGTGTCGCCGACCACCACACCGGAGCTGCCAGGCGATCCACTGCGCCCACGCCTCGTCCTCGGGCGCGTACGACACGAACACGTCCCAGCCCGGCTCGACCCGTGCGCGCGGCCCACCCCCGTCGGCCATACGATGATCCTCCCACCGCGAGTCAGCTTGTCCAGCCTTCGTTGGAGAAGATCGAGATATTCTTGGGATACCACAATTTCACGCGCCTCGAACCCGCGACATGATCAGCCAGTTCGACGGTCAGGCCGCGACTGCGATGCCCTCTGGTATCCGGATGGCGGCTTCACGCTGCCGAGATAATCCAGGACCGCCAAGCGGCTGCAGTCAAACCAAAGGAAGCGCGCCAGCATTTGGACTCGCGGGAATCCGAGCGTTCACCGAATCCGAATCCGAATCCGAAGCGGATGGCGATTGGCCCGAACGATCGTTACCGGCGCCTCGGCGAGCGCCCGCGGTGCGAAACCATGGCCGGCGCTCCGACCCGGTCCCGCCAACCTGGAGAAACTGAGGACAGGACAACCACGCATACCGAGCCCCCCGATAAGCCGTCACGTGATCTTCACGGTGGCCACATAGTAGCTCAAGATCCACGCGGATGCGACGGCTTCACCGCATTCGGTGACATCGCTGGCGGGATACTGACGCACGGAGCGGCCAGGAACGCGACGGCTGCATCCCTCACGCGCAGGACTCGTCGTCTATGACGTGGACCGGACCTGCCCGCGACACACCCCAGCCAAGTTCACCGCCAGGGTACATGATCGTCGCGCATCTTCTGCATCCCTTCAGGGCGGTCGACGTTATAGGTCTGTATTTTGGGCCCGCCGCGCGCCGTCTGGCGGAAGTGAACCAAAGAAGAATTTCTCCTGGACATAGGCTACGGGCGTGTCATTTCGGCACAACAACGCCTGCGTGGCGATCGCGTGGCCATGGGAAGTGTGGCCATACCCGCCGTCGTTCGAAATCGTCATTGCGAGCATCCGACGCTGGATTCCCTCCGCCTGTAGAGCCCGACCAAGAGACACGTCCGTGGCGGTGAGCGTGGCGCGCTCCCGCGTGGTCACCCGGTCGAGCAGCACGGTCGAGAATGCGAAGCCTACGCTCTCACCCTCGACATGCATCCGGATCCTGCGGTGCTGGACACATGCGTTGTCGACGCAACGAAGTAGTACCGCGAGTCCAGGCGAATGGTGTTCTCGACCGAGTGCCCTTACCGGGTACGACGAGTCCTCCTGTATCAATCGAACCGCGCGATCCATGATCTCAACGGTGATCTCCCGTCCATACCATTGCGCCAGGATCTCCGTTGCCAGCAGCGCTGAATCCCGCAGTAGATCCGCCGGCCGTGGCGCGTGACGGCAACCGGCTGCCGTGTCCTGCCGAGTCTCCCGTCGGGCCGCCTCGTCATCCCCAACGGTGTTGATCACCTTTTCGAGCGGGTCGACATGCACACGATCAATCACGGGCAGCTTTCTTCCGCTTGATCTTCCAGCTCACATCGAAGTCACTCTGCGTGACATGACGGCCCGGATCGCGTTGGCGGCATTTCGGTGCATCCGGGCTTAGCCTGGGCGAGCTCGCCCATAATTTCTCGCCGGAATGCGTGATAGTCGACTTCGATCGCGTGCCGGGGCGACGGATCGGGCCGAGAATGCGCGTGCGCGACTTCGCGGCGGATGCGCGTATCGATGTCGGACGGGCGTCTCACCCGCCCGCTGATCTGCAGCGCCGCGAGGCGTGCCTGGTAGTCGGCGAGCTGCCAGATGCAGCCGATCGGCTGGAACAGGCCGATGAAGAAAAGGCTGGGTATCGTCGGATGCATCATCTTCAGATAGAGTGGCGGCGTCTTGGCCCTGTCCCAGCCGGCGATCCGCTCGGACAGGAACGGGAAGCTCGTGCGAAAGCCGGTTCCCATGATGATGGCGTCGAATTCTTCCTGCGTGCCGTCGGTGAAGTGGACAATGTTTCCGTCATAGCGCTCGATGCCGCGGCGCGCGACGAGCCGGCCATCGCGTAGCGCGTCGAGTACGCTGGAATTCAAGGTCGGGTGTTTCGCGAGCGGCGCTTTGGTCGGGGTCTGTAGACCGTATTCTTCCCATCTGCCGATCACGAGCCGCAGCCAAAGCTTCAGTGCCGACTGGAGTAGCGGTTTTGGAATCTTGCCGTGCCAGAACTCATAGAGGACGTCCATCGGCTTCCCGGACATGAGTTTCGGAATGAAGTAGGTCCCCTCGCGCATGCTGAGCGCGGCCCGCGAGGCGAGGTGGGCGACGTCGACGGCAATATCAGCGGCCGAGTTTCCTGCGCCGACCACGAGCACGCGCTGGCCGCGGAACGGCTCGGGGCGCTTGTAGGCCGAGGAGTGAACGATCTTGCCTGTGAACGTGCCCGGGTATTCAGGCACGAGCGCTTCGCGGTGGTGGCCGGAGCAGACCAGCAAGCTGTCGAAAAGTTCAACCCTTGTTTCGCCGTTCGTGATGACACGCACCGCCCATCGGCCGTCGGCGCCGAGCGTGCATTGCTCGACATACGAACCGAGGCGGATGTGCGGCTCGAGCTGAAACGCTCTTGCATATTCGGTGAAGTAGGCAAGCAGCTGCCGGTGCGAAGGAAAGTCCGGGTATTCTTCCGGCATCGGAAAATCGGCGAACGATGACATGCGCCGGGACGAGATGATGTGCGAGCACTCGTAGACGCTGGCCCGATGGGGATCGTCGGTGTACGCCCAGTTGCCCCCTATGCCGCTGCTCTCGTCGTAGCAGACGACGTTGCGGCAGCCGACCTGAAGTAGGTTCTTCAGCGCGGTCAGACCGCAGGGGCCTGCGCCGATCACACAGATCCGCGTTTCGCCAGATGAATTCACGGCCTCGTGCGGGGTGCCGTCCTCAATCAGGTTCCGCTCGCGTGCCGCCGGGATCGCGCTCGCCGTCACCATTCCACTCGACGTCTCCAGCGGACACCAGTGGCGGCAACGGCGGCAACGGCGACAACGGCGGCAACGGCCAAAACCGTAGGTCGAACGGCAGCTCGCAAGGCGAGGCGCCGCGGCACTCGCCCGAGAACCGCCGCTCCTCCGCCGTGCACGCTGACAGAGACCCGCGGGCATTCGGGGAACATTGCGAGATACGCGGCCGTCCTTCTTGGTCCGCAGCCTGCTCCGCGGCGCCGCGGATCGCGCGACGGGCCGAGGCGACGATCTCGTTCAACCCGCGCGGACCGCGCGCGACCGGGGGAGCCCAACGTAGCGCGCGGCCAGGAGAATGTGCGCGAGGAGCGGCACGCGGCCATGGTGGTGGCCGATCAGATGCGGACGGCGACAAGGGTCGCGGCCAGCACGGCGGTCGCGAGCGAGAGGAGCCGCAGTCCGGTCTCGGCAGGAGCGGTGAGCCGCCTGGCGTCGAGCGGCTCCTTGCTCCCGTCGGCGAGCTCGAGCTCGCCGCGGACGGCGATCACCCGGCGTCGCACGTACCGCACGTGGTGCGAGAGCACGCGCTGGGCGAGCGAGAGCAGCACCGCAAAGACCGCGGCGAGCACAGTCACGGCTCGGATGTCGCCCGCGACGGCCGCGTAGCCGCAGAGCACGGGGAAGCCTCCCCACGCGAGCCCGAACCAGAGGTCGGAATGGAAGCGCCCGCCGGCGAGCTCGAGGTTGTACGCCAGCACCAGGAAGATCCCGAGGGGGATGAGGAGCGCGAGCCAGGCCTCGAAGGTATACGCGCCCAAGAGGCCGATCGTGCAGGCGCCCACGGTCGAGACGCCGGCGAGCGCGACGAGAACCCGATCAGGGATGTTGGTCCGTAGCGGTCGCCCGTTCAGCTCGTCGAGGGCGTGCGCGCCGACACCGACGGCGAGCGCGAACGCGGCGACGACGGCACCGAGCCTGTCCCAGGCAACGACGGGCGCGAGACAGCCGCCGATGACGACGTACGACAGGTGCCACGCCGTGTAAGGGGGATGGAGCAGCGTCACGTAGTCCCGCCAGCCGCCGTGCTCGAGCGCGTACCAGGCGGGACGGGAGACCGGCTGAACCTCCCGCGTCATGACGCCTTCGGCCGCACGATCGGGAGGGCTCACGTCTTCCGTCCCCAGATGACGGCGGCGCCGCCGAGGCTCAGCCGTTTCACCTCGACCCCGTGGAGGCCCGCCGCGTGCCACCACTCGAGCTGGTGCTCGAGCGGGTGGCGCTCCCAGAAGTCGCGGATCGAGCCACCGAGGAAGTCGCCGACCTCCCGCCAGCCGTTCCGGAGAAGGCGGCCGGCGAGCGGTAGCACCGCACGGACGTACAGATCCCACAGCGGGCGGGCGGCACCACTCGGGACGCCGAAGTCGAGCGAGGCGACGAAGCCACCCGGACGCACCACGCGCGCGAGCTCGGCCAGCGTCGCCGCGGGATCGGCGACGTAGCGAAGGAGGTACGTAACCGTGACGTGGTCGAAGCACTCGGAACCGAGCGGGAGCGCATCCGCCGAGGCATGGATCAGCTCGACCTCGTCGTCGAAGCGACGGCGCGCGACCGCGAGCATCTCGGGACTCTGATCGACTCCGGTCACTCCGAATCCCTGCCGCAGGAGTTCCGCCGCGACCAGCCCCGTCCCTGTCGCTACGTCGAGAACGTGACCGCCGCGCGGAAGGCACGAAACGAGGTAGCGGCGCCAGCGCGGGTCCTGTCCCAGCGAGAGCGTGGCGCCGACGCGGTCGTACGTCGGCCCGAGCGGTGCAAAAAGCGCGCGAGCTTGCTCTTCCAGGCTCCGTCCTGACATCCGTTCAATCACACCTTTTCGATCGTCGTGTCGGCTACCTGCCGGCAAACCTGCAATTTTGATCGGGTCACTGACTGAAGGCTGTCTACGTCGCAACCGCGCAACGCCTCGAGAGACGACTGAAAGCTGTTGCTGACCAAACAGCGCAGGACCGGACCGTCGATATCCACCTCGCTGAACCCTACGCACGCTTGGCCAGCGGGGGCACGGGCGCAGACGAAACTGACCTCGACTCGTTGTATCGGTGGCTCCGCGGTCACACTCGTCAGCCTAGGTGGCACACCGGGGCCGCCGACATCAGTGGAATTCGTGATGAGGTAGCTACTGTGGCCGGCCCGCGACGGTGTCCATTCAGGGGTGCACTCCTGAATGATGTTGGTTTAGGCGGTGATGGCGACGGGTTCGACGCTGGCGACCTCGTGCTCGAGGTCCGCGACCCGCTGGTGCGCCCGGTCCCGCTCGGCCCGCACCGCACCGCGCCCCGCTCCGCCTCGTGATGTACGGCCGTGTCCTCCACGACTCGCCGCAGCCGCTCATTCGTGGCAGCCAGCCGCTCGTTCACCACCCGGGTCTCGGCCTGCTCGGCCGCAAGCTCCTCGATCCGCGCCTCGGCCGCCGCGAGACGCGGCTCCCATGACGCGGACGGGTCAGCCGCGACCCTTGACCCTCCACGGCCAGCCACCGGGATCAAGCAACGAACGCGACGTGTCCCCGCAACGCAAACCCCAAGGCCAGCGGGCTACCGCCCCACCTCTGAATGGACACCCGCGACCGTGTTCCAGCGGTAAAATCCTTTCCACCATGGCCAGACCCTCGCGCCGTCCAGGTAACCTGCCGGCCGAAGCGACCAGCTTCATCGGCCGCCGCCGGGAGCTCGCCGAACTCAGGAAGAAACTCACCGAGGCCCGGCTGGTCAGCCTCATCGGGCCGGGCGGGGTCGGCAAGACCCGCCTGGCGATCCGGGCGGCGACCGACCTCGGACGGGGGTTCCCCGGCGGCGCCTGGTTGGTCGAGCTCGCTGAAGTCCGGGACCCCGCACTCGTCGGCAACGCCGTCATGGCGGCGCTGGACCTGCGGGACCAGGCCGCGTCCGAGCCGGTGGCCCTGCTGCTGTCATACCTGCGGGACAAGCAGCTGTTGCTGGTCGTGGACAACTGCGAGCACCTAATTGAAGCGGCCGCTCGGCTCGTGACCGAGGTCATGAGAGCCGCACCAGGCGTGCGGGTGATCGCCACCAGCCGGGAGCCGGTATCGATACCGGGTGAGCACGTGGTCCCCGTGCCGCCGCTGGACCTGCCGTCGGCTCACCCGCGGGTGTCTCTCCCGCAACTGCGACAGAACGAGGCGGTCATGCTGTTCGCCGAACGGGCGGCGGCTGGATCGGGCAGTTTCGAGTTGACCGCCGCGAACCAAACGGCCGTAGTCGATCTGTGCCGCCGGCTTGACGGGCTGCCGTTGGCGATCGAGCTGGCGGCGGTCCGGACCCGGGTCCTCACCGCGCAGCAGATCCTCGATCGCTTGACCGACCGGTTCGGCCTGCTCACCGGCGGCGGCCGGGCCGCCTTGCCGCGTCACCAGACGCTGCGGACCACCATCGACTGGAGCCACGACCTGTTGACGGCCGGCGAGCAGATCCTGCTGAGGCGGCTATGGGTGTTCGCGGGAAGGTTCACCCTCGACGACGTCGAGTCGGTTTGCACGTCCGACGACGTGCCGGCCGCACAGGTACTTGATTTGCTGTCGTCGCTTGTCGACAAATCCCTGGTGCTGAAGGAGGACGTCAAGGACATCGCGTGCTACCGGCTACACGAGACGATGCGCGAATATGCCGACCTCAAGGCAGGAGAAGCGGGTGAGGTGGCGGCCGTCGAACTACGCTGCGCCGACTACTACCGGTCGAGGTGCCTGCGCTCGCGGGCGGAAGCCCGGTACCGGCTCGTCGAATGGCTCGACTGGATGGACCTGGAGATCGACAACATCCGCTCTGTCCTTCAGCGATGCGTGGCCCACCAAGACAGCGAACGCGGACTGGATCTAGCCAGCTTGATAGGGTGGTACTGGATTACCCGTGCGACCAGCGAAGGCGTCTGGTGGCTCGATGAGCTGCTCGAGGCGGGAAGTGGCAGCCCGCAGGCCCCCGCCCTGGCCCACTTCCTCCGCGGATTCCTCGCCGTACTGCAGTCCGATCCGACGGCCGCCACGCCGGCGCTGGAACGAGCGGCGACAGCGGCTCAGGACGCAGGGCAGGTCAGCCTGCAGTCACAATCACTGTCCTTGGCATCCATCGCCCACCATATGGCCGGTAATCATGCATCGGCTAGCCGCTTGCTCGACGCGGCTCAAGCCATCACGACGACCCTTGGCGATTATCCCGCGACGATCGCGTTGCTGCAGGCTCGAGCGCTCGACGGTCTCATTGCGGGCAATCTCGACACGGTCAGATCGGCGTCCTCAGAAGGCGCGCATAGCAGCCGCCGAGCGGGCGACCTCTACAGTCACGAGATGATGCTTCTGAACCTCGGCCTCGCCGCTCTGATCGGCGGAGATCTCGACGAGTCAAAGCCGCTGTTCACAGAAGCGCTACGGATCGCCAGCCAGATCGATGACCGCGTGGCGCAGTACTGCCTACTCGACGCATTGGGCTGCCACGCTGCGGGTTCCGGCCAACCACGGCTCGCAGCCCGGCTGCTCGGGGCCGCCGAAACCGTGCAAACGGGCGTCGGCGCAACCGTCTTGCCATACCTAGCTCCATTGTTGGCCCATGCCAAAGAATCGGCCAGAGCCGCACTCGGAATACACACGTTCCAGACAGAGTTCGAGGCCGGACAACGCCTGAGCCGAGAAGACCCGATCCGCCTAGCGCTCGGCGAACCCACTCACGTTACCGCCGCGGCATCAGGTGATACCCGGACGCCGCCGCTCGGGAAACGGGAAGCCGAGGTCGCACACCTGGTCGTCGACGGACTGAGTAACAAACAGATCGGAGCGCGCCTGCTCATCTCCGAACACACCGTCGACAGCCACATCCGCAACATCCTGAACAAACTTGGATTCAACTCGCGCGCCCAGATCGCCGCCTGGATTGCGTCACCCGACCAGTAGCGGATGCTCGACCCCACTACATGAACGTCCGCTCATCGGCATGAGCGGTTGTGGGCGAACGAGTTTGTACGCGAAGGATCGCGTCGGCCTGAGAGCGCAGGAAGTCAGCCCAGGTGGTCGCTCCGGTCGGGCGCGGGGTCGATGCCTGCGGCGCGCAGGATCTCCCAAACGGTCGACGGAGCGACCTTGACAGTGGTCCCAGCTGTTCGGCGCGATGATTACAAGATCGATGTCGCTGGCCGCGCTGACCGCGGCCCAGGTGGGTGAGGGCGATGCGGCTCTACGAGCCCGAGGGTTCGTCCTCGACGATCAACACACGCATGCTCCCGCATGTTACCGGCCGGTAGCATATCGTCGGCATATCAAAAACCACATACGTGCTGGCAACACCACGCTGCCTTGACTGGAGGCATGACCCACAGCGAGCCAGCACGAACAGCGGCCCGCCGCACCCGATCGCCGGCGTCCCCGTCCTGCGCGGCCGCGCCAGAAATGGGAATCACAATCTATGGGTGCGGGCAGGACGAGGCCGTTTTGTTCCGGGAGCTGGCGCCTCGCTTCGGTGTTATGCCGACCCTCACGGAGGCGGCGGTATCCGAAGCAAACATTGACCTGGCGTTCGGAAACCGATGCATCAGCGTTGGTCATAAGACTCCGATCGCGAAGTCAATTCTTCGTGCGCTGAGTCGGGCCGGTGTAATGTATATCTCTACACGAAGCGTCGGATGCGACCATATCGATATGAAATACGCGGAGAGCGTCGGCGTCGCTGTCGGAAATGTCGCTTATTCGCCGGACAGCGTCGCTGACTACACACTGATGCTGATGCTGATGGCGGTTCGAAATGCGAAATCCATCATCCGCCGCGCGGATACCCGCGACTACAGGCTGAATGATGTGCGCGGGAAAGAACTGCGCGATCTGACGATCGGGGTGATCGGAACGGGACGCATTGGCACGGCGGTCATCGACAGGCTGCGGGGCTTTGCCTGCCGAATACTTACCTATGACAGTCATCCGAAAGCCTCTGGCCACCACGTTCCTCTCGCTGAATTGCTGCAGCAGAGCGACATCGTCACGCTCCATACCCCACTCAACGTGGACACACACCATCTCCTAAACCGTCGACGTATCGAGCAGATGAAGCGCGGCGCGTTCATCATCAATACTGGACGCGGTTCACTTCTCGATACCGAGGCTCTTATCGCAGCGTTGGAAAGCGGCAGATTGGGCGGCGCGGCGTTGGACGTCCTCGAAGGAGAAGAAGGAATATTCTACGCCGACTGCCGAGACAAACCCATTGAAGGCAAGTCGCTGTTGCGGCTACAACAACTGCCAAACGTGCTCATCAGTCCCCACACCGCCTATTACACAGACCATGCCCTGAGTGACACCGTCGAAAACAGCCTCATCAATTGCCTCGAGTTTGAGAAGGGGAAATCGGCATGGATAGGCTGAGGGTCGGGATCATATTTGGCGGCTGTTCTGAAGAACATCCCATCTCCGTCAAATCCGCACAAGAAGTCGCAAAGAACCTCGATGTCGAAAAGTATGAGCCGTTCTATATCGGGATTACGAAGAGCGGTGCCTGGAAGCTGTGTGACGGCCCTGACGCGGCCTGGGAAAACGGCAGTTGCCGTCCGGTTGTGCTGTCGCCGGACAGAAGCGTACACGGCTTGCTTGTCCTGGAGCAGGACCGATACAAGATGATCCGTCTGGATGTGGTGTTTCCCGTTCTGCATGGCAAATTTGGCGAGGACGGTGCGATGCAGGGTTTGTTGGAGCTCTCCGGCATTCCCTACGCAGGCTGCGATGTCCAAAGTTCGGCGCTGTGTATGGACAAATCCCTTGCCTACATCGTCGCCGGAAGCGCGGGAATTGCCACGCCGAAGTACTGGGCTGTCACGGCGAACGAAAAGATCGATCCCGATCGGCCTGCCTATCCCGTCTTTGTGAAGCCGGCCCGTTCGGGGTCTTCTTTCGGCGTCAGTAGGGTAGCCCGAAAAGAAGAACTGTTGAGTGCGGTGGAAACCGCGAGACAGTACGACTCGAAGGTGTTGATCGAAGAGGCCGTCGTCGGCAGCGAGGTGGGATGTGCGATACTAGGGGAACGATTTGGATTGGTCGCGGGCGAGGTGGACAGAATTTCTCTGTCCCATGGCTTCTTCAGAATCCATCAGGAGAGTGCGCCTGAAAGCGGTTCCGAAAACTCAACGGCCATCGTTCCCGCCGACATTTCGGCAGAGTCGCGCTCGCTCGTTCAGGAGACAGCGAAGGCCGTATATCGCGCCCTGGGATGCAGGGGGCTTGCGCGGGTGGATATGTTCCTGAAGGAAGACGGAACAGTAGTACTTAACGAGGTCAACACTCTGCCCGGTATGACCTCATACAGCCGTTACCCGAGGATGATGGCGGCCGCGGGGTTGCCACTTGCCGAAGTGATCGACCGGATTGTGTGGCTGACATTGCACGGGAAAAGACGATGAAAAACGACTTCGTCTTTGTGGACGAGTTTGTGCCCGGAATACGCTGGGATGCCAAGTACGCCACCTGGGACAACTTCACCGGCAAACCGGTGGACGGATATCAGGCAAATCGAATCGTCGGTACGAGGGCCCTGTGCGCGGCCCTGGAAAGAGCGCGAGAAAAGGCCGCATCCTCCGACTTCGGCCTGCTTCTTTGGGATGGTTATCGCCCGCAACGCGCTGTAGATTGTTTCCTGCGCTGGTCAGAACAGCCGGAGGATGGCCGGACTAAACCAAGACACTATCCGAATATTGACAGGCCCGAGATGTTCGAAAAGGGATATGTGGCCGCCAGGTCGGGCCACAGCCGGGGCGGCACAGTTGACCTGACGCTTTATCATCTGGCTACCGGTGAACTTGCTCAAATGGGCGGTGACCATGATCTGATGGATCCGATCTCACATCACGGCGCAAGAGGAATCACGCCAGTCGAAGCCAGAAATCGTCAGCACCTCCATTCCATCATGGAAGCCTGCGGATTTGATTCATACGATCACGAATGGTGGCACTACACACTGAAACACGAACCTTATCCAAACACTTATTTTGATTTTCCCATCACATAGTCGAGCCGGCCAGAGAGATTGCCAAGGCGTTGAACGCATTGATAGTGGACACAGTCATCGTCGGGGGCATGCTGACCTCCTTCCCCCGGCACGAGCCAGCCGCGGTGGGGGCGGCCCGCCGGGCGTACCGGCGGGCCCGGCCGGCGTCGGGGGCCGCGTCGACGCAGCGGGCCGGCGGTGGCCCGTGGCAGGGTGCTCCACGGCGGGGACAGGCGTGACGGCACCGCGCGTCGTTGTCGCCGGCGGCCATTCGGCCGGGCACATCGAGCCCACGATGAACTTCGCCGACGCGCTGCGCCGGCTGGAGCCCACGGCCGAGATCACGGCCCTCGGCACCGTCCGCGGCCTGGACACCACGCTCATCCCGGCCCGCGGCTACCCGCTCGAACTCATCCCGCCGGTGCCGCTGCCGCGCACACTGAACCGGGCCCTGCTGCAGACGCCGGGCAGGCTGCGCGACTCGGTGCTGGCGGCCGAGGCGGTGCTCGACCGCGTGCGGGCCGAGGTCGTGGTGGGCTTCGGCGGTTACGTGGCCGTGCCGGCCTACCTTGCCGCCCGCAGGCAGGGCCTGCCGATCGTCGTCCATGAGGCGAACGCCCGGCCCGGAGTGGCCAATCGACTGGCGGTCCGGATGACGACGCACGTGTTCACCGCCGCGCCGAGTGTCCGGCTGGCTCACGCCACCGCCATCGGGATCCCGCTGCGGCCGGCGATCACCGGGCTCGACCGACCCGCGCTGCGCGACGCGGCCCGGCAGCGGTTCGGCCTGCGACCCGACGGGCCGGTGCTGATGGTCACCGGCGGTTCGCAGGGCGCCCGGGCGATCAACGCCGCGGTGTCCGGCGCGGTCGAGGCGCTACGGGCGGCCGGCGTGCAGGTGCTGCACATCACCGGGCCGCAGTACGTGGTCGAGGTGCCGGACGGCGACCCCGCCGACCCGCCCTACGTCGTCATCCCCTACGTCGACGAGATGCAGTACGCCTACGCCGCGGCCGACTTCGCGATCTGCCGCTCGGGGGCGATGACGTGCGCCGAACTGGCCGCTGTCGGCCTGCCGGCCGCGTACGTCCCGCTGCCGCTGCGCGGCGGTGAGCAGCGGCTGAACGCCGAACCGGTCGTCGCGGCCGGCGGGGCACTGCTCGTCGACAACGCCGACCTCGACCCGGCCTGGATCGAGACCACCCTGATCCCGCTGCTCACCGATCCCGAGCGGATCGCGGCGATGTCGGCCCACGCGTCGGCGGCCGGCGCGCCCGACGCGGACGTCGTCCTGGCCCGGCACGTGCTCACCGCGGTCGCCGAGCGACGTAGGTTCGCCTCATGAGGGCCACGGCCGACCGCGCCGGCAACCGCCCGGAGGACTGGGAGGTTCCCGACCCGACCAACCAGCGGGCGGTGACACTCACGCCGCATGACACGCTGATCCAAAGGCCTTGACTATTCCCTCCCTCGGGGCCGTGCGGCAATTCCGCTGATCGTCATCTGCCAGTGTGCGATGGCGCGACGGGTAGTCGCACCGTGACGCGGAGCCCCCCAGCGGCCCGGGGGGTGAGGGTGAGAGTTCCGTCGTGTGCCTGGGTGATGCTTTTGACGATTGCCAGGCCGAGGCCGACACCTGCATGGTCACTACGTATGCGTTCGGTGCCGCGACGAAACGGCTCGACCAGCGTGGCAACTACCTGTGGGGTGAGCTTCTCGCCGGTGTTCTCGACAGTCAGCACCACACTCTTGGTGTGAACGCTGGTTGTGACGCACACGGTGCCATGTTCAGGGAGATTGTGGACGATCGCGTTGTGCACGAGGTTCGTCGTCATCTGCAGCAGTAACGCGTGTGAGCCGCTGGTGGGGGTGATGTCCCCGGACGTCTCGATGGTGACGCCGTGCTTTTCCGCGAAGGGGACGAGTGTTTCGGTGGCTTCTTCCGCTACGAGAGACAGGTCGACGTGTTCTCGGGCGAAGGATCGCTGGTTGGCGCGGCTGAGCAGGAGCAATGCCTCAGTGAGATCGATCGCTCGGGTGTTGACGACGTGGAGGCGGTCGACGAGTTCGCCGTTGTCGCGGCTCAGATCGTTGCGGGCCACGTCGAGCAGTGTCTGCATGATCGCCAGGGGGGTGCGCAGTTCGTGGGAGGCGTTGGCTGCGAATCTCTGCTGTTCGGCGACGTGTGCTTCGAGCCGCGCGAGCATCATGTCGAATGCGTCAGCGAGCTCGCGGAACTCATCTCTGTGGCCTGGTAGCCGGATTCGGTGGGAGAGCGATCCGTTCGCGGCCATGCGCGTGGCGTCTGTGATGCGAGTCAGGGGGGCGAGCATCCGGCCAGCGAGAAGCCACCCTCCCAGCAGACCGAACACCAGCAGGAACGCCATCACTGCGGCCGCCCTCGGAGCGAAAACGTGCAGGAGGCTGGACCGGATGGGAAAAACACCATGAAGGTCGGTGGTGGGGTCTGTGAGGAGCGCACGGTTGGGGACGTAGCGCAGAAGGAACAGCCACACGGCCGCGAGCAGCAAGGCACCCGCAAGCATGAGGAACCCGGCGTAGCTGAGGGTGAGTTTGAGGCGAATGCTCAAACCAGGTGCCCTATCCACGGTCTCCTCCCTCACGTCCGATGCCGGGTGCTGTGTCGATGCGATAGCCGACGCCGGCCACGGTGGCGATGACCCAGGGTTCACCCAGGCGTTTGCGTAGGGCTGAGACCGTGATGCGCACGGCGTTGGTGAACGGGTCCGCGTTCTCGTCCCACGCCCGTTCCAGTAGCTCTTCGGCGCTGACGACACCACCTTCGGCGGCGACGAGAACTTCGAGCACCGCGAACTGCTTCCTGGTCAGCGCGACATATCGGCCGTCCCGGTAGACCTCGCGGCGGAACGGATCCAGACGCAGGCCTGCGATCTCCCGCACGGGCGGCCTGCGGTGGGCGCGCCTGCGGTCGAGTGCTCTGAGCCTGAGGACGAGTTCTTGGAGTTCGAACGGTTTGGTGAGGTAGTCGTCGGCGCCAAGCTCGAACCCGGACACCTTGTCGTCAAGCCGGTCGGCCGCGGTGAGCATCAGGATCGGCATGCCGCTGCCGGACGCGACGATGCTTTCGGCGATCTCGTCACCGGAGGGCCCGGGAATGTCGCGATCGAGGACGGCGATGTCGTAGGCGTTGACGCTCAGCAGCTCCAGAGCGGTGTCACCGTCACCGGCGATGTCGGCCGCGATCGCCTCCAGGCGAAGCCCGTCGCGGATGGCTTCCGCCATGTAGGGCTCGTCCTCGACGACCAACACACGCACGTTCTGGATGCTACGACCGGCGCATATCGTCGGCATACTGAAAACCACATACGTGCTGGCAACACCGCGCCGAGCCCCGGCCCCCGGGGCCGCCACCGCGCCCGCCCCCGGCCCGCGGGCCGGCGCAGCCAGCCAGGCACCGTCCCCACCGGGCGGCCCAACCCCGCGGCGATCCGCCGCAACCCCAGCCCCCGGGCCTTCGCGACCAGCGCCGCCCCGATCACCTCGGCTTACAGGACGCGGCCGACGTAGTAGTTGCTGGTGTAGATCGGTTCGTACTTGACGACATCGCCGCTCCGGGGAGCGGCCCACATGTAGCCGTTTCCGGCGTAGATGCCCATGTGGGTGATGTTGTCGGGGGTACCGAAGAAGATCAGGTCGCCGGGTTGTTTGGCGGACTGCGGGACGTGGATCGTCGCGTTGTACTGCTGCTGGGCGGTGCGTGGCAGGTAGCGGCCCAGCTGCTTGTAGATGTACTGCGCGAAGCCGGAGCAGTCGAAGGCGCTGGGGCCGGTCGCGCCCCACACGTAGGGCTTGCCCTTCTGCAGGGATGCGAGGTAGACGGCCTTCGCGCCGATGGTGCTGCCGGGGATCGCCGTCGCGGTGCCTCCCGGCCCGGATCCCATGCCTGCCGTGGGGCTGCGGACGACGACGGTGGCGGCACCGGCCACCGACGGGCGCAGCACGGCGTCTCCGTCGAACACCGCGGTGATCGTGGTCGTGCTCAGCAGGCGGGCGCTGACGCGGGCGTCGCCGCCGTCGTCGGTCCGCAGGATGGCGCTGGTCGACCAGCGGCTGCCGGTGACGACGACGATGTTGACCTGCTCACCTGCGACGGGTGCGCCGGTCGCCGCCGCCGCGTGCACCGTGAAGGTCACCTGGTCGTTTGGCCTGATCGCCGTCTTGTCGGGCGTGATGGTCAGGGCTGTGAACTGCTGCGTCGGGTTCGCGACCTCCGCTGCCAGCGCCACGCCGGCGGGCGCGTCCGTCGGAGCCGGCTGGTTGCCAAGCATGGAGGCGCCGAGCATGGAGGCCTGCATGATCGGGTCAGCGGCGGGCTGGCTGTCGCCGGAGGTGTCGGAGGTGGCCGCGGCAAAGCCCGTCATCGACGTCGCCAACGTTCCGCCGGCCAGGAGGACGACGGTGGCTGCCCGACGCCGAGGCTCGGTCGCCCGGCGGCGCAGGGACTCCTTGGGCGCCTCGTCCGGCCCCGATTCGGTGCCCGGGTCGCGCCTGGGCCACCTTTCGTCAAGGGACCGCCGACCGCCGACCGCCGACCCGAGCAGGCACCGTTTCTCCTCCCTCACCACGTCCTCAGACGCATCATCCGTAACAACTACGCCGGATAGTAGTAGTACTAGCCCCTCTAGTAGAAAAAGGGGTCAAGGGTGTCGGCGCGTCGGCCGGCTGCCTCGACCCCGGCCGAGACTCGGGGCCGAGGCGAGTGAGACGAGGCTCGCGCTCCCGGCGCCGATCTGGCGCAGGGCGGCTCGCCGCCCAGCGCATGTCCCAGCCCGACGACACGTGTTCGAAGGCGGGACTCTGTGACGCTGCCGGGCGCGACCGGCCGTCGAGCCGGCGGGGCGAGAGTCTCCTGCTACTAGGATGTTTCGTATTCGGCTGGCTAGAGGCGGTGAGGCGGTCATGCGTGGGCTAGGCGCGCTGGAGGCCGCAGTGATGGATCTGCTGTGGTCCGCGGGCGAGCCTCGGACCGTGCGGGCGGTCTTCGAGGAGCTCCAACAGCGGCGACGGATCGCCTACACGACGGTGATGACCGTGATGGACAACCTGCACCGCAAGGGTTGGCTGCGCCGAGAACTGGTCGGCCGCGCGTATCTCTACGAGCCCGTGCGTTCCCAGGAGGAGCACAACGCGGAGCTGATGGGCGAGGCGCTCGCCGACAGCCTGGATCCCGCAACCACGCTGATCCATTTCGTCGAACGGATGTCGCCCGAGGAGGCCCGGCTGCTGAGCGACGCCCTTGCCAGGGCAACGCACGGGGCCGGTACCCAGGGCTCCCGGAACGACGCGAACCGGCCGGGCCAGCGGCAATTGCCGTCGGATGGACAGACGTGATAGTTGCCGCGGTGCTGGTCACCTATGCGGTTGTGCTCGCCGTGGTGACCCCCCGGCTGCTACGTGGGGCAGCCTGGGCCGAGCGAGCCCCGCGGCTGGCGGTCTGCCTGTGGCAGGCACTGTCGCTGTCAGTGCTGGCCGCCGCCGGGCTGGCCGGGCTGGCGCTGGCAGTTCCGTCGGTACCTCTCAGCACCGATCTCGCTGAGATGCTGCAGGCCTGTGTGGTGTCGCTGCGGGACTCGTACGCCACCCCCAGCAGCGCGAGCGTCGCGGGAAGCGGACTGGCGGTGGTCGCGGCCCTGCTCATCCGGGTCGCCTTCTGCGCGACGGCCGGGCTGATACGGAGCGCGCGTGCCCGTCGAGAGCACGCGCTGAAACTCGCGATTCTCGCGCGGCCGGCGCCCACGCTCGGAGCGGTCGTCCTCGCCCACGAGACCGCCGCCGCTTACTGCCTACCCGGCCGCAACCAGCGAATCGTGCTCACGACCGCGGCGCTGGACGCGCTTGGCGAACGGGAGCTGGCGGCGGTGCTCGCGCATGAGCGCGCGCATCTGGTGGGCCGCCATCACCTGGCCTTGGCCGGCGCCGACGTCCTGGTCAGGGCGTTCCCCGCTGCGCCGCTGTTCACCGTCGCCCGGCGCGAGATCGGCCGGTTGCTGGAGCTGGCTGCCGACGACGCCGCGTCCCGCCGGCACACCCGCCTGTCGATCGCTACCGCGCTCGCCGTCTTGGCCGCTGGCGGCGGCGAGGGGGTAGGCCTGGCCGCGGGCGGACCGACGGCGCTGGGACGCGTCCATCGCCTGCTGGCACCGGCCAACCCACTCGGCCTCGTCCGGACAATGGCCGGCGGAACCCTCGCGGTGGTGCTGCTCCTCGTCCCGATCGCGATCGCCGCGGGACCACTGCTGGGCCTCGGCCACACCCTCTACTGCCCCCTACCGGCCGTCCCACCGCCCGCTAGCTGATCTTCACCGGTCATCCTCTGACGGCCGGCCGCGGCCCGTCGTCACGGCACGGGGGTCGCGGTGGGCCGCGCTTCGGCGACGGGCTGCGTGTCCGCCGCCTTGGTCAACGAGCGGGGGAGGCGTAGCCGCTTGAGGAGGAGGGCGTTGACGGCGACGAGGAAGCTGGATCCGGACATGGACAGCGCGGCAATCTCGGGACGGAGAACCAGCCCGATGCCAGGCTCGAAGACGCCGGCGGCGATCGGCAGGGCGATGGCGTTGTAGCCGACGGCCCAGCCGAGGTTCTGGCGCATCTTGCGCAGGGTGCCGCGGCCGATCAGCAACGCGGCGGGGACGTCGATCGGGTCTGAGCGCATGAGGACGACGTCGGCGGTCTCGATCGCGACGTCGGTGCCGGCGCCGATCGCGATGCCGAGGTCGGCCTGGGCGAGGGCGGGGGCGTCGTTGACCCCGTCGCCGACCATGGCGACCCGCCGGCCGGCGCGCTGTAGCTCGGTGACCTTGGCGGCCTTGTCACCGGGGAGTACCTCGGCGATGACGGTGTCGATGCCAAGCCCGTCCGCGATCCGCCGGGCGGTGGCCTGGTTGTCGCCGGTGAGCATGACGACCTCGACTCCCGCCGCGCGCAGGGCAGCGACCGCCGCCGCCGAGGTCGGGCGTGGAGCGTCCGCGAGGCCGATCACCGCTGCCGGTTGTGCATCGACCGCGACGAGCACGGCCGTCTGTCCGTCAGCGGCGAGCGCGGCGCGCCGCTCGGCGAGGGCGCCCAGCTCGACTCCTTCGGCCTCCATCAGCCGTGGGGTGCCGACGGCGACCCGGTGTCCATCGACGGTAGCCACCGCGCCCTGCCCAGGAACGTTGATAAATTCGGCCGCCCTGGCCGGCCGCAGGCTGAAAGCGTCCGCATGCCGGACGACGGCCGCGGCGAGCGGATGCTCGGACTCCCGCTCCACCGCCGCGACCAGCTGCAACAGCTCGGCTTCGTCGACACCGTCGGCGACGAGCACGTCGGTGACGGCCGGCTCGCCCTTGGTCAGCGTGCCGGTCTTGTCCACCACGACCGTGGTGATCCGAGCAGCCATCTCCAGCGCGCCCGCGTTCTTGAACAGGATCCCGCGCCGGGCGCCGAGGCCCGTCCCGACCATGATCGCGGTCGGAGTGGCCAGGCCGAGTGCGTCCGGGCAAGTGATCACAACGACGGTGATGGCGAACAGTACCGCCTCCTGCGCTGGCCGATGGGTGGCGAACAGCCACACCAGCAGCGTGGCGAGCCCGCCGGCCAACGCCACCAGAACCAGCCAGAACGCAGCCCGGTCTGCGAGACGTTGGCCCGGCGCCTTGCTGTTCTGGGCCTCCTGCACGAGCGCGACGATCTGCGCGAGCGCCGTGTCCGCGCCGACCTTCGTCGCCTGGATCCGCAGGGCGCCGGTGGTGTTGAGCGTCGCGCCGATCACGGGTGAGCCCGGCTGCTTGTGGACGGGCAGGCTCTCGCCGGTGACCATCGACTCGTCGACGTCGGACTCACCGGCCTCGACCACCCCGTCCACGGCGATCTTCCCACCTGGGCGGACGAGCAGCAGATCGCCGACGACGACCTCGCTGGTCGGGATCTCGACCGTCGCTCCGTCCCGCACGACCAGGGCCTTCTCGGGCGCCAGTTCGAGCAGGGTACGGATCGCGTCGTTCGCGCCGCCGCGGGCGCGCATCTCGAACCAGTGGCCCAGCAGCACGAACGCCGCCAGCACACTGGCCGCCTCGTAGAACACGTCACCGCCGCCGGTCAGCGTGACCACGGCCGAGTAGATCCAGCCGGTGCCGATCGCGACGGCGACCAGCACCATCATGTCCAGCGTGCGGGCGCGCAGCGCCCTGACCGCGCCGTCGAAGAAGATCCACGACGCCCAGAAGACGACCGGCAGACTCAGTACCAGCTGGAACACGTCGTCGCGCATCCCGAACGGCGCCGGTACGTGGAACCCGAGCACGTCGCGCCCGATCGCCGACCACAGCAGGATCGGCACCGAGAACACCGCCGCGACCAGGAATCGGTCGCGCATGTCGGCGACCATCGCCGACATCGACATCCCGCCGTGCCCGCCGTGACCCATCGCCTCGTGCGGCGACGCGACCCGTTCCCCCGGTCCCGTATGCCCGCCGTGCGCCACGGGTGTCACGGGTGTCACAGGCATCACCTGGGCGCCGACGTGCGCGGCGTGCACCCCATGGTCGTCATGCGTTGCTGGATGCGCCTCCCGGGGCACGGGCTCGGCCAGCGGGTCGCAGACGTGGCGCGGCACCGACTGCCCAGCGCAGTGATATCCGCAGTCACGGACCCAGCCGGCGAGCTCGGCCGCCGACGTCAGCCCCGGGTCGAACCGCACGAGCGCGGTCTGCGCGGTCGGGTTCGCCGCGACCTCGATGACACCGGGCCGCCGGCTGAGTACGGCCTCCACCCGGGCCTGCTCGGTCGCGCAGCGCATCCCGGAGACCTCAAGAACCGCCGTCGCGAGGGCCGGCGGCGATCCCTCTGAGCGCGGATTCTGAGCGGTACGCGGGTGTGGGTGGCGGTCCTGCCCGTCCATGCTCGGCTCCTTATCCCCTCGCGGTGGAGGCTCGGCCTCGCTGCTGCCCGCCGCGGACCGGCCGCGCCGCCCCCAGCAAGGACGGGCCATGCCGCCACAATCCGACTATACCCCCATGGGGTATTTGCCCGGCGTCGTCGCGTGCCCGATCGGTGCCACCCCGCCGTGTGTGGGCCCAGGGTCGCCCGTCCGGGGAACGCGGGCGCGCGGGCGGCCGGGCGCGACGGCATGGTGGAACACCGCGCCTGCCAGGACGGCCAGTGCCACGAGCCAGGCCAGGGAGATCAGCAACGGGATGGTCTCGTCGAACGTCGGGGTGAGCGCACCGTCGAGCATGATCCGGTCCGGACCGTAGCCGGGTAGGGCGTGGGCCCAGAGAGGTGGCTCGTCGCGCAACATCGGGCTCTGGCTGATACCGAGGTCGAGGAACGGCATCAGGAAGGCGATGAAGACGCCGGCGACCCGGCCGAACAGGGGCCCGATGATGACGCCGAGCAGTGCGTAGGTGACCGCGACGAGCAGGTTCGCGACGATGTAGACGTCCCACTGGCGCGGGCTGGTCACGGTGGCGGTGATGGCGCGGGAGACGGCCGTGGCGACTAGGGCGGCGACGCCGACGGTGGTGAGGCGGCTGGCGAGCAGCGCGGGGACACGGTAGCCCGCCAGCGCGAGCCGCCGGTCGGCGACGCGGGAGTCGAGGACCAGGAACAGGCCGGCCAGCGCGGCCAGGGACGCGACCGCGATCGGCGCCATGGTCGCGCCGTGGACCTCGGGCATCGAGAACGTCCGCACTGTGCTCCGGCCGGCCTCGACGACGGTCATGGAGATCGGCCGGTTCGGGGTGGCGGCGTCGCCAGCAGGATGAACACGGTCGGCACGACGACGAGCAGCACCCACAGCACGGGGATACGTCGGCAGTCCCGGAAACCCATCCGCAGCCCGGCGGCCAGCTGGTCGCCGACGGACCCGGGCCGGTGGCCAGGGCGTCGGCGGCCGGCGATGCGGCTGGTGGCCGTGACGACGGTGAACGCCACGGCGAGGGCGCCTGCCGTCCAGATAAGCGCGATACCAAGGTCGCCGATCCGTCCGCTGTGCCCGGAGGGCAGGTCGACCATCCACAACGTCAGGAAATGGGTCGGAAGGACGCGGGTGGCCAGCCGGTCCGCGGCGCCCATCGCCGGGCCGAAGAACACGTCGACGATCCAGACGAACAGGATCAGCACCATCCCGTTCACCGGGCTGTGCACGATCGCGCCGATGACGGCACCGATCGCGAGGTAGATCACCGCGAACATCAGCGTTCCCGCGATCGTGCGGCCGGGGTTGTCGATACCGGCCCGAAGCAGCAGGGTGACCAGCGCCGTCGCGGCCGCGAGCAGCGCCAGCACCAGCCCGCTGGCGAGCCTCGCCGCGACCAGCCGCGCCGGCGCGAGGCCCGCGAGCACCAGGCGCCGGTCAGCCGCGTGCGCCGCGCGGGTCTGGAAGTACATGGCGACGGCGGTGAGGAACCCGGCGGCCCAGCCGGCCGTCGCGGTCTGCACCGCCAGCCCGCCAGGCCCGCCGAGCAGCTTGGCGGCATCGCCGAGGGATCCGGCCACGACGACCACAAACACAGTCGGGACCAGGACGAGCATCGGCAGGTTCACCGGGTTGCGGGCGTAGTCGGCCAGGAACCTGCGCACGAACAGCGCCAGACCGCTGACACCGACGGGATCGCCCGGGACCCGAGCGGGCTCGGCGTCTGGCATGAACCGCCTGGTGGTCATCGTGACCCCCTCACGTCGTCCTCCCGGCCGACAGCGTCGCCACGGCGCCGGGTCGCGTCGTCGCGCGGCACGTTGTCGCCGTCACGTGTTTGGGTGACGCCGTCGCGCAGCCCGACGATGCGGTCGAAGCGTTCCTCGTCGGCCACGAAATGGCTGATAACCAGCACGCTTCGACCGGCGGCGCGGCGGTCGGCCACCAGCCGCCAGAACCGCTGATAGGTGTCCCAGTCGAAACCGGCATAGGGCTCGTCGAGCAGCAGCACCTCCGGATCGGCCAACAGCGCGAGCCCGAGGTTCAGTTTCGCCTTGGTACCCCCGGACAACTGGTCCGCACGGGTTCCCGCGTAGCGGGCGAAACCCAGCTCCCCATACAACATCTGGCGCGACTTTCGCGCTGCCTCGGTCGTCATTCCGTAGGCATGCCCGAACAGCTCGAAATGCTCCTCGCAGGTGAGCCGTTCATACAGCACAGGTTCCTGCGGGCAGTACCCGAGCCGGCCAGATCTAGTGATGACGCCCGCGTCCGCGGCCAGCTCCCCGACCAGAATCTTCATCAACGTGCTCTTGCCGGATCCGTTCTCCCCGACGAGCCCCACGACCTCACCAGGCCGCAGCGTCAGATCCACCCCGCGCAGCACCGGGTGAACCCGCCGCAGCGGCCACATCCCACGCCGGAACGACTTCTCGATACCGGCCGCCACCAACACCGGCTCCCCGACGCCGGCCGCGCCCCCAGACCTGTCCACCTGCCCCGCGTCCACCGCGAGCGTCGACTCGGTCATGATCCATCCCATCCCTTCCGGCTGGAGGCGACGAGCACATTCGGGACCGGCGGGGACCGGTCGGCGGGAGACGCGTTTCGCCTCGTGCGCGGAAGCGTGCAACGACGCTGTCCTTCTCGGTGGACGAGGGTGACGGCGACCGGACCAGTGCACGAGGCCGACCGCGATGCCGAGGGCGATCAGCAGGCCGCCGGCCAGCATGAAATGGGAGGTAGGTCGCCAGGCGAGCAGGCTGACCCCGACGAGCGGGCCGACGAACTGGCCGGCGCTGTTCGCCGCGCTCTTCATCCCAAGGGCGGCGCCCGCGCGGTCGCCCCTATCGGTCGACACCAGGACCGACAGGCTCGGGGTGATGAACGCGGACCCCGCGGCGAGCAGCGCGACGATCCCGAGCACGGCGGCGAACGTGCGGGCCGTGACGAGGACGGCGATGCCCACACCCAGGACCGCCAGACCGCCGGCGACCTGGACGGTCGGTGACACGAACTTCGACAGCACCCCGGCCGCGACAACCTGCAGGACAGCCATCACCAGCCCGCAGACCATGAACACGACACTGGCCGAGGCGGGGCCGAGACCCAGCCGGCTTTGCCCGTAGAGCACGAACGTGCCCTCGAACAGCCTGAGGCCCGAGGACGAAGCCACGACCAGGCCGAGCAGCCAGCGCAGTCCCAGACCCTGCCGCCAGCGGTGCGTATCGTGCGTGAACTCGACGTCCTGGTCGAGATGTCGGGATTCGGGCAGGCCACGCACCGACGCGAGCAGCACGACCAGGGCCAGCAGCCCGGCGACGAGAAACGGCAGGGTCGCCCTGTCAACCCGCAGTACAGCTTCGACTGCTCCGGGCTGGTGCAGTACGTCTACAAGCAGCTCGGCAAGTCGCTGCCCCGCACCACCGACCAGCAGTTCGCGGCCACAGTCCGGATCTCGCGCGGCTCCGAACAGCCCGGTGACCTCATCTTCTTCGGCGAGCCGGGGTCGATCTACCACGAGGGCATCTACGCCGGCGACGGCCAGATCTGGGTCGCGCCCAAGAGCGGCGACGTGGTGAAGCTCGAACCCATCTGGACGTCGTCCTACTACGTCGGCCGGGTTCCGTAACCCCACGGACGGCGGCCCGCGGGCGGGACATCCCCTCCCGCCCGCGGGCCGCTGGCTAGCGTGCCGGCCCTCAGACGGTTCCCGCAGGACCGCTACCAGGTCAGCGAGTAACTGCTAGCCGTCCTGTCGACGTGGCGGCCGTGTTCCTGGCGGTCACCGCGCCGTCAGGAGTCGTCGCGGGCGTAACCGCCGCGACCATGGGCATGTTCGTGTCCTGTCCCATTGGGGTGGCCGTGGGAGACGGCGCCGACGTCCGACTCTTGAGTGTCTCGGCGGCGCTGGCCGTCGACCGGGTGACGAGCACGGTCGGCGGACCCGCGGGACCGTCGCCCGTCGACGGGTTGACCCGGGTAGGCCGCCGTCCGTCTTCTCCCCGATCAGGGGCAGCGCGGTGGCGGCGGGGGACGAACGCCGGAGTGGATGCGGCGTAGGTGGACCAGCGTTCGCCGAACCGCGTGGCGACTTCGCGCTCCTCGCTGCGGGCGAGCCGGGCGTAGACGGCAACCAAGATCGGAAACATGGCCAGGGTAGGGATCGTCGGCCACTGCAGCAGGAATCCGATCATTACGAGCAGGAGGCCGTCGTACTGGGGATGCCGGACCCGGGCATGGGGGCCGGTGGTGGCCAGCTTGTCGGTGCGCGCGGCCTCGTGCAGCATCCGCCAGGCGGCGGCGATCAGCCAGAAGCCGGCGCCGATGAAGACGTAGCTGGCCAGATGGAACGGGCTCAGGTGTGGGTCGCCCTTCCAGCCGATCAGGTCGTTCCACAGGTGCCCACCGGCATGGGTGTCGCGCAGGAGCGGGAACCTCGACCCCAGCCAGCCCGACTATGCCGGGCACCTGGGCATGGGGCGGTGACCGCTCGGCCCGGTGCCGCTAGGCCGAACAGCCCCTGCGCGCCCGTGCGGAAGGGAGCACCGTCGAAGGAGAAGGGATCGCGCATGGGGGCCGGCCGGAACCGCCGCCCAGTCCCAGCCCGATCACTGCGGGAGGTGGCTGTGATGATGTATGGGTACGACCACGACATGAGTGGCTGGGGCTGGTTCGCCATGTCCGTCGGCATGCTGCTGTTCTGGGCTGTGCTCATCACCGGCGCGGTCCTGCTGGTACGCGCTCTGATCCGCTCCGACGAGCGGAACCGCCCCTCGACGCGACCGCCCACCGAGCCGCCGGCTACCCATGGACCGGCTCGTCTGTCGCCCGAGCAGGTGCTGGCCGACCGCTTCGCTCGCGGCGAGATCGATGAGCAGGAGTTCCGTGCCCGGCTGGCTGCTCTCCACGAGGCCGACCGCCTCGCCAAGCGCTGACGAGCGCGGCGGTATCCGTGGCCCGTGGGAACGCCGGCTTCGCGCCGCCTGTCGCCGGCTACTGGCGTTGGCCGGCGGCGACCGCGCCAGCGAAGAAGAGCGCTGCCGCGATCGGGTAGCCGGCGACGAGGTCGACCAGGCCTGAGGGCTGGCCGCCGAACACCTCCCAGCGCGCCAGCGGGTGCGCCAGGGCGACGACGGCACCGACGGCCATCAGGACCTGGCCCGCACGGATGATCCGCCGCCTGCGGCGATATCGCGCACGCCGCTCGGTCGCCTTGCGTTCCGCCGCTGTCAGTCCACCACCCGTCCGCGCCGCCTTGACCGTGCGAGGTTCTTCGGCTTCTCCGGGACCACAGATGCCCAGAGACATCGTCGGACCACCCCCACCGAGACGAGGGCCAGCACAGCGGCCGACAAGCCGCGGTGGGCCCACACCAGGCCGTAGTACTAGAAGCGAAAGTAGAACTGCGCGAGGAGGCCGACGGCTTGGCGGGCCGGGAGCGGCCCGCCGAGCCGAGGTCGGGCTGGTGTCAGGTGACGTAGGACAGGATGGTCATCATGCCGGCCGCCGCGTGGTAGGCGTTGTGGCAGTGGATCATCCACTGGCCCGGGTTGTCGGCGTCGAACTCGACCGTGACCGTGCCCATCGGCGGGACCAGCACGGTGTCCTTGCGGACCCCGTTCGAGGTCGGCGCGAGCACCGCGAAGGTGTGCCCGTGCAGGTGCATCGGATGGGCCATCATCGTGGCGTTCTGGAACACCAGCCGGATCCGCTGGCCCTGGTGGACCCGCAGCTCGGACGGGTGGTTGGCGGCCGGGTCGCCGGCGGAGTCGTCGAAGGACCTACCGTTGATCGTCCACCGGTAGTCGGTCGGGTCCGCGCCCAGGCGCAGCGTGATCACCTGGTCGGGCTCGCGGGCGGGCAGGGCGTCGGCGGCGGTGGGGTGGAGGTCCGCGTAGGTCAGCAGCCGGCCGTTCAGCTCCGCCGGCCGGTCGGCCGGGTTCGGTATCGGGCCGGCGGCCGTGCGCAGCACCGCCATCGCGATGCCGTCCTTGCCCTCCGGCGCCGCCATCAGCGGGAAGACCCCGGTCCCGGCGGTGATCTCCACGTCGTAGCGCTCGCCCATCGCGACCATCAGCGTGTCGACGTCCACCGGCCGCACCGGCCGTCCGTCGGCCGCGACGACCGTGAGCCGGTGCCCGCCGACACCGAACCGGAACACCGTGTCCGAGCCGGCGTTGACCAGCCGCAGCCGAATCCGCTGCCCCGGCTGCGCAGACAGCACATAGGGCTGCTCCGGCAGCCGGCCGTTGACCAGGTAGGCCGGGTAGGCGACATCACCGGTGTCTGCTCCGAGCGGGCCCATCCCGCCGCCGCCCATGTTCATCCCGGGCATCCCGCCCGAGCCGCCAGCTCCTCCCATGCCGGCCATGCCCGCCATACCCCTGGCCTGCAGGTCCTCGAGGACCTGGTCGGGTGATCGGCCCAGGCCGTCGGTCCAGTCATCGACCATGAGCACGGCGTCCGTGTCGTCGTCACGCGGCGCCGTCGGGTCCTCGACCACGAGCGGCGCGTACAGACCGGTGTCGAGCTGGGTCCCGACGTGGCTGTGGAAGAAGTAGGTGCCCGGGGTCGACGGCACGGTGAAGTCGTACGTGAACGACCCGCCCGGCGGGATCGCCGAGCCGGAGGCCCCAGGCGCGCCGTCCATGTCGTTGCGCAGCTCCAGGCCATGCCAGTGCAGCGACGTCTCCACCGGAAGCTGGTTACGCAACGTCAGACGCAGCCGGTCACCCACCTGGACCCGCAGCTCCGGGCCGGGCACGGTGCCGTCCAGCGTCCAGGTGGTCACGGTCTTTCCGCCGAGGTCGATCTTTGCGGGGCGGGCGGTGATGGTCCTGGTCACGGTGCGGCCGCTGGCCGGCCGGGCCCGCTCGGTGGCAAGGACGGCCGCTGAGGACGGCGCCACCAGTTGGCCACCGGTGTCGTCGCCACCGCGGGCCAGACGGGTGACGACACCGGCGGTCACCGCGGCGAGCGCGACGACGGCGACGAGGACGACGACGAGCACCCGGCGGCCGCGACGTCCTGGCGCGCCGGCGACAGCCCCCGACGGGGCTGAAAGTTGGGAAGACATGCAGGTTCTCCAGACGAGGAAACCCGGGCACGACCGGACAACGGACCGGTCCAAGCACCTGCCCGGGCGAACGGATCAGGGCATCGAGAAGCCGAGAACCGCTTCTACGTCCGCAGAACACACAGCCGCGCGAGCGCGGCGGCCGGCCGCGGCGGCCGGTCGGCGGCCCAGCCCGCGCGCATGCCCGGCGACATCAGGCCACCGACCTGCCCCGCGGGCCCTCGCCCGATCCGCCGCAGGAACGGCACAGCCAGCGACAGCGCGACCAGCGTCAACACCGCCAGGCACATCACGCCACCGACGTGGCCGGGCATCCCGCCCGCGCCCGTCTCGCCCGGCGCCGCCGCAGCGGCCATCGCCGACGCCGCCAGACCCGTGGCCAGGTTCCCGTCGGCGGGCCGCGCCATGGCCGCGCCCGTCATCGATGCCGCCTCGTCGATGGAGAGGTGGCCTGGCATCGTCACGGCGGACACGCCACCGCCACCCGCGGTCATGGCAGAGTGCCCGGCCATCGCCGGGGCCAGGCCGGCGTGCATCACGACCAGGGCAAGCAGCAGCGCCGCGACCGCGAGCCCGCTCGCTAGCGCCCCAAGCGACGCAGCCCAGCCGGTCCAGCCTGACACGTGCTCCCGCGTCAGCGGGCCCGCCCCGGGTGAACCATCCGGGACAGCGGTGGCTGGCGCCGCGAGCATCGTGGTCGGCTCCCCCTCCGTCGACATCGATGATAGTGCCGTTATCAACCTTCAGGTGATCCGAGAAGGTCCCGTATCGCCATGACCAATGGGGCAGGCCCAGGACGTGGTGCGTGACTCGGGCTCCGCCGGGCGTCCGGAAAGGATGCCGGTAAGAATGGCGGCTGGTGAGCCTGCCCCGTCGCATATCCAGCGCGCGGGTCCTCGCGTGGGCGCGGACCTTGCTGCTGGTCGGCGTGGTGTTGCTCGGCCTCATGCTGATGCATGGCGGCTTGTCCATCGAGCGGAGTCCTACGCCCGCTGCCGGCGCGGCCATTGCCACACATCCGGTCGCGCGCCTCGCCACTGACATGGCCGCATCGACGGACCGGACCGCTCGTCGGCGGGCTCTACCCGGCCGTGGTCACCGCGGTGGGAGCGGGCCTGCTCGCTGACTGGTTCTTCACCCCGCCCGTGCATTCGCTGTTCGTCCGCGGCCCGCTCAACGTCGTCGCGCTCACCGTCTTCCTCGTCGTCGCGCTCGCCGTCAGCGGCGTCGTGGAGGCCTCGGCCCGCTACGTCGGCGAGGCCGCCCGGGCCCGCGCCGAGGCGGCGATGCTCACTACGCTGTCCGGAAGCCTCATCGCCGGCCAGGTGGCGCTGCCAGTACTGCTCGACCGCGTCCGGGAGAGCTTCGCCGTCGAGTCGGTGACCCTCCTCCAACGCGGCGAGACAGGCGTCGCCCCCTCCCGCGACACCTGGGCTCTGGTCGGATTCCGCGGATTCCCGCCGTGCCTGGACCCGGACGACGCGGACACCGTCGTGCCCATCAGCCGGGACCTCACCCTGGCGCTGCGCGGCAGGGTCCTGCCCGCCTCCGACCGAAGCGTGCTGGCTGCCTTTCGCCGCGCAGGCCGCCGTCGCGCTCGAGCACCGCAGGCTCTCGACGAAGGCGGAGGAGGCGGCCGCCGCCGCGGCCACCGACCGCACCCGCACGGCGCTGCTCACATCTGTCGCCCCGATCACCCCGGCGGGAACCCATCTCGCACCGGCACGGCAGACCACGCCCTCCCGGCGTTCCTGCCACCGAGGCCTCGACGATAGTGCCCGCAACGACCTCCTGGCCGGCCTGATCTTGCAGCGGCTCTGTCCACCTCCCGCCCGCGGTGGCCCGTCCGCGTACTCCGGCCGGCGCAGCGAGCCGATCACGGCGCGCCGCGGCCAGGTCCCGTTTCTCGGAGGCCAGCACGTCGAGGACCTGGCCGTCGCATCGGCCCAGCTCACAGACCCAGGCCGACTTTTCGCACCCCACAGGGCTGATGGGATGGCCAGTCGTCGGCCGTCTGGTCACCCGGGCGCGGACCCACGGCGGCCAGTGGGGTCACGCTTTTCCAGGGCGGCCACCCTGGCCTCAAGGTCGTCGATCCGATGCTGGAGCAGCTCGACCAGCGCCTCCTCGCCGAGGCGCTTCTCCCACTTCCGGCGCAGCCGCGGGGACTCGCCAGCCCGCGCCGCGACCATCGCCAGCGGTACCAGGCGCTGCGGACCGTGTGGGCCGTCGACCAGACGAGAGGGGATGAGATCCCCGCGGTACCAGGTCCGCAACGCGGCACGGGACACGCCGGTCCTGGCGGCGGCCTCCTGGAGGGTCACCCAGTCGGAGTCCTCCAGTCGGGAAGCGAGTTCTCGCTCGACGTCCCACTGATCCAGACGATCGTCCCAGTTCACGGCTACCTCCTCATCGAGCCTATTATTAGCATGGTATTGACCGGGTTAGAAGGCGGGCCGATGCTGGCCTCATGTTCGAGCGATTCACCACTCAAGCCCGCCACGTCGTCGTCCTCGCCCAGGAGGAGGCCCGTGGACTCGATCACAACTACATCGGCACCGAACACGTCCTGCTCGGGCTGCTTGGCGAGACCGACGGCATCGCCGCGCGCGCCCTCGCCGAGATCGACCTGTCGATCGACATGACCCGGGCACGCGTCGTCGCGGCCGTCGGACGGGGCAAGAAGCCCCTGCAGGGCCACATCCCGTTCACTCCCCGGGCCAAGAAGGTCCTGGAGAAGTCACTACGGGAGGCGCTCGGCCTGCGGCACAACTACATCGGGACCGAACACGTCCTGCTCGGCCTGCTGGAGCTCAACGAGGGTCTGGCCGCGCGCATGCTGAGCGAGTGGAAGGTGGACAGCCGGGAGCTGCGCGCGCGAGTTCTCGCGCTCATCGCCGCGGACGGGGCCGACAGAGCGACCGGACGGCGGCGGCACGGTGCGCTCGCCGATGTCGACAGCGGCGTCCTCGGCATCGAGGAGGAAGAGCCGCGCCGCACCGCGGCGGCGATGGCCAGCATCTCGGGTGCGGGCGGCTATGCCGGTCATGACCCGGTCGGCTCGCACCACCTGTTGTTGGCCCTGCTCAGTGATCCCGCCAGTGCGGCGACCAGGACGCTGACGGGCCTCGGCCTCGACCTCTCGGCCGCCCGCGACGCCCTGCTCCGCGCCGAGCTGACTGGCACGTCGGACGAGCTGCCGGAAATAGCCGGGCGCCGCGGGATGTCGCTGCGCCTGACCGACGCCGCTGTCGTGGTCGAGGCCACCGATCGCCGGCTGCTGGGCCTGGCTCGCCTCGCCTTCGGCGCGTTGAGCGGCCGCCGTGCCTCCCCGGACCCCGGACCGGTGGCCGATGCCGACGCCGACGCCGGCGCTTCCTCGGACACCGAAGGTGAACCCGCCGCCGAGCCGTTGCTCAGCGGTGCGGATGCCGTCGCCGGCAGCCTGTCCGCCGTGTGGAAGGCATTGGAGGCCAGCCTGGAGGACATCCGCTCCCGCGCCGCGGCGGCGGGACGACCACACGCCTCGTCAGACGGCACCGACGAGACGACCACCGCGCAGCCCGACGACGAGCAGCCCGCGCAGCCACTGGCGTAGCGGGGCAGGCTCCACTCGGCCCACACCGACACCAGCGACGTCATCGGCCAAGCCCTCCAGGGCGGTGGCCGCTGTCCAGGGGAGCGGAATCCTGGCGCCCCGGTAGCGGTAACGGGTGACCGTCACGGTGGCCGGGTTGAACAGGCTGATCCCGTTCTGCGTTTTCTGCAACGAGATCATCATCGCGTGGATCTTCATCTGGCTAGCCGAAGATCCACGGGAAGCTCCCTAGCGCAGAGGCCGGAAGAATGCCCGTACGTCATCCACGAAGATGTCCGGCACCTCCATCGCGGGGAAGTGCCCGCCGCGGGGGAGTTCGGTCCAGTGCACGATGTTGAAGAATCGCTCGGCGTGCGGCCGGAGCGACCGGACCAGTTCTCCCGGGTAATTGGCCACTCCGGTTGGCACGGAGACCCGTCGCTGCGGCACCATCGTCTCCGGGGCCTGGCGTCGCTCCCAGTACAGACGGGCCGACGACGCTCCGGTGAGGTTCACCCAGTAGACCATCACGTTGGTCAGCATCTGGTCCTTGGTGAGGACAAAGCTGCCGCCGGACTGGTCGGTCCATTCGTAAAACTTCTCGATGATCCAGGCCGCCAGCCCGGCCGGCGAGTCGTCGAGCAGGTAACCGATCGCCTGTGGTCTGGTCCCCTGAATCGCGTCGTAGCCGCCGCCAGCGCGTCCCATCCGCCGCGCCCACGCTGTTGGGGGAGCGGCCGCCTCGCCGCTGGGCGGCGGCACGTTCATCAGGTTGACGTGCAAGCCAAGGACGCGTTCCGGGCGCAACTCAGCCATGTTGTAGGAGACGATCGCGCCCCAGTCCCCGCCCTGGACGCCGTAGCGCTGGTAGCCGAGCCGGTCGGCGATCTCACCGAAGGCGGCGGCGATCCGCCGGGGGTTCCAGCCCGCCTCCGTGGTCGGGCCGGAGAACCCGTAACCGGGCAGCGAGGGCACCACTAGGTGGAACGCATCGGCAGGGTCAGCCGGATCGGACAGCGGGTCGATCACGTCGAGGAACTCGACTACGGAACCAGGCCAGCCGTGGGTCAGGAACAACGGGACGGCCGTCTTGTGACGCGACCGAATGTGCAGGAAGTGGAAACGCTGGCCCTCGACCGTCGTAATGAACTGCTCGTAGCGGTTCAGGCGGGCTTCGTGGACCCGCCAGTCATAGGAGTCCAGCCAGTAGCGGATGATCCTCTGGAGTACCTCCAGGGGGATGCCCTGCTCCCAGCCGATGCCCGGTATCTCGTTCGGAAGCCGCGTCCGCCGCAGACGCTCGGCCAGGTCGGTGAGCACGTCGGCCGGCACGTCGACCCGGAACGGATCTAGCTCTGTCACTCTCGCGATGTTACCGAAGATGGCTGAGTTCAGGTCTCGCGCAGGATCTGGTAGAGGATGGCTTCTGTGTCGGCTGGCGGGGGCGCCTCGGTGACCAGGCGGTTCAGGATGTTCCAGTTCAGCCGCGCGGCGGGCTTGCTCAGGTACACGGCGGTGGCGTGCTGTTCGAGGTCGGCCACGTCGCGGAGCTCGTCTTCCGCGAGCTGACAGGGAGGGCCGCGCGAGGCGCGCGGAGGCGCCGTGTCCACGGTATGCGTGGCCGGGGGTGGGGCGTGACCGGCAGAGCGGCCCTGGTCGCGCATGCCTACGTGACCGGTGTCCTCGCGCCCCGGCACGTGGCCACCCGCGCCGGCCACCAGTGGTGGCAGGCACGCTGCCGCGACGATCTCGGCGGTCTGCCGGGTCCGTTCTTGGAAACCGCCATAACCGCTCACCCAGCTGCTCGCAGGTCGTGCTTGTCCAGCCAGGAAGCGATGGCGGTGGCGATCGCTTCGGGCTGGTCCTCCGGGGTCTGGTGGCCGGAGGCAAGATCGTGCCCGGCGATGTCGAGACTGGCGATGTTGGCGGCGCACCAGTCGACGAGCTCCGGGCCCATCATCGCGCCGAAGAGGGGCTGGAACGTGATCAGCAGCTTGGGCACGTCGGTACTGGCCGCGAGCCAGTCGTCGTAGCGGTCGACCCTGGCCACGACGTCGGCCGGCTCCCCGTCCAGCGGCATCGATCGTGCCCAGCGCAGCAGCGGCCGGCGGCTGGCGAGCGTGGGATACGGCTTGCGATAGGTTTCGAAGTCCTCATCGGTGAGCCGGGCGACCATGGTGGGCAATGCCTCGATGAACGCGTTCTGGTCCAGCATCATCGTCTCGCCCATCCCGGGAGTCTTGATCGACCGGAACAGCTCGCGGCCGGCCTCGGGGAATTCCTGCCACGACATCGGCTTCACGATGGTCTCGGTGAACGCGATGCCCCGCACGCGGCCGGGATGGCGTGCGGCCCAGTCGAAGGCGAGCGCCCCGCCCCAGTCATGGCCGACCAGTACGACGTCGTCGAGACCGAGCGCGTCGAACCAGGCGTCCAGATAGTGGGCGTGATCGTCGAAGGTGTAGTCGATGTCCGGCTTGCCCGAGTCACCCATGCCGATCAGGTCCGGCGCCAGTCGTCTGCCTGGGTCGCCGACGGCCGACATGATGTGCCGCCACCCGTACGACGACGTGGGATTGCCGTGCAGGAAGACGATCGGCGCCCCGGTGCCGGCCTCACGATAGAAGATCGTCGAGTCGAGAACATTCTTGGTAGGCATGAGAGATTCCTTTTGTCGCGTTGAGTGGAACGTCAGATGTTGAGGCTCGTCACCCGGTCCATCGCGATCTCGATCACGACTCGCCCTGGCGGATTGGGTGGCGGGGACTGGTAGCGCCCGGTGTAGCGGCGCACCCCCTCGGCCACCCGGCGGGGATCGTCGGACACCGTGGCCGTGCCTTCGATCGTGATCCAGCGAAAACCCGCCACCTGACAAAGAGCGGCGCGGCCACCTGGGTTTGCGGTCAGGTTCCTGGCCTTGCGCGAGGCGGCGACGGTCATCACCCTCGCCAGCCCCGCGTCGTCGTCCCAGGTGAAACGCACCACCACCACATGAGGAGAGCCGTCGGGCCGGACAGTCGTCAGCGTCGCGACGTTCGCCTCGGCCAGGAAATCCTCGGCCGAGGCCAACAACCGCTTCGCCTTCGCGCGGGTCACTTGAAGGCCGCGATGTTGCGCGCCGCCCATTCGGAGAAGGTGCGGGCCGGGCGGCGAAGGACCTGCTCGACGTCAGGGCTCACCTGCTGCTCCTCGGCCGAAGGCAGGCCCAGGATGTCGAGAGTGCTTTCCACGACCGGCTCGGGCATGAACCGCAGCATCTGGGCCCGAGCCTCCTCGCGGCTCTGCTCGGCGAACCGCACCGGCTCGCCCAGTGCGGCCTCGATCGCCGCGGCCTGCTGCCGGGGTGAGACCGGCGCCGGCCCGGTCAGAGTGTAGGTATTGCCTACGTGACGGGCGTCGCGCAGCGCGACCGCGGCGACTTCGGCGATGTCAGCCGGATCGATGCCCGGTATCGCGACATCGCCGAACGGCGCGGCAACCATCCGTTGCGTACGGACCATTTTGGCCCACTGGAGCGCGTTGGAGTAAAAGCCACTCGGCCGCAGCATTGTCCATTCCAGACTCGACTGCTGAACGGCCTTTTCCAGGTTCGAGGGATGGCGCCCGGTGACGACGCCTTGGGAGGACAGCAAGACGACCCGCCGAACGTCGGCGGCTCGCGCGACTTCGAGGACGTCGCCGAGGTTGCCGCCGGCCCCCATGAACTCGCCAGAGGTCAGCAGGAACAGCGCCTCAGCCCCGTCGAGGGCAGGTTTGAGGTTCTCCGGTTCGAGCAGGTCGGCCTGCTGAAACGCCACCTCCGCGGGCACATCCTGGGCAGCGATCCGTCGAGCGACCGCTGTCACCTCTTCGCCGGCGGTGACCAGGGCCTCCACCAGCGGCCGTCCCACGTTGCCCGTCGCTCCGGTTACCACGATCATGTTCGCTCCCAAATCCGAGTTCGTTTTCCTGACTCGGCCAAGCTACGACCGGGGAGCTGGTAGGTACCTAGAGGAAAGTATTGGGGAACAGTGTGGAAGTGACCGAGCTCACCGAGGTCGATCCGGAGCAGGCATGCCCGATCGCGCCCGTGGTCGACATCGTGTTCAGCCGTTGGACCACCCCGATCCTGTGGGTGCTCAACGAGTTCGGGCGGCAGCGATTCGTGGAGCTGTCGCGCCGCCTCACCACGATCACGCCCAAGGTGCTGACCCAGCGGCTACGGCAAATGGAACGCGACGGGCTCGTCGAGCGCACCTACTACCCCGAGGTCCCACCGCGGGTGGAGTACGAGATCAACGAACTGGGCCGCAGTCTGGCACCGCTGTTCGCGGCGCTCTCGGAGTGGTATGGCCAAGAACGTTGGCAACCGGGAAGCGACGAGGTGGCGACCGCACCGTTAACGTTCGCCGCTCGTGGTTACAAGCCTGTCGGCGCGGGGGGACGAGGGCAGCGCCGCCGCACCAGCGACCGGGGTCTGGCCGTCAGCGGGGGGACCGGTAGCCGCCGAATTCTTGCCGAAGCAGGCCCGCGTCAGTGCTTGACCGGCGCGGCTAACCTGCGGTGTGTGCACCCGTTGCTGCGCATGCTGGTTGGCATTGGCTCGGGCCGGTTACCCGAGCAACTGCGCGCCGAACTCGCCGCCGAAGGGCTGGTCCTGTTGGAGGAGGGGTTGACCGGGTCGGTCACGTACCGCCGTTACCGGGCTCCGGGCGAGTGGACGTCGTGGAGCAAGGAGGCCGCCTCCGGCGCCATCGCGGTCACGGCCGGGCGCCTGGTGGTCTGGGCCGGCCGGATGAAACACATCGACGTGCCACATGCCCATCCGATCCGCTCCACGATCAAGGTGGTCGCCGACCGGCCGGACCGGATCTGCTTCGCCTATGACGCTGGGACAACCAATCCGTCCCGGTCCGGCCAGGTGGAAGTCCGGCTGCGCACGGCGCAAGCCAGCCGAGTCGCCCACCTCCTGACCGCCGGCAGGTGAGCGAGCCACCCCCGGGTGTCCCGGGCGTCGGGCCGCCCCACCAGGGGCGCTGGACGACTAAAATGTCCCAAGTCAGGTTGTAGTGCCACAGCGCGCCGGGCCGGTCGGTGGCGGCGTGGTTGTCGCAGAGGTAGGCCGCGGCGGCGTTGACGGCGTCCTTTGTTGGCTGACATCAGGTTTGCCACGCTTGGCTTTAGCTCAGCTGGTGGATGGTGGATGGTGGAACGAGCAGCGCCTCGGCCACGGCCGGTCGGACTGGTGGACCGCTTCGCGCGCCCGGTCCCGCGTGGCATCTCGACACACGGCCGATCGTGGACGGGATCGTTCACGGCAGGTACCGGGCCCAGTCGTAGGAGACGAGTGCGTGGAAGGGCGCGGCCAGGAGGGGCTCGACGCCGGCATCGCTCCACCGCTTCTCCAGCAAGGGCCGCAAGTCCTCGGCCACGGCCACCGGGTCGTCGTCGAGGAAGCAGTAGCTGATCCGCAGTCCGGCGTTGTTCCTCGTCGTGTACGGCGGTTGCATCGGCAGCGCGCCGCCCCACCACACGCCGCCGACGCCCGGGACGTCGGCCAGGGGCGCCGGCGAGGCGTCGCCGCGCTCGACGAGCATGTACACGCCTCTCACCGGCCACCATGGCAGCACGTCGGCGCCGACCTTGATCCGGGACGCCGCGACGGTGCCGTCGAGGCGGTAGACGGCCCGTTCCACCAGCGGGAGGAGGTAGGGCGTCCGGCCGGCATCGATCATGGCGACGTTCAGGTCGTTGAAAGCCGGCAATCCGGCCACGTCGGTGAACAGATACGTCATGACGTGGTCGGTGGCGTCGTAGCGCCCGTCGCCGGCCGCTCGGGCCGCTCGGCAGGTTGGCGTCGAGACCAGGCGAAAGGACGCCCGCAGGGACGGGAGCCGATGCTGCTCGGGGCGATGATCGAGCGAGTGCCACGCCAGGTAGTCGGCATCGCGGCCCTCAGGGTGGCGCGCCGACATCGACACGTAGATCGTGGTCACATCGGTTCGACCGGTGGCGAGCATCGCCGGGACGTCGTCCGACGGGGTGCCGACGAGGGCGGACATGGGCGACTTCCTCTCGTGGTCAGGGCGGGTGCGGCGCGGCGTCGGGGCCGAGCACGACGGGAGCCTCGGCGGCGAACCACGGCCGCGGACCCGACGCCGAGCCCGCCTCGGCGCCGGCCGGTCCGCTGCCCCCGACTTCGGTGGCCTCGTCCGAGGGGGGCCGACGAGCGCTGCCATGGCCGCTATCCTCGCCGCTACATCAAGTCCTTGACAACCCATTACATCAAGTCCTTGATAATCGATACTCTGCGCGGAGGTACCGAGTGGGGACACGGCGCAAGAGACGGAGATCATCGTGCTCGACGGAGTCGGCATACCGTCGGACGACGTCCCGGAGATCCTCGCCACCGGACGGACGGACATCACCACCATTTTCGTGTCGATGGCGGCGCGCCACCCCGACGGCGGCGACGCCGACTACCTCGAGTGGCACACCTTGGATCATCGGCCTGAGCAGCAGCGGCTGCCGACCCTGCGCGCGTCGCTCCGGCTCGTGTCGACGCCCAACTGCCGGGCCGCCCGCGCGGCGAGCCACGCCGGCTACGACGGCGCCGACCATGTGATGACGTACTTCTTCGCCGACATCGTGGGATTGGAGGAGTTCAACGACCTCTCCGTCGCGCTGCGGAACGCGGGGCGGACGCCGTTCGTGCTGCCGCCGGTGCAACGCGGCGTCTACACCGTCGAAGCCACAGCCGCGGCCCCACGGATCAGGGCTGGAGCCGATGTGCTGCCCTGGCGGCCGGTCACGGGCGTTTACGTGCTGCTGGAGCAGGGCACGGCACCGACCCACGCGCTCGTCGAGATTCCGGGCGTGGCCGGCATCTGGTCGGCGACGTCTACGCCGACGGCGTTCTCGACCGCCGCGGCCGGCCAGCAGATCACCTACTGCTTCCTCGACGACGACCCGGTTGACACGGCGGCGCGGCTGCGTCCCGTGCTCGAACGGCGTTGGGAGACAGCGGCGGTCTCACGGCTGCTGGCTGGCCCTTTCTACCCGGTCGTTCCGTACGCGTGGGACCGGTACCTTCCCTGATGGCGAGAAGGAGGACGAGATGCGCATCGGCCTGATGGTCGGCTCGGACAAGGAACGTTCGCGCGCCGACCGGTTGGCTGGGCTGGTGGCCGACGTACAGGACGCCGAGCGTGCCGGGTTCACCTCCATGTGGATTCCCCAGATCCCCGGCTACCTCGACGCGATGACGGCGATCGCGCTCGCCGGCCACGTGACCGAACGCATCGAGCTCGGCACGGCGGTCGTGCCCCTGCAGACGCGTCACCCGATCCCGATGGCGCAGCAGGTCCTCACCACTCAGGCCGCGTGCGGGGGGCGGTTCACGCTCGGCCTCGGACCGTCGCATCACTGGATCGTCCAGGACCAGCTCGGCCTGCCCTACGAGCGGCCGGCCGCGCTGATCCGGGACTACCTCGCCGTGCTGAACCAGGCCTTCACCGGACCCGGCCCGGTCGACGTCGAGAACGACACCTACCACGTGCACAGCCCGTTCGATGTCGTCGACCCCGTCCCGATGCCGGTCGTCATCTCGGCGCTCGGCCCGGTCATGCTCCGTATCGCCGGCGAGCAAGCGTCCGGGACCGTCCTCTGGATGGCCGACGAGCGGGCCATCGCCGGCCACATCGCCCCGCGTATCACCAAAGCGGCCTCCGGGGCGGGGCGGGGTGCGCCGCGCATCATCGCGGGCGTACCCGTCGCGCTGTGCCTCAACAGCGAGGTCGACAACGCACGGGCCTTTGCGAGCGAGGTACTCGGCCACGCCGACATCTCACCGAACTACGTGCGCCTGCTTGAACACGGGGAAGCCGAGGGCGTGGGCGACACCATGGCCGCCGGGGACGAGTCGGCCATCGTGGCGCGGATGAAGCGCTACCGCGACGCCGGCGTCACCGACTTCGCCGCGCGAATAGTGCCGCTCGGCGCCGACCCGGCCACCCGCCTGCGGTCACGGGTCCGGACCCAGGAGTTCCTCGCCACGCTGGGCCCGGAACTCTGACCCCCCGCGTACGACCGCCCGCCCACGGCGGAGTGGAGTTTCCGGCCGGGCCCGTTCAGGCTCAGTCCGCCGCGTCGCCGTTCGCCGCCGCATCGTCATCCGCCGCCGGGTCGCCGTCCGGCGGCATGCGGGCCGTCAGCCGCCGCAGGAGTTCCCGGAGCGTCTCCTGCTCGGCGGCGTCGAACACCTCGAGCAGCTTCTCCTCGCTCTTGAGGGCCTCATCGACACAGTCCGTGGTGACGCTCAAGCCCTTCTCCGTGAGGTAGGCGCGAAGGATCCTCCCGTGGTTCCTGTCGGGCTTTCGTTCGATCAGGCCCCGCCTCTCCAGCGTGGCCAGCGCCAGCTGGGATGCCTGCGGCGTGATGAGTAACCGCCGGGCCAGGTCCGCGCCGGACAGGCCGGGAGTCTCGGCCAAACGCCTGAGGACGCCGATCTGCTCCGACGTGACGCCGTAGCCGCGGATAGCGTCATTTACCGCTCGCCGGGTATAATGCGAGGCCTGCTTCAGGAGCCAGGTTATGTGATCATCGCTGTCCACGAGCATCAATGACCGGATCGGGCGCTGGATGCGGTCAGCGCGCATTCCCTGAATCGGCTTGTCGCCGAGCATGACCGGGCGTGGAGAGGTCGAGCCTCAGGGCACTGCGTGGCCGAGCCCCGGCGGTCAATCACGATCACAGTGGTGCGGACCTCCCACTCGTGGCGCTCACGAGCGTTGATGCTGTCCCCGGTGGAGCGGCTTGGGGCTCACGCCGACCATATGCGAGGCCGACGCATTGAACACCCGCCACCGGACGGGTGTGTCCACACGAACAGATGCCCAGGCCCGGCGCGCCGCGACGGTCACCCGGGTGCCCGGTGGATCCGTCGGGCGGTGACGGCGTCGGCGGACGGCAAACGGACCCGACCCGGCGCATGGCGGTCCAGACGACACGGCGCGGCGAAGCGGACGGTGCCGCCTACCGTCCACCGTGACTCGAACCGTCGGTCCGTCGGGGTCGCGATCAGCCGTGCGGAGCGGGGAGCGTGGGCGCGTCGACAGGCTCGGTCGGCGGGTCGGGTGCCAGTCCCGCGCCGTTGGTGACGACGGCGAAGCACAGATAGGCGCCGACGACGAACAGCAGCTCGAGCAGTTCGGTGGCGGGGAGGTGCCCGCCCAGCTCCGTCCAGGTGGCGTCGTCGACGTCGTGGCGGTCGAGGAGTTGGTCGATCGCCGCGAGCACGGCGCGCTCGACGGGCGACCACACCTCGGCGTCGGCGCCGCGCGGGACGGCATGGACCTGTTCGACGGTGAGTCCGGCCTGCTGCCCCATCCGGGTGTGCTGGGCCCACTCGTAGGCCGAGCGGGTGCGCCACGCCACTCGGAGGACAGTGAGCTCTCGAAGCCGCGGATCGAGGGTGGTCTGCCTGGCGAGCACCTCGTTGAAGGCGAGCCAGGCGTTGCCGAGCGGGAGATGGCGGGCCAGCAGGCCCAGCACGTTCGGCATCGGCCGTTCACCCGACGCGAAGACCTCGGGACGCCGCAGGTACGCCGGCAGCACGGCCCGAGCCTCATCGCCCCACGCCTCGACCGGCAGCGGCGTCAGACGGGTCATATGACCGAGCCGCCGTTGACGCCGAGGACCTGCCCGGTGATGAAACCCGCCTCCTCCGAGCAGAGGAACAGGCAGGCGGCGGCGATGTCGTCACTCGTTCCCAGCCGGCCGAGCGGGATGGCCCGTGCCATGACCTCGTTGCTGGGCAGGTCGCCGAGGGACTGGGACCGGCGCGACATCGGCGTGTCGATACCGGATGGCGGGATGGTGTTCACCGTGATCCCGTAGGGCGCGAACTCACGGGCCAGCGACTTCGTCAGGGTGATGACGCCAGCCTTCGCCGCCGCGTAGTGCGCCATCCGGGGCGAGCCCCGCTGGGCGCTCGACGAGGAGACCGTCACGATCCGACCCCATCGGGCGTCGACCATGTCAGAGATCGCCGCCTGGACGCAGTGGAAGGTGCCGGTCAGGTTGACGTCGAGGATGCGCTGCCAGGACTCGACGGTGATCTCGGTGAAGGACGCGAATGCCGCCGCGCCCGCGCTCGTGACCAGAATCTCCACGGGCCCGAACTCGCTGCGTACCTTCGCGACCGCGTCGTCGACCGACGGCCGGTCAGCCACGTCGAGCCGGCATGCCAGGGCGTCGGCGCCGTCGCGGTGGAGCTCGGCGGCAAGGACCTGTGCCGCGTCGCCGTCGAGGTCGAGCACCGCGACGCGGTGCCCACGCGCCGCGAGCTGTTGGCAGATCGAGCGGCCCATCCCCGAGGCGCCGCCGGTCACGACGGCGACGCGTTGCGTCTGCTGGTCAGCCATGTTTGTGGATACGGCCTTCCTTCATCACGAACCGGACGTCCCGCGTGGTGGTGATGTCCTCGGACGGATCGCCGGGAACGGCGATGATGTCGGCGAGATAGCCGGCCGCGAGGCGGCCGAGCTCGCCGTCCATCTGGATGAGCTCGGCGCTCGTGACCGTCGCGGCGCGCAGCGCCTGGATCGGCGTCATGCCCCGGTCGACCAGGGCCACGAGCTCCCGGGCGTTCTGGCCGTGCGGGATCGCCGGCGCGTCGGTGCCGCAGGCGATCTTCACTCCGGCGGCGATGGCCTTGGGCAACATCGCCTGAGCCCGGGGGAACACTTCCGCGGCCTTCTTCCGCAGCTCGGGAGCGGCCCGCTCGATGGCCATCGCCTCGGTGAGGTACGTCGTCGACACCAGGAACGTCCCGTGGTCGACCATCATCTGGATGGACTCCGCTGTGGCGAGGAAGCCGTGCTCGATGCAGTCCACACCGGCCCGGATGCAGGCCTGGACGGCGGAGTCGCCGACCGCGTGGGCGGCGACTCGGATGCCGGCCCGGTGGGCCTCGTCCGTGATGGCCTCGAACTCCTGGTTGGAGTACTGCTGCGAACCCGGCGCCGTCGAGTGCGACATCACGCCGCCCGAAGCGGACACTTTGATCACTTTGGCGCCGTGGCGGATCTGGTAGCGGACGCAGGTCCGTACCTCGTCCACACCGTTGGCGATGCCCTCGGCCACGCTCAGCGGCATGATCCCGGGCGCGAGCCGTTGGAACACGGTCGGATCGAGGTGACCGCCGTACGGTGTGACGGCATGCCCGGCCGGGATGATCCGCGGGCCCTCGAGCCAGCCCTGGTCGATGGCTCGCGCCAGTGCGACGTCGAGCATGTAGCCGCCGGTCTTGACCATCAGCCCGAGGTTGCGCACGGTCGTGAAGCCGGCCAGCAGCGTCGCGCGAGCGTTCACCGTGGCCCGCAGCGTGCGGTACACCGGGTCGTCCTGGACGCCGTGCATCGGGTTCGGTAGCCCTTCTGGACCGCCGGGACCGCCGATGAGCAGGTTCAGCTCCATGTCCATGAGCCCGGGCAGGAGCGTCACGTCGCCCAGGTCGACCTCGGTCGCCGCCGGCGGCGGCGCGGTGGGGTTGACCGCGACGATGCGGTTGCCCTCGACCACGATGACAGCGGGTGACCGCACCTTTCCGGCGACGATGTCCACCCAGCGGTCGGCTCGAAGGACGATCGCGTCGCTCACGGGACGGGGGCGACGAGGCAGTCGATGTGTGCCGCGCCCGAGTCCGGGATGCGCTGCTGGTGCCAGCACTCGACCGGGAACGACACCATGATCATGGAGTACAGCATGTACAGCAGGTTGACGGCCTCTTCAGGCATGTCGTCGAGGGAGTACCGGTCGAGGTAGGTCATCGCCGCCTCGGCCCGAGGCGTGATGGCGTCGTAGTACGTCTGCATGTCGTCCATCGGGCTGGCGAGACGCTTGTCGTAACGCTCCGGCTCGGTCGGCAGGCACCAGTCGGCCACGAACGGCTCGAGGTCGGCGAACTCCCGCGGCAGCTTCGCGGTCACGTCGGTCACGCCCCCACCCGGCCGCGCTGGTACTCGTCCAACCATTTCGCCGTCTCCTTGTGCAGGTGCCGGCACAGCACCTCCTGGTCGCCCAGCGGGAACCGGTCGACCACCCGGGACTCCATCATCGTCTGGGTCGCCTCCAGGGTGTTCGCGTCCTGTAGGCCGAACTCCTTGAACGTCAGCGCCGTGAGCTCGTGGGCGATCCGCTCACGTGGCGTCTTCGCCGGAACAAAATAGAGCGTTCCCTCGAAGACGTGGCTGTTGTACGACGTCGGCCAGTAGTGGTAGGTGAGGTACCAGCCCTGACCCCAGATCAGGATGGTGAAGTTCGGGAACAGCTGGAACGAATCAAGCCCCCACGGATCACACTTGGCGGGGTTCACACCGTCCGGCAGCTTGTCAACGCCGAGATCGGGGATGTCCCAGGGGCCGAACAGGCCGCTGCGGCAGATATCCTCTATCGGCTTGCGCATGTCCTGGTCCAGCTCCCACGCTCGGATCCCCGCCGTGCTCACCAGACGGTGCGGGCCGTCGATCCGGTAATGCGGGGCTTCGAAACCCGCCTCCTGGGCGGCGTTGGAAAACTTCGCCGGCGACTGCCGCGCGTGCAGGACCGGTGCATGGTAAAATTCCTGGAAGGCGTCCATGTAGAGCTTCCAGTTCGCTTTGACCTCGGAGCGGTAGTGCCAGCGCTCGGTCATCTTGTCGAAGGGATAGCCCTCGATCGAGGTGACCATCGGGCCGAGGAACTCCCGCAACGGCTGCTCGGGCTCCTTGGCGAGGTTGACGAAGATAAATCCTTCCCAGACGTCACAGTGAACGGGGACGAGGCCGTAGTCGTTCTTGTCGAGGTCGAAGAACTCGCCCTCCTGCTGCACAAAATTCAGTGCGCCGTCGAGGTCGTAGCGCCAGGCGTGGTACTTGCAGATGAACTGCCGGCAGGTGCCGCTCGTCTCCTCGCCGGGGAAGTCGTTCCACACCAGCTTGTTTCCCCGATGACGACAGATGTTATGGAACGCCGCGACCTGGCCGCTCCTGTCCCGCACCACGATGATCGACGTCTTGGCAACGTGGATCTCCTTGGTGAAATAGCTGCCGGTCCTCGGCAGCAGATCCACCCGCCCAACGTTGAGCCAGCCGCGCTTGAAGATCGCTTCCCGCTCGAGCTCGTATAACTCCGGCGAGATCGAGTCCTCGTACGACACCGGCTCGGTTCCGAGTTCCGGATAGTGCTCCGTCCAGCTGCCCTCGGACGGCTTGGGCCAACGAACCACTGCCTACTCCTCTGCCACGGATGACGGGACGGGTTCCGGGGGCGCCCCAGTGGAGTCCGGCCGTCCCCGGAACCCCCCGGGTCGAAGCTATACGCCCCCTTGGGCTATCCGCAAGTACTTGATATTAAGTACTTGATATGCAAGGCTGGCGACCTTAGGTACGTGGAAGGCAACAGTCCGAACGGGGCGATCGTGGCGGTCCATCGGCATCTCTGGCTCCCACCGTGCCCGGTATGACACTCAAGGTGGTCATGACCGTCTCGTGGTCCCGACACGGCAAGGTCGCGGGCGCGGCGCCCTCGGTCGACGCGCCCTTGACGGGCACATCAAGGCATTGATAACCCTTGCCGTGCTCTGACGACGTCGCACGAGGGTGCGCGGGAGACCGGAGGTCGTTGTGCTCGACGGCGAGAAGATCCTCATCACTGGCGCAACAGGGAAGATCGCCTTTCCGATCGCTCGTGCCCTGGCCGAGCGGAACGACGTCTGGGGCGCCGCGCGCATGAGCAAGCCAGGTGATCGGGAAAGGCTGACGGCCGCGGGCATAATCCCGGTGCGGCTCGACGTGTCCACCGGTGACTTCTCGTCCCTTCCTGATGACTTCACCTACGTCTTTCACGCCGCTGTCGATACGGGTGCGGAGGGCTGGGGCCGCTGCCTCGAGACGAACGCCGAAAACTCCGGGAAACTGCTGTACCACTGCCGAAAGGCGAGGGGGTTCGTCTACTGTTCGACCGGCTCCGTCTACGGCTACCCAGGGCAGCGGCCGCTCACCGAGGCGGACGGGCCGGGCGTGCCGCTGCGGGCGAACTACAGCTTCTCGAAAATCGCCGGCGAGGCGGTGTGCACATGGGCCGCGAACCACTTCGGTATTCCATTGACGATCATCCGGATCTGCTCGACCTACGGCCCGGAAGGGGGCACGCCCGCCGATCGACTCGACGCGATACTGGCGGGCAAGCCGATCCTGCTGCACCCCGACAAACCCAACAACTACAACCCGATCTACGAAGACGACTACGTCGAGCTGGGCATCCGAGCCATGGAGGTCGCCCGGACCCCGCCCGTCACCGTCAACTGGGCAGGCAGCGAGACGGTCAGCGTCGAGGACTACTGCGCGTACATGGGCGAGCTTGTCGGCGCCGAACCGATCTTCGAGTACACGCCCCGAGCCCACACCCCGCTCTGGCCCGACGTCGCCTACATGCACCAGGTGCTCGGCCGCACCAAGGTGGCGTGGCGAGATGGCTTTCGGCAAATGATCAAGGCTCGTCACCCCGAGCTGGTGCTGTCGGATGAGCGCTGACGTAGGCGCGACGCGTCGAGGAGACCTACTTCGGCCTGCGCGAGATCAGATGGGAATCCATTTCGCGCTCGACCTCGTTGGCGACACGACCAAGCGGAGTTGATTGGTGCGGTCACCCCGTGGGCTGGGCGGCTGCCTTGGCCTCGCGGCGGTGGCGGTGCAGGATCGGTTCGGTGTAGCCGTTCGGTTGCCGCGCCCCGTCGAAGATCAGTTCAGTCGCGCAGCGGAAGGCGACGCTGGCGTCGAGGTCCGGCGCCATCGGCCGGTAGTGTGCATCGCCGGCGTTCTGCTTGTCGACGATCGCCGCCATTCGCTCGAGGCTGGCGCGTACCTGCTCGGCGGTGACGACGCCGTGCCGCAGCCAGTTCGCCAGCAGCTGGCTCGAGATCCGCAGCGTGGCGCGGTCCTCCATCAGCGCGATGTCATGGATGTCGGGCACCTTCGAGCAGCCGATGCCTTGGTCGACCCAGCGCACCACGTAACCGAGGATCGACTGCACGTTGTTGTCGACCTCCTGCCGCCGGTCGCTCTCGCTCCAGGCCGCCGGGTCGCCGAGCGGGATGCGCAGGATCTCACCGGCGTCGGCGAAGGCTCGCCCGGCCAGCTCGCGCTGGCGGGCGGCCACGTCGACGCGGTGGTAGTGCAGCGCGTGCAGGGTGGCGGCGCTCGGGGAGGGGACCCAGGCGGCCGATGCGCCGGCCAGCGGCTGGGCGATTTTCTCCGCCAGCATGTCGGCCATCAAGTCGGGCATCGCCCACATGCCCTTGCCGATCTGGGCGCGGCCCGGCAGCCCGGCGGCCAGCCCCGCGTCGACGTTCTGGTCCTCGTAGACGGCGATCCAGCGCTGCTGCTTCATATCGGCCTTGCGCACCATCGGGCCGGCCTCGAAGGACGTGTGGATCTCATCGCCCGACCGGTCGAGGAAGCCAGTGTTGATGAACACGACGCGCTCCCTGGCCGCCTCGATCGAGGCGGCCAGGTTCACCGTCGTGCGGCGCTCCTCGTCCATGATCCCGATCTTGATGGTGTTGGTGGGTAGGCCCAGCAGCTGCTCCACTCGCCCGAAAAGATCGACGGTGAAGGCCACCTCGGCGGCGCCGTGCATCTTCGGCTTCACGATGTAGATCGAGCCCGTGCGGCTGTTGCGTCGCGCCGCGTCCTCGCGCAGGCCGGGCAGCGCCGCCAATGAGGTGACGACCGCGTCGAGGATGCCCTCGAAGACCTCCTCGCCGTGGAGGTCGAGGATGGCGTCCGTCGTCATCAGGTGCCCGACGTTGCGCACGAGCAGAAGCGCCCGGCCGGGCAGCACGAGCCGGCCGCCGTCGGGGGTGGTGAACTCCCGGTCGGGCGACATCGCGCGGGTGAAGGACCTGCCGCCCTTGGTGACCTCCTCGCTGAGGTCACCCCGGTTCAGCGCGAGCCAGTTGCGGTAGCCCGCGACTTTGTCCTCGGCGTCGACCGTGGCGACGGAGTCCTCGAAATCTACGATCGTCGTGATCGCGGCCTCGACGAGGACGTCCTGCACGCCGGCCGGGTCGCCGCCACCGATCGAGCCCTGCCGGTCCACGACGACCTCGATATGCAGGCCGTGGTGTACCAGCAGCACGCCGGACGGGGCGGCCGCATCGCCGGTGTACCCGCGTAGTGCCGAGGCGTCCACGAGGGCCGTCGCCGCACCGGAAGCCAGGGTGACGACCAGCTCGCCGTCGGCGATCGCGTAGCCGACGGCGTCGCCGTGGCTGCCCTCGCGCAGCGGGACTGCCTCGTCGAGGAACTGCCGCGCATACGCGATGACCTTCGCGCCCCGCGCCGGGTTGTACCCGGCGGTTTGCTCGGCGCCGCCGTCGGTGCTGATGGCGTCCGTGCCGTACAGCGCGTCGTACAGCGAGCCCCACCGTGCGTTGGCGGCGTTGAGCGCGAAGCGCGCGTTGAGCACCGGCACGACCAGCTGCGGCCCGGCGGTCTTCGAGATCTCCTCGTCGACGCGATCGGTGGAGATTTCGAAGGGTTCTGGCCGCGGTCGCAGGTACCCGATCCCGACCAGGAAATCGTGGTACTCCCGCGGGTCGAGGTGGCCGCCGGTCCGGGCGCGGTGCCACTCGTCGATGGCCTCCTGAAGTCTGTCCCGCTCGGCGAGCAGCGCCCTGTTGGCCGGCGTCAGGGCCACGAGGATGTCCTCGACGCCAGCCCAGAACGCGGCCGGTTCCACCCCGGAGCCGGGTAGCGCGACCGCCTCGACGAAGTCGTGGAGGCTGGTGGCCACCTGCAACGTCCCCACCCGGGTCCGGTCGGTCATGGTGTCGCCTCCTGGTCGGGTTGTTAGTGGCGGCGCAATGCCGGGATCACGGTGAGGACGGCTCCGGTCGGGTCATTTTGCTGCGTATCCTCCGTCGACGGGCAGCAGTACGCCTGTGATGTTCGAGGCCCGGTCCGACACCAGGTATACCGCTGCCTCGGCGCAGTCCTCCGCCGTGATCGGCCGTCCCAGTGGATGGATCGACCCGACGTGCTTGGCGTACTGTTCGAGGGCGTCGGGTGGGACCTGTGTCCCGCCTGCCGCCGTAAAGTTGGTGGTGTACGGCATGCCGGAGGGGCAGATCGCGTTGACCCGGATAGCGAAGGGTGCGCATTCGATGGCGACGCCGCGGGTCAGCTGGTGGACGCCGCCCTTTGTCGCTCCGTAGACCACGTCGCCCAGGCCGACCAGCCCGGCGACCGAACCCGTGTTGAGAATGACACCGCCGTCGCCCTGCTTCTTGAACTGCGCCACCGCGTGCTTGCAGCCGAGGAACACTCCGCGCAGATTGACGGAGGTCAGGCGCTCGAAGTCCTCGACCGTGTGGTCCTCGATCGCCCTGCCGCGCCGCGGCGTCGGAATGCCGGCGTTGTTGAACATGACGTCGAGGCGGCCGAACTGCTCGACGGCGGCGGCGACCGAGGCGGCGACATCCTGCTCGGACGCCACGTCGCACTCCTGGGCGACGGCGACGCCGCCAGCAGCCTCTACCTGGCGCACGGTCTCCTTCGCCCACTGGAGTCGAAGGTCGGCGCAGACGACCAGCGCGCCCTCCTCGGCGAACCGCAAGGCCGAGGCGCGACCGACGCCCGACCCGGCGCCGGTGATCACCGCGCTTTTCCTCTCGAGTAACACCGTCACACTCCATCGTCTAACGAGAGCCGGATCGCGCTGGTCGGACACGCCTCTGCCGCAACGCGAATCGCGTTAATCGGCCGTTGCTCATTGGCTTTCTGTCGGCCAGGCTGTGGACTTTGTTTCGAGGTACTGGTCGAAGCCGACTTGTCCTTTGTGTCGTCCTATGCCGCTGGCCTTGTATCCGCCAAAGGGCATGTCCGGGCCGGACGCCGAGCCGCCGTTGACGTGGACGGTGCCTGTCCGGAGGCGGCGGGTCACCGCCAGTGCCCGTTCCAGCGATCCCGACATGACTGCGCCGGATAGGCCGTAGGAGCTGTTGTTGGCGATCCTGATGGCGTCTTCGTCGTCGTCGAACGGGATCACCGCCAGGACGGGGCCGAAGATTTCTTCCTGGGCGATTGTCGTCGAGTTGTCGACGTCGACGAACAGTGTCGGTCTGACGAAGTACCCCTTGTCGAGTCCTTCGGGCCGGTCGGTGCCGCCGACGAGGAGCCGGGCTCCTTCGTCGATGCCCTTGCGGATGTAGCCGAGCACGCGTTCGCGTTGCTTCGCCGAGATGACCGGGCCGGTGATGGTGTCCGGCTGCTGAGGGTCGCCGACCTTGACGTCGGCGTACATGGCCTCGAGAAGGGCGACGCCTTCGTCGTAGCGGGAGCGGGAGAGCAGCATCCGGGTGGGGATGGCGCAGCCCTGGCCGGCGTGGACGCACGCGGCGATGCCCATTCTCGTGGCGGTCTGCAGGTCGGCGTCGTCGAGCACGATCGTCGCCGACTTGCCGCCCAGCTCGAGGAACAATCGCTTGAGGGTGGCCGCGCCCTTCTCCATGATTCGCTTGCCGACGGCCGTCGATCCGGTGAAGGCGATCATGTCGACTTTGGGGGAGAGGGTGAGCTCCTCGCCGACGAGGTGGTCCGATGCGGTGACGATGTTGACGACCCCGGGCGGGAGATCGGTGTGCTCGGCGATGAGGCGCCCGAGGCGGGTCGCGTGGAACGGGGTGTCCGGCGCCGGCTTGAGCACGACGGTGTTGCCGGTGGCGAGGGCCTGGCCGAGTCCGTGCAGTGTGATCTGGAGCGGGTAGTTCCACGGCACGACGACGCCGACGACGCCGATCGGCTCGCGCCAGATCCTGCGTGACGTCAGCTTTCCGCTTCGCGGGTCGACTTTGTCGCCGACGTCGGTCTCCCAGGGGTACTCGTCGATGAGCTTGGTCGGGTGGCGCAGCGCGCCGGCGAGCGGCGCGTCGAGTTGCTCGCCGTTGGTGGTCGCCCGCGGGCAGCCGACCTCTGCGATCAGCTCCTCGCGGAACTGTTCGCGTTCCGCCTCCAGCGCGTCCTGCAGCTGGGAGAGGCAGTGCTTGCGGAAGGCACGGTTCGTGGACCAGTCGGTCTCGTCGAAGGCCCGGCGGGCCGCGTCGACGGCGCGGTGCATGTCGACGGCGGACGCATTGGCGACCTGGCCGAGCACCTCCTCGGTCGCCGGGTTGACGTTGTCGAAGGTCCTGCCCGTGGCGGCCTCGACGAGTTTTCCGTCGACGAGCATTCTCGACTCGAACTGAGGCGTGTCAGCCACGGTGCCCTGCTCCTTCCGTCCGGCGGGCCGCCGGCGAACCGCTGCTCACGAAGGGGTCAGCACGACGAGGGGGATGACTCGTTCCGTGCGTCGCTGGTAGACGTTGTAGTTGGGCCATTGGTCGGTCATGATCGCCCATAGTCGTGGTTTTTCCTGCTCGGTCGCGGTGCGGGCGGTCACCGCGAGGTGGTCGGCCCGTACCTGGATCTCGGCCTGGGGATTGGCGGCGAGATTGAGGTACCAGGCTGGGTGGCGGGGTGAGCCGCCGGTGGAGGCGATGACGAGGTAGTCGTCGCCGTCGCGCCCGAAGATGAGCGGGGTGGTCCGTGCCTCGCCGGTGCGCCGGCCGACCGTGGTGAGCAGCAATGTCGGGACGGCGTTCCAGAGGTAGCCGACCTCGCCGTCGGTCTCCTGGTAACGGCGGACGTGTTCCTCGCCGAGCAGGGTCCGGTCAGGAAGTTGGAAGTCGATCTCAGTCACGGGTCGCTCCTCTCAACCGAACAGCACGGGTCAACCGAACAGCACGGGGATCGCTGTCGGGCCGCGGTGGTACATGCCGATGATGCGGGGTGGTTCGGCGCCGGTGTCGAGCCGAAGGTTCGGCAGCCTGTCGAGCAGGGCGCTGATGCCGGTGTACATCTCGGCTCGAGCGACGTGCATCCCCAGACATACGTGGGGTCCTCCGCCGAACCCGAGCGCCGGCTTGGGGGGGCGGGTCACCTCGAAGGAGTCAGGCCGTTCCCAGCGGCTGGGATCCCGGCCGCCGGCACCGAGCGCGAGGTGCAGCACCGCGCCTTTGGGAAGGTGCGTGCCGTGGAAATCGATGCCCCTGGTCAGGAACCGGGAGAACATGGGATTGGTGGGCGTCCACCGCAACGACTCGTCTATCGCGTTGCGTAGGAGCCGCCGGTCGGCGCGCACGGCGTCGAGAAGTTCGGGGCGCTGCAACAACGCGGTCAGGACGATACCCATCTGTCGCCACGTCGTGCCCGATCCCGCCAGGAGCAACAACACCGCGAACGAATAGATCTCCGCGTCTGACAGCCGATGAGTGTTCCCATCGTCGTCTTGCACCTCGGCGTCGACGAGGACGCTGATGAGGTCGTCCTCGCGAGCTTCCCGGCGGGCCGCGACGATCGGCGCCAGCAACGGGACGAGCTCGTCCGGTTTGCTCAGTGCCTCCCGGATCGCGATGGCCTTCTCAACCGCGACCCCGAAGCTGCCCGTGATCGTCAGTACCGGGACGGCCGCGGAGAAGTCGACGTTCAGGTCCGCGTAGCCGTCGTCGACGAACCAGTCGATCAGCGCGTGCACTGTCGTCTCGATCCACCGTTCGGTCCACCAGCGCATCCGCGGTGGCACGAACGAGGACTGCACCAACCTCCGGTAACGGCGGTGCTGGGCGCCGGCCATGGAGAAGATGCTGTTCAGCGGACTGAGCTGCCCGCCCTCGAGGTCGACCGCTATCGGCGAGGAAGCGAAGACCTCCTGGTTCCGCAACGCCTCGTCGCAGGCCGCGAACGTGAACGCGGTGAAGTGCGGCCGGTCCCCGAACGGCAGCCCCTGGAACATCACCGGGCCGTGGTAACCGGTCAGCTCGTGCAATGTGCCGGGATGCACCGCTGCGCGCTCCCGGAGCTCGTGCCACCTCGGGTACGGATCTTCGGTGTAGCCCGCGACCGCCCCGACGTTCGCCTCGTTACGGAGGTCGAAGACCTCGCGCAAACGCGCGCGGTCGAGTAATCCGATGCTGTCCGGCCTGGTCATTTCGCTACGTATCCTCCGTCGACGGGCAACAGCACGCCCGTGATGTTCGAGGCCCGATCCGACACAGGTACACGGCCCCCTCGGCGACGTGACGTCGCGCTGTTACAGGATGGCCTTGTTGGCCTTGAGCTCCCCGATCTCGTCCCAGGTGAGGCCGAGTGCGAGGAGCACGGTCTCGGTGTGTTCGCCGTGTTCGGGGGCGCGGGTCGGTTCGCCTGGCTGCTCGTCGAACTGCACCGGTGCGGTGACCAGCGGGAGGGAGTGGCCGTTGCCGACGTCGACCTGGGCGAGGTAGCCGTTGGCCTGGACCTGGGGGTCGTCGGCCAGCTCGTGGGGCGGCTGGCTCGGTGCCCACTCTCCCTCGAACTCGGACAGCACGTGCCGCCACTCGTCGTAGGTGCGCTGGGCGAAGACGCCGTCGAGCCATTCGACGCACGCCTGGGCGTTGCGGCGGCGGGCGTCGATGTCGAGGAAGCGGGGGTCGCTCGCCATGTCGGGCTGGTCGATGGCGTGGCACAGGTGGGGCCAATAGCGGTCGGGGGCGAGCATCTGCAGGACGATCACGCGGCCGTCGGCGGTGCGGTACGGAAGCATCAGCGGGTTCGAGGTCTCGTACCGGCTACGGACGCTCACGGGCGCCGTCGGGCCGTTGATGGCGGCGTTCATGACGTCCATCTGGACCTGCCACATGCCGGACGCGAGGAGCGAGGCGTCGATCACCGATGGCTGGCCGGTCGCCGACCGACGGTACAGCGCGGTGCTGACGGCGCCGGCGATGACCAGCCCGCCGACCACGTCACCGAACGCCGGCCGGGGCGTCGCCGGCCAGGGAGCGTCGGGCGCGGTGAAGATCTGCTGCATGCCGCTGCGGGCCCAGTAGGCGCCCGCGTCGTAGCCGCCCCGGCCGGCGTCAGGCCCCCGGGCACCGAACGCGGTGCCCCGCACGTAGATCACCGCGGGGTTGTCGGCCCGTACGTCGGCGACGTCGAGCTTCAGCCGGGCGAGGGTGTCGGCCCGCAGGTTGGTCACGAAGACGTCGCTCGCGGCGATGAGCTGGGACAGCAGCCGCCGGCCCGCCGGGTGCTTGACGTCCACCCCGACGGAGCGCTTGCCACGGTTCGTGGCCTGGAAGTGCACGTCGACGCCGTTCCACAGCTTGTGCATGCCGGCGGTGACCAGGCCCCGGTACGGGTCACCTGTCTCCGGGTGTTCGATCTTGATGACCTCGGCGCCCCATTCGGCGAGCACGGCCCCCGACATCGGGACGAACACGTGCGAGGCGACCTCGAGCACCCGCACCCCGGCGAGCGGGGCCGCGCTCACGCCGTGCTGGTCGGCTGGTGCGAGTGGGCGAACTGCCCCACTGTGGCCGCGTGCCAGTCCCGGGTGCCGCGGGAGACGATCGAGATGTCGTGGCCCGCGACTTCCCGCCGCAACGCTCCGGTCGTGCACTGCTCGCGCGGCCGGACGGAGAACGGGTCGAACGAGAACACCCGCATGGCATTCAGGTGGGTGATCTTGTCGACCTGCGTGTCGGTCAGCCCGGCCACCGCCTCCGCCACGACCTCGGGGGACCGCGGCCAGGTGCTGTCGGAGTGCGGGTAGTCGCACTCCCAGGTCACCATGTCCTCGTTGAGCCAGTTGAGGTTGGCCAGGCCGAAGTCGTCGACGATGAAGCAGGTGACGACGTGGTCGCGGAAAATCTCGCTGGGCAGCCGACCACCGAGGTCGGGGCGGGTCCAGGCCTTGTGTTGCTTGTAGGTGTAGTCCGCCCGCTCGAGGAAGTACGGGATCCAGCCGATGCCGCCCTCGGACAGGGCCACCTTCAGGTTCTTGAACTTCTGGAAGATCGGTGACCACACGAGGTCGGTCGCCGTCGGGAAGGTCTTGATGGCCGCGCAGGTGATCTCGACGTTCATCGGGGCGTCGGGCGCGGTGACCACACCGATCCCGCCCGACCCGATGTGCACGCACACGACCGTCTCGGTCTCCTGGCACGCCGCCCAGAACGGGTCCCAGTGTTCGCTGTGCAGCGACGGCAGCCCGAGGGCGTAGGGGTTCATCGAGAAGCTGACCGCGTGGGCGCCCTTGGCCGCGTTCCGGTGGATCTCCTTCGCCATCAGCTGCGGATCCCAGATGGGCGGGATCGAACAGGGGATGAACCGCTCGGGGTAGGAGGCGCACCAGCCGTCGAGGTGCCAGTCGTTGTAGGCCTTCAGGACGGCGAGGGCCAGGTCGGGATCCTGGTCGACGCGGCTCGCGAAGAACTGGCCACAGAACCGGGCCATCGACGGGAAGTTCAGGGAGGCGAGCACGCCGTTGGCGCTCATGTCCTTGACGCGTTCGTGGACGTCGTAGCAGCCCCGTCGCAGCTCCTCGAGCCGCGTCGGTTCCAGGCCGTACTCCTCGGGTGGGCGGCCGGCCACCGCGTTCAGCCCAGAACTGCGAGCCTCGCCTTCACCGAACACCCACTTGTCGCTCACCTCGTCCGAGACGAGCCGAGGCGCCCGGTCGGCGTACTTGGCCGGGATGTAGCCGTCGAACATGTCAGGTGGCTCGATCACATGGTCGTCCACGCTGATCAGGATTAAGTCGTCCTTGTTCACGCTGCCTCCGCTACGCCGCCACGACGACCCTCGACGTCCACAGGTCGGACGGCTCGATGGTCCGCATCGGTAGTCAGCTCCGGTGCGAGCGCCATCCTTGCCCGTCTGGGTCCGCCGACGGTCTCCTGTCGGCTCATCATCGACGGCCGGGCCTTGGCCGTCTTTGCGCGCCCGGTCAAGTGCTTGCCCCTTTCGGCCAGGCCGTAGCAGGTAGGCCGTTGGTGGGTCACGTCGAGCGCTGCGCGCGCCCACGTCGACGTCGGTGTGCTGTCTGGAGCCGGTTCGCCGCCTGAACGAGTTCAGCTGGCGCGGACGCGCTGGCGGTAGCCGGTGGGCGTCTCCCCGGTGTATTGGCCGAACGCGCGGGTGAAGGCGCTCACGCTCTGGAAGCCGACCGCGAGCGCGACGGTGATGACGTTCTGGTTCTGGCCGTCCTGAGCGAGGAGAGCCATGGCCCTCAGCAGCCGGCTTTCCAGGAGGTACCGACGCCAGGACATGCCGGTCGCGGCGAGGAACGCCCGGCGCAGCGACCGGTCGGAGACCCCCACGGCGGCGCACAGCTGGGGTAAGGACACGTCGGTCAGGTGCTCGGTGGTGTACTTCATGGCCGCGGCCACGAGCGGGTCACCGGTGGTCGGCAGGCACAGCGGGGTCTCGTGGTCGAGCCATTCGACCACGAGGTAGGCGAGGGCTTCGAAGATGGCGTCCGCCATCGGGTCGTTCGACGTCCGGCCGATCGGCCACCGCTTCGCGTAGTGGATCATCTCCCGGATCACCGGTGCGGCGGCGAGGATGCGGACCCGGTCGCCCGCCGACATGCCCATCACCGGGTCGAAGAAGACCGAGACGGCCTTGACGTGCGTCCACGTGCTGCAGTGGACGATCCCGGCGGGGATCCACACGGCCTGCTGGGGCGGGAGAAGGTAGCGCGCCGTCATTGTCTCCACCTCGGCGACGCCCTCGAACGCATACTCCAGCTGATGCAGGTCGTGCGAGTGCCAGCCGGTGACCACCTCGTCCCCGACCTCCAGGGCGTAGGTGCCAGCTCGGACCACCGCGGGGTCGACACCCTCGCGCTGGAAGTTGGCCGAAATGGGCAAGATTCGGGTTCCCTCTGCGGCGACAGTCATGGATGGACCGTAGTGCGGCGGTGGGAACGGGCACCAGTGTGGCCGGAATGGGCAAACACTTGGCCGAACCTGCAAAGACGGCCACGGTTCGACCCGTCGATGATGAGCCGACAGGGCACCGCCGAACCCGGTTCGCCGGCAGAGCGCCCGCAGGTCCACGACAAGATCGACGGAGAGCACCGCGCGATGACGGACAGCGCAGGCGCCGAGCAGGCAGCGATCCGGCAGCTGCTCGACAAGCAGGCCATCCATGAGGCGATCATGCGGTACTGCCGCGGCGTCGACCGAGCTGATCCGGACCTCATCAGTTCCGCGTACCACCCCGACGCGGTCGACGACCACGGCCGCCAGTGCTACACGGGCGCAACTGTCGGTCGAGGCATCGTCGACCTCGCCCGCTCGTGGAAGGTCTCGGCGCATCACGTCACGAACCAGCTCATCACCCTGCACGGCGACGAGACCGCGGGCTGCGAGACGTACTTCATGGCGTCGCAGATCATTGAGACTGAGGGCGACGAGCGCCTCCTGCTCGCGCTCGGGCGCTACGTCGACCGTTTCGAACGCCGCGAGGGCGAGTGGAAGATCTCGCATCGGCTTGTGATCGTCGAACTGACACACATCGTCGCGGCGGGGGATCCGCCGCCGCTGCCTTCCGGTCTCGGCTCCCGGGACCGGAATGACCCTTCGTATGCGGCGCTCGAGCACTGACGTTCGATGGCACACTTCCGCCCGCCGTCGTCCGATTCAGGCGAGCAGGACGAACTGCATCGGCTCGGCCACTGGAAGTGCCTCGAACAGCCGCTCGAGCTCGCGAACGAGGCGGCGACGCGATCGATCCCGGAATTCCATATCGTGTGCGGCTCGACGGTGCCTCTCCGCATGGAGCGTGAACCGGACATGATGGCGAAAGCGCGTGCTGAAGCCGCCTGTGGGAGATCGATACAGGGCACCGGGGTGGCCGAAATGGGCAGGTACTTGGCCGGATCTGCAAAGACGGCCACGGTTCGGCCCGTCGATGATAAGTCGGCAGGGCACCGCCGGTGGACCCATGAGGGCTGTGGACGGCGCTGCGCCGGAGCAGGTTGCGACGTGCGCAGCCACACCACCGAGTCCTCCAGCCGCAGAAGGGGTACCAGCCATGATGCTTGGCCGCGCGCTGATCGGTGACACGTCGTGTTTCGGGGAGGTGGTGGATGACCGATTCCACCTCCTGGTGGGCGATGTGTTCGGTGAGTACCGTCGAAGCGGGCAATCGTTACCGTTGGCGGATGTCGTGCTCGGCGCGCCGCTGGCCGGTGTCCGGCTGATCGCTGTGATGGGCGGTTTCCTGGAACCGGGCACGTCACGCCCGTCGGGGGCCGAGCCGATGTGGGTGCCGAAGGCGTGCAACTTCGTCAGCGGTGACGGAGCCGAGATCCGGATACCCTCGGTGCTGCGCGGGCCAGTGAATGTGGAGGCGGAGCTCGCCGTCGTCGTCGGCCGCCCGCTTAGCGGCGCGTCACCGGCCGAGGCGGCCGCGGCTATCTTCGGCTGGAGCGTTTTCAACGACGTGACCGCCGCCGAGTACCTGGTGCCCGGCCTCTGGGCGACAGCCAAGTCGATCGATGGCTTCGCGTCGTGGGGTCCGTGGATCCGGCGCGACCTCACCGAGGAACGAGTCCTCCAGGGCCTCGCCATTACCGGGACCGTCAACGGCGTCAAGGTCCAGTCAGGCAACACCCGCCACTACAGGTTCGCTCCGAGCGAGATGTTGAGTCACGTCAGCCACCGGGTCAGCCTCCTTCCCGGTGACGTGGTGACCCTGGGCACGCCACTGCCGCCTCCGGTGGCCGCGGTCGGCGACCAGGTCGTGTGCGAGGTGGAAGAGGTCGGCGTGTTGAACAACCACCTGGTCGCCGAGGGATGAGCGGGACCGGATCCGAGGAGGACGGAACGTGACGGCGGATCGAACGGTGGGCGTATCACCCGAGGTGCAGCGCCGGCTGTACGAGCTGATGACGTTGATGAAGGCGGCTGACGACCGGTTGAGCAAGGGGATCGCGTCGGGTGAGCTGCAGTGCGTGTACTGGCCGCCTCGAGGCCAGGAGGCGATCGCCGCCGCGATGGGGGTATGCCTTCGGCGGGACGACCAGTTGGTCACGAACTACCGGGGGTTGCATGACCTGATCGGCAAGGGCGTGCCGCTGGTGGAGATCTACGGCGAGATGCTCGGTCGACAGACGGGGTCGAGCCGGGGCAAGGGCGGCACGATGCACATTGCCAACCCGGAATGCGGCGTGATGCTGTCGACCGGGATCGTGGGAGCGGGGCCGCCGGTCGCGGTGGGGTTGGCTATGGCCGCCCAGCGCAAGGGCCTCGACCGGGTGACCGTGGCGAGTTTCGGTGACGGGGCCACGAACACCGGCTCGTTCCACGAGGCGGCGAACATGGCGGCGCTGTGGGATCTGCCGCTGGTGCTGCTCTGCCAGAACAACCAGTACGCCGAGATGACGCCGACCGAGCACACGATGAAGATCTCCCAGGTCGCGCATCGGGCGGGTGGGTACGGCCTGCCAGGTGTCCGTGTCGACGGCAACGATCCGCTCGCCGTCGTCGCCGCGTTGACCGAGGCCGTGGACCGAGGGAGGAGCGGGGGCGGCCCGACGCTACTGGAGTGCGTGACGTTCCGGTTCCGCGGCCACTACTTCGGCGACCCGATGGCGTACATCCCGCCCGAGCGGTTGGCCGCCGCGTTGGAGGCCGACCCGATCCCGCGGTTCCGGTCGCGGCTGCGCCTGGCCGGGATCTGCAGTGAGGCCGACCTCGACGAGATCGAGGCGGCGGCGGTCACGGCGGTCGAGGAAGCACTGACCGCCGTCCTGACGGCGCCTGGCGCGCTGGTCGACGAGCTCGATCGCGATGTGTACGCCGACCCACGCAACTGCCCCGCCTAGGTCCGCATATCCCGCCTGGCGTCGCTGAGAGAACACCTCGCGGGCCACGCCGGGTTCACCATGAACGCACACTTGATTGGCTCATCGGACCCGCATAGAGGTGGACGTGGACGAGCGACGGATGACGATGCGCGAGGCGTTGAACCTGGCGTTGGACCAGGCGCTGGCGCGCGACGAACGCGTCTTCCTGCTGGGGGAGGACATCGCCGATCCCGGCGCCAGCGGGCCGACCAAGGGGCTGTCGACCAAGTACGGCACTGAGCGGGTGCTCGACACGCCGATCTCCGAGTCGGCGATCGTGGGTGCGGCGATTGGCGCCGCGATGGAGGGGTTCCGACCGGTCGCCGAAATCATGATCATGGATTTTATCGGCATCGCCGCCGACCAGATCATCAACAACGCGGCGAAGCTGCGGTTCATGACAGGGGGGCGGACGAGCGCACCCATTACCGTCCGGACCCAGGTCTACGGCGGGATAGGGACCGGGGCGACGCACTCACAGTCGCTGGAAGCGTGGTTCATGCACGTCCCGGGCCTCAAGGTGATCGTGCCCTCGACGCCGCGAGACGGCAAAGGACTGCTTACATCGGCGATCTTCGACGACGACCCGTGCATCTTCGTGGAGACGATCCGGCTAGGGCCCCAGCGCGGGATGGTGCCGGTCGACCCTGGCTTCTCGATCCCGCTCGGCGAGGCGGACGTGAAGCGACCGGGTAGCGACGTCACGTTGATCAGCTACGGCCGGGGGGTGGTGGAGGCGCTCGGCGCGGCGACCCAGCTCGAGGCCGACGGCGTCAGCGCCGAGGTGCTCGACCTGCGCACCCTGGTCCCGCTCGACGTGGCGGCGATGGTCGAGTCCGTGGGCCGCACGACGCGGGCAGTCGTCGTGCACGACGCGGTGCAGTTCGCCGGGCCGGGGGCGGAGATCGCCGCGATTCTGCAGCGGGAGCTGTTCGGCCGGCTTTCGGCACCGGTGGAGCGGGTGGGTGCCCGGTTCGTGCCGAATCCGGCGCCGCCGGCGCTGGAGTCACAGGTGTACCCGAGCGCCCAGCGCATTGTCGCGGCCGTTCGGCGGACGCTCGGGTTGGAATCGGCTAAGACGGGTGCACATGGCTGAATTCACCATTCGTATTCCACGGGTGTCGGTCGCGATCTCGGAGGCGGAGCTCATCGACCTGCTCGTGGCCGAAGGAGCGCACGTCCAGCAGGGCGAACCGCTGTTCATTATAGCCACCGACAAGGCCGAGACCGAGGTCGAAGCCGGCGCGTCCGGCACGGTGCACTGGACCGGCACCCTCGAGACGGTCTATGAGATCGGTGCCGAAATCGGGGAGATCCGCCCGGCGGGCTGACCCCGGCCCGAAAACCCCGCACGGGAAATTCCCGCACGGAAGGAGGTTGACGTTCATGGCTCTCACTGACGACCGCCGGCCCGTCGCCGCCGGTCATGTCCCATTCGCGATGCGCGACCTTTTACATGTACCTCGCGAGCGTTACTACGACCGAGGGTTCTACGAGCTCGAAAAGGAGTACCTGTGGCCGCGCGTCTGGCAGATGGCGTGCCGTCTGGAGGAGATCCCGCGGCCTGGGGACTTCGTCGAGTACGAGATCTGCGACCAGTCGATTTTGTTGGTGCGCCAGCCTGACCGGTCGGTCAAGGCGTTCCACAACACCTGCCGTCATCGGGCCACCCAGCTGTGCAAGGGCTCCGGACGGCTCGGCGGGCAGATTGTCTGTCCTTTCCACGGCTGGCGCTGGAACCTCGACGGCAGCAACTCGTTCGTGTACGGCGCCGAGGGGTTCGCGTCGGAGAGCCTGCGCCCCGACGACATCCGGCTGCAGGAGTGCAAGGTCGACACCTGGGGCGCCTGCGTCTGGGTCAACATGGACCCGGACGCCCGCCCGTTGCGGGAGGCGCTGGCCCCGGCAGCGGGGCTGCTGGACGACGTCTGCGTCGAGAACATGCGGGTGTGGTGGTGGAAGGAAACCGTCCTCAACGCGAACTGGAAGATTGCCCAGGAAGCGTTCCACGAGGGCTACCACGTGATGGGAACCCACCCACAGCTGACCTTCGGGCTGGGTGACGACTACCCGGTCGGGAACGTCGAGTACACCGCGTTCGAGAACGGCCACGGCCGTTTCCGGGGCCGGTTCGACCCGACCGCGGGCGGCGTCTCCCAGGGCCGGGGCAGCGAGGCGTTCCTGGAGCGGTCGCGGATCCTGTGGGAAGGCCAGGACGCGATGACCCTCGAACGGGACCTGCACGTCTTCCGGGGAATGAAGAACCGGGTCCCACCCGGCGAGGACTTCCCGACCGCGGCGATCAGGGCGTTGTTCGACTACGCCGAAGGCGCCGGCATCCCGCTGCGCCCCACGCCGGAAGGCATGCGGCTGTGGGGCGGCGAGGTGTTCATGTTCCCGAACTTCATCATGATTCCCCAGTTCGGCAACGCGCTGTCCTACCGGGTCCGCCCCTACAACGACGACCCCGAGTGGTGCCGCTTCGAGGTGTGGTCGCTCACCATGTACCCCGAGGGCGACGAGCCTGGCCGCGCGGAACTGAAGGGTCGCTTCGCCTCCGACGACGCCGAGAACTGGGGCCAGATCCCGCGCCAGGACTTCAGCAACATCGCGGGCCAGCAACGCGGCCTCCATTCGCGTAGCTACCGCGAACACCGCCTCGCCACGGAGTGGGAACAGCTCATCAGCAACATGCACACCGAACTCGACCGGTACCTCGCTGGCTGAGCCACCCCAAAAGAGCCACCGCAGGCGAAACCATCCACTCCATGGAGGGGGCACCGTGTCGAATTCGGACGCCAGCTACGACGACGCCAGCTACGACCACGTCACCGACGTCGTCGTCGTGGGATCGGGCGGCGGCCTGTGCGGCGCCGCGACCGCGGCGGCCAGCGGGCTGGAGACGCTTCTCATCGAGAAGCAGCCAATGCTCGGCGGCTCGACGGCGATGTCGGGGGGCGTCCTGTGGCTGCCGAACAACCCGCTCATGCAGGCCGAAGGGGTTCCCGACTCCCTCGAGGACGCGTTGGCGTACTTCGACTCGGTGGTCGGGGACGTCGGCCCGGCGTCGTCGAAGGAACGCCGGGTCGCCTACGTCACCGAAGGCAACACCATGGTCCGCTTCTTCCAGGACCTGGGCATGCGGTTCGAACGGTGCGAGGGCTACAGCGACTACTACGCCGACGTGGCGGACGTCCATGGCGGCAAGGCCCGCGGGCGCTCGATCGAACCCGCGGTGACCGATGGTAAACAGCTCGGACCGTGGTTCGACAAGCTGATGCCGGGGATGACGATCGCGCTCGGGATCGTCGTCATGACGCGTGAGGCGTCCGGGCTGCAAATGGTCAAGCGGCGACCGAAAGCCATGCGTACGGCCGTGCGCGTCGGGGTGCGGACGGCCGTCGGCCGGCTGCGGCGCCAGACCCGGCTGGCCAACGGCGGGGCACTGGTGGCCCAGACCCTGAAGGTCGCACTCGCCGCCGGGGCGTCGGTCTGGACAAACACCGGGCTGGTCGACCTGATCGTGGAGGACGGCCGGGTGGCCGGCGTCGTCGCCGACCGGGACGGACAGTCCGTCCGTATCCGCGCCCGCCGCGCCGTGCTGCTGAGCTCGGGCGGCTTCGGCCGCAACGCCGAGATGCGCAAGCGGTACTCGAAACAGCCGAACGACGGAGCATGGACGATCGCCAATCCGGGAGACACCGGCGAGGCGATCGAAGCCGCCATGGGGGCTGGCGCCGCCGTCGACTTCATGGACGAGGCCTTGTGGATCCCGGCCTCAGTCCAACCGAACGGCCGTCCGAGCATGCATAACGGCGAGCGGTGCAAGCCGGGTTCGATCATTGTAGACCGCGCCGGCCGCCGGTACTTCAACGAGGCGGTCTCGTACATGGAGGCCGGCCGGCAGATGTACGCGCACAACGTCGACGGCGATGCCATCCCCAGCTGGCTCATCATGGACTCCCGCCACCGCAGCCGCTACCTGTTCGCCTTCCGCCCCGACACCCCCGAGGAATGGCTCACCAGCGGCTACATGAAGAAGGCCGACACACTGGAGGAAATCGCCCAGCTGTGCGGCATCGACCCCACCGGGCTGGTAGCCACCATTGCACGGTTCAACACGTTCGCGAAGCAGGGCACCGACCCCGACTTCCACCGAGGCGAAGGCGCCCACGAACGGTACCAAGGCGACTACGCCAACAAGCCCAACGCGTCGCTGGGACCCGTCGAGAAACCGCCGTTCTACGCGGTAGAGCTCTACCCGGGTGACGTCGGCACCAGCGGCGGCCTCCTGTGCGACGAGCACGCCCGGGTGCTCGACACCAACCACGACCCGATCCCCGGCCTCTACGCCGCCGGGAACTGCACCGCGTCGGTCATGGGCCGCACCTACCTCGGCGCAGGCGCCAGCATCGGCAACAGCTTCGTGTTCTCCTACATTGGCATGAAACACGCCGCGCTCGTCGCCTCCGGGGACCGGGCGGTGACGTGACCGAACAGCGGGGCGGGCGGCGCCGGGGGCCGGTGGTGCACGTCGACCCCATCGGTGCCGACCTCGAGCTCGAGCCCGGAGAGACGATCATCGAGGGCGCGTGGCGCCTCGGGTACCACTGGCCCACCGTGTGTTACGGCCAGGCGAGGTGCACGGTGTGCCACGTCGAGGTACTTCGTGGCGCCGAGCACCTGACGCCCGCCGACGACGAGGAACAGGACGCCCTCGAACACCAGCTTCCGGGCGCGCATCGTCGTGATCTCACCCGGCTTCGGCTTGCCTGCCGGGCGCGCGCAACCGGCGACGTCGCCGTCCGCAAGAACGGCGTACGACCCGGCCAGGCATTGCCGGCCAGCCAGTCCGTCCACGTCGTCAACGAGCCTAGGAACTGAGCTATGGACAGCCTCCCGTTGGCCGGCGGGTCGGGGGGTGGGTCTCCATCTGCCGGCACCTCGCCGGCCGGGGGCACCAAGCCGCCGTGGTCGACGTCGATGGCTCGACCGCATGGCGGACTGCGCAGGAACCACGGTGAGCGCGTCGAAGTGACCCGGGGGCTGCGGCATCCACATCGAGGTGAAACCCGCCTGCTCGGCCGCCGGGGCATCGGCAATAAACCCGATGCCCCGTTCCTGGTACAGCCGGTCCTTGTCTGAGCCGGTCGCGAGGCCAATTCGCATCCATTGCCCCCACAGATCACGGGAGCGATCGAAAATCGCGAACGGAATACCTGTCGCAGGCCCCGCCGGTGTGCTGCCCGAGCCCGGGACCTGGCGTCCCATGTACCCATTGGACACCACCGACGCGCCGTCCCGGACTTTGGCCGCTATGGGCAAGGACTTGACCGAATGCGAAAAGACGGCCACGGTTCGGCCGTCGATGATGAGCCGGGAAGGGCACCGTCGTTGAAACTGGGAGGTCAAGGATGACGGCAGCACCGGAGCTGATTATCGATTCGGACAGCCATATCACGGAGCCGCCGGACGTGTGGACCGCTCGGGTTCCGGCGAAGTACCGGCAGGACGTGCCGCACGTGGTGCGGCAGGGCACGGCGGACACGTGGGTGCTCAACGGCGAGCGGTTGGCGCCGGTGGGGGCGACGGCTCCGGCTGGCTGGCCGACGTTCCCGCCCGAGTACCCGCAGACCTACGAGGACTGCCATCCCGGGGCGTACCAGGCCGACGCCCGGCTGCGGTACATGGACGGCGCGGGTATCTGGGCGCAGGTGCTCTACCCGAACGTCGGTGGCTTCGGCAGCGAGAACTTCCTGAAGCTGAAGGACGACGTGCTGAAGCTGCTGTGCGTGACGGCGTACAACGACTTCCTCCTCGAGTGGTCCTCGGCCGACCTGCGCCGGTTGCTGCCGGTGGTGGCCACGCCGTTCTGGGACATCGAGGCGACCGTGCGGGAGATCGAGCGGTGCGTCCCGCTCGGGGCACGGGGAATCCTGTTCACGGGTGAGCCGCAGCGCTACGGGCTACCGGTGCTCGGGTCGCCGCACTGGAACCCGCTGTGGGAGGTCGCCCGGGCGGCCGACCTGCCGATCCATTTCCACATCGGCAGCGCCGGGGACACGTTGGAGTTGTCGACCCCGGAGCGCTATGCCCAGCACGGGGTGGAAGGGGCTCAGGCGTACTGCGCGGTGAGCCTGTTCATGAAGAACGGCGTCCAGTGCTCGGACCTGATCACCTCGGGTGTGCTGTCCCGCTACCCGGAGCTGAAGTTCGTGTCGGTGGAGAGCGGCATCGGCTGGCTGCCGTTCATGCTCGAGGCCACCGACTACAGCTGGCTCGGGGCGTTCCGGCCTGGCCGGGAGCGCCAACCGGGCGACGTCCTGCCCTCGGAGCTGTTCCGCCAGAGCGTCTACGTCACCTACTGGTTCGAGTCGGTGGCGCCCAAGCACTTCCTCGACCTGCTGCCGGTCGACAACGTCCTGTTCGAGACCGACTTCCCGCACACCACCTGCCTGTTCGGGAACATCCAGGAGACCATCTCCTCCGGGCTCGGGCATGTCGAGGCCGGGGTACGGCGGAAGATCCTCTGGGAGAACGCCACACGGTTGTACCGGATCGAGGAGCCGTCTGCGGCGTGGCTGGCGACGGCGGGAACGTGACCGACGTGACCACTCGCACCATATTCGTCGTCGCCCCACCGCCACCGACGGCTCACCCGAACAGGAAGGACGACAGTTGCGCTTCGTACTTGTTCATGGGGGATTCCACGGTGCATGGTGCTGGGAGCGGCTCGTGCCAGAACTCGGGAAGCGAGGTCACGCCGCGCTAGCTGTCGATCTTCCCGGCCATGGCAAGCGAGTCGACGAGGATGCCACTCTCGCCGGTTACCGGGACGCGGTCGTTGAAGTGATCGAATCCGGTGACGTGCTGGTCGGCCACTCGATGGGTGGCTTTGTCACCAGCCTGGCAGCTGATGCGACGGTCGACCTGGTCCGCCATGTCGTGTACCTCGCCGCTGGGCTGCCCGTGGAAGGAAAGCCCATGCAGGCCTCGGGAGCTGGCAGCCTGTTGGGCGCCAGCGCCATTATCGAGCTCACCGAAGACGGTCGTTTACAGTTCCGCTCCGCCGAGGCAGCCATCGACTTCTTCTTTCACGACTGCTCGCCGCAGGTCGCCCAATGGGCCTACAGCATGCTGACACCGCAGCCACTGTCGGTCTTCGCGGAACCCATCTCTATCCCGCGTTTTTGGGAAGCCGAGCTACCGCGCAGCCTCATCCTCTGCCGGCTGGACCACGCAGGCGGGCCAGAAACCGCGGTCCGAGAGACGATTGCCAGGCTAGGTGTCGATCCCTTGTGGATTGACACCTCTCACTCCCCCTTTCTCAGCCAGCCTGCCCGCTGCGCTGAACTGATCCTGGAAGCAACGAACCGGCCACCGATCGGTCCGCTCCGCCCCAGGTGAGCTAGCCGGGGACCCTCCCGGGTGATCTGGCAGGAAGCGAGGGCAGTCGGGGGTGCGGGCTCAAGTCGACTCCCAGCCTGAGTAGTCCGTAGCCAGCAACTTTGCCGGCGCCCTGGCCCGGTCACCGACGAATGGACCGAACATCATTTCGATCATCTCGCCGGTGTTCGCCCGCGAACTCCACCCCACGCTGGCCCGAGCTCGCTCGCGATGCCCGGTCGTCGGAGCGCGGAAGACAGACCCGAGCGGGTCCCCCCGCTACAGCTCGTTGCCCCAGATGTACCGCGCGACGATCTCGACCCGCTGCAGCTTGGCGCGGGCCGCCGCGACCGTGGGCGGGTTCGCCAGCGCGTGGAAGCCACCGTTCGTCGAGATCGCGATGTCGTCGACGTCCATGACAGCGGCCGCTTCGTCGATCCGTCCGACGAGTTCCTCCACCGGCTCGAGCGCCTCCGCACCGATGTCGACGATCCCCAGGGCCACCACCAGGCCGGCGGGCAGCTGCCCCAACGGGAACCGCCCGGCGGGCGCGGCGGGGTACTCAACGCACAGCCGACCGAACGGCTGGCGGTCGAGGAACGACGCGACCGTCGCCGGGTCGTGCGCGCCGTCGGCGGCGCCGGCGGTGGTGATGTCCAATCCGACGCGGAACTCCGGGGCGGCCTGCAGTCCGGCGAGTACCTGTGCGTCGGCCTCGAGCATCCGGCTCATCGCGGACGCGAGGTCGATGCCGAGGCTGGCCGCGCGCGCCCTTCCCGGCTCGGTGAGCAGGAAGGCGTAGGCGGGATTGCGCAGCTGGACGTAACGAACCCCGTCGCCGGCGAGCGCCGCGATCTCGTCGCGCAGGATGCGGGCGAACTCGCCCCCGGCAACCGCCACATCGCCGCCGGTCGCCGTCAACTCGGCGAGGTACCCGGGTGAGGGCAGGGCGAGCATGGCCGGACGGTCGGTCGCGGACAGGACGAAGTCGATCTCGTGCTTGGTGAGCCGGCCCCGTTCGACCGGGCGGTCAAGCAGGGCGCGCACCTCCGGCGCGTTCTGAACACCCACCAGCCGCGCGAGTGCTCCCCCGGGCCCGGCCACGCCGAATCCACCGATCCCGTCGTAGATCACCGACAAGTGGTTGCGGCGGCGGAGTTCGCCGTCGCTGAGCGCCGACAGACCCAGACGCCGCTGCATCCGCAGCACGTCGATGACGGCAGCGTCTTCGGCCGCGCGTAAGGCGTCAACGTCGGCGGCCCCGCCGGCCGTCGCCGCCCGGGCGGCGAGCAGCTCGGGCGGCGGCACGAGGCTCGCGTGATGGTCGATGTGGTACTTGAAGTCGTCAGCCATGGTTGCTCGTCTCCTTGACGGCGCCGGCCCAGGCGGGGGAGTCGGTGGAGAAACCGGCCGCCGCCACGATGGCCTCACAGATCTGCTGGTCTTCGTCCGGGCTGCCGCCGGAGATGCCGACGCCACCGAGGATGGTTCCGGCGCGCTTGAGGGTGAAGCCGCCCTTCGTGGCGACGATGGGGTGCTGGCCCATCCGTCCGACCTGCGTGAAGAGGTCCGGGTCGGACTGGCTCCAGTTCTCCGGCAGCGCGCTGGGCCGCTGCATGACGGCGGCCGAGTACGCCTTCGACAGGGCGATGCTCGGCGTCATCGGCCGGCTCCGTCCATACGCTCGGTCGGGACGATGAAGTCGTCGTAGTCGACGACCGCGATACTCAACGCCTTGCCGAGCGTGAAGGCGTGGGCGCCGTCGACGAGCGTTCGGGCGTCGCTGAACGCGAGAGTCATGCCGACGCTCCCGCGGCCGCCAACTCGTCGCAATACACCCGGGTCAAAAAGCGGTCCAGCGCGGCGTTGAACAAAATGGGGGCCTCCCAGTACATGGAGTGCGGCGCCTTCGCGACGAGGTCCAGGGTCGAGCCCGTCACCAGGGCCGCGGCGGCGCGGACGGTGTCCGGGCGCAGGACGGCGTCGTTCTCGCTGGCGAGGAAACAGATGGGGATACGAGAACCGACCACGTCGTCCACCGTCGGGCCGTCGGTGTTGAGGTTGCGCAGGTCCGCCATCTTCGCGGTGCTAAACGTGCCCATCTGCTGGAACAGAAACGTCTTGGCCTTCTCGTCGGCGCGGAAGCGTGGCGTGAGCAGCCGGTCGAGCACCGGGATCTTCTCCGCCGTGGACCGGTCCGCGCGCACCCGCGCCGCCAGGTCGGGATGGTCGATGCCGCCCAGGGAATGGGCCAGAATGACCCCAGCCGCCCGCCCCGGCCGCCGCAGGGCGGCCTTCAGCGCGGCCGCGGCCCCGATCGACTGGCCGACCAGCACCGCGCGGTCGATCTCGGCAGCCGTGAGGACAGCGAGGATGTCGTCGGGAAAGATCCGGCTGTCGAAGGTGTCCATCGTCGAGTCGGAGCGGCCGAACCCGCGCAGGTCAAGCGTCAGGACGGTGAAGCGGTCCCGCAGGTGCGGCACCTGCTGCCACCAGGCGGCGTGGTGGCCGCCTGAGCCGTGCACGAACAGGACGGCCGGGCCGGTGCCGTGCGTCTCGTAATAAATCCGCGCGCCGTCCGCCGAGGTTGCGTAGGACATCGGTCACGCCCCTCGGCCGGCCGGGACGGCGGCGCTCCGGCCGGCGCCGGCCTGACCGCCCGCGCCGGACCGGTTGCCGTGGTAGACGAGCTCGATCATGGTGTGGTCGGGGTCGTGGATATAGCAGAACTTAGAGTTATTCTCGGGCCGCTCGATGGTTCGGGTGTGCCGGACGCCGAGCTCGTTCAGGTGTGTGAGGAAGCCGTCCCAGTCCTCGACCTCGACAGCGAAGTGATAGGGCGACATGCGGTCCATTTCTTCGATCGGCGTGAAATGCAGGTCGAAGTTGCCCCGCGTCATCAGCAGGACCTTGGTGTTGCTTTTTGGGGTGACCGCCTTCAGGCCGAAGACCTTCGAATACCACTCCCTCGTGCGGTCCGGGTTGGTAGTCGGGAAATTGACGTGATGGATGTAGGCGGGGCGGTTGCTCATCGTTGCTCCTCGGCCGGTTGCTCCTCGGCCGCCGGGGGCGGCTCTTCCTGTTCCAATGGGTTGCTCAGCGTTCCGATGCCGGTGATCGTCACGCTCAGGGTCGCGCCGGGCTTCATGTCGACGACCACGTCCGTACCCATCCACAGCACGTCGCCCGGACGCAAGGTGATGTAACTAGGGCGGGTACCGCCGCGACGTTGTACACGCACAGCTGTGTCGGCGTCCGCAACTCCCCGACGACCAGTCGCGGCACCGCCTTTGGTGGCATCGGCTACCGACCGTCCTCTCGAATCCTCGACCCGCCGGGCGGACCGGCCCGACCGGAGACCAGTCCGATCGTAGGAGGCCAACGGAGTTGGCGACCCGCGAAAAATCGCAAGCTAAGGTGTACGGGCTCGGTGTCATTTCCGCCCGTCGCGGGCAGGTCCGATGAGCAAGGATGGACCCGATTCAGCACCATGGTTCCGGGCGGAGGACATCGATGACATTCGTCGTGATCGCGCACTGCCGAGCGGCTCCGGGCACCGAGAGGCGCGTCGCCGAATCGCTGCGCCAGATGGTCGAGCCCCGCCGCCGGGAGCCGGGCAATCGGGTCTACAACGTCTGCCGGTCGCCGGCCGACCCGACAGTGCTCGCGATCTAGGAGGAGTACCTCGACGAGGCCGCCTTCCGCGCACACGGCGTCCGGCCACTTCGCCCGGTGGTTACGCGCGGGAACCTGCCACACCTCCAGGAGCGCCACCGTCACGACCTGGTGCCATTGGACGAGTGACTCCCGAGTCACCGCTGGACGTGACCCGGACACTGATCGCGACCGGGGAAATCTCGCGCGCGCCTGTCCGCCGACCATCTCATGAACTGAGCATAGGAGCTATCGTCATGGTGTCCCCAGGTACGGACGCGATGAAGATTTTTGATCGCACGCCATACGCACCGTACGACCCCGATGTGGACTTATACGTCTACAGCCGCATCAATCTCGGTATCGGTACCGTCGTCCCCTTGGAGTACAGCGACTGGCGTATCGAGGCGATGTCGTGGAAAGAGACGTGTTATCTCCACACCGGTCTGAACCCGGCCTTTTCCTACCGGACCACGGGACCTGACGCGATCAAGCTGTGGTCCGACATCTGTGTCAATGGCATGGACCCGTTCCCCGTCGGATCGCTCAAGCACGGGATCATGTGCGGCGAGGACGGGCTGATCCTGGTTCATGGCGTCCTGATGAGACTCGACGAGGAAGACTTCGTCATGCATTACCGCGCGCCGTACGCCGAGTACATGCTCGAGAAGGGCGACTACGACGCGAAGGGCGAATACATTCGCGACGAGTTCATCTTCCAGATGGGCGGCCCGCGCTCGCTCGAGGTCCTCGAGAACGCGACCGGAGAGTGCCTGCATGACATCCGCTTCGGCCGTCATCGGCCGAGCCAGATCGATGGCCACGATGTCCGGATCCTCCGGATGGGAATGGCAGGCACCCTCGGCTACGAGGTCCACGGCAAGACCGAGCGGGTCATCGACGTCTACAACGCCATCATGACGGCCGGTGAACCCTACGGGATCAGGAAGCTCGGTCGCATCGGCTATGCGATGAATCACACCGAGAACGGATTCCCGCAGTCGTTCGTCGACTTCCCCGGCGCGCTGGCCACGGACAAGGGGTTCATGGAGTGGATGGACGGGAAGGGGCCGCGCCGGTCGCCGGCCCGGTTGCTGGGAAGCCTTGGCCCGGGCGTCGAGAAGCGCTACCGCACTCCCGTCGAGGTCGGCTGGGAAAAGATGATCAGGTTTAACCACGACTTCGTCGGCCGCAAGGCCCTGGAGCGGGAGGTAGCCAGCCCGCGCCGCACGATGGTCACGCTGATCTGGAACCCGGAAGACATCTTGGACATCTATCGCTCTCAGTACGAGCCGGGTGAGCACTACCTGCCGATGGACGACCCCATCAGCCTCACCCAGAAGGGGGGGCGCTCCGCTCACTACGCGGATCAGACGCTGGCCGACGGCAAGCTCGTCGGCATCAGCACGGGGCGGATGTACAGCTACTACTACCGAGAGATGATGTCCCTCTGCTCGATCGACGTCGAGCACAGCAAGCTGGGGGCGGAGGTTACTGTCCTCTGGGGAGACCCTGGTGCTCGGCAGAAGGAGATTCGCGCGACCGTCTCGCGGTTCCCGTACATGAACGAGAATCGCAATGAGACTGTCGACGTGAGCGAGATTCCCTGCCAGATCAGCAAGAACGAGGGAAAGTGAGTCTGCCGGAGCTCTACGTAGGCGGTGTCGCCCCACCAGGCAAAACGCGATCAGGCACGGCTCCTGGCTGGCCGGCGTGTTTGTGATTTGACCGATTGGTCCTTGGGTGGCCCTGACGGGGCCGGCGGCGTGTCGCTGTCGCCGACCGGTCGTGGAATGCGCCCCTCCTGGGCCTGCGCTCTCGTTATCCCCCACGCGACCGTCAGCCCGTGACCCGACCCCGCGACGTATCCCAGGCCGCGGCGACGCGCACGGCATCCAAGCTCGCCGGAACGTCGTGTACTCGGACGCAGTAGGCTCCGGCGGCGGGGGGGGGGGGGCGCGCGGGGGGGCGCGGCGCCCCCCCCCCGCCCGGGCGGGGGGGGGGCC
>NZ_JASNFO010000047.1:0-29342 GCF_032027725.1 Pseudofrankia coriaricola | reverse complement strand
TTCCGGGGCCGCTGTTGGCTCCGGCGGCGGGGGGGTGCGCCGTGTTGGGGGCGCTCGCCGCGTCCCGGGCGGCCGGTGGCGTGGCTCCCGCGTCGCCGTCACCGAGCACAGCGCCGATGAACGATTTTCTGGACGCGCCGACGAGTACCGGGAAGCCGAGGCCCCGCAGTTCGTCGAGATGTGCCATGAGCGTCCAGTTGTGCGCGGCTTGTTTGGCGAAGCCGAGCCCGGGGTCGAGCAGGATCTGGCCCTGGTCGACCCCACCGGCGGTCAGCTCGTCGGCGCGACGCCGCATCTCCGCCGCCACCTCCGCGACGACGTCTTCATAGACGGCGTGGTAATTCATCTCCCTGCTCGGAGCCCGCCAGTGCATCGCGACGTACGGCACGCCGGCCGCGGCGACGGTCGGGGCCATCATGGGGTCGGCCAATCCACCGCTGACGTCATTGACCATGCGCGCGCCGGCGTCCAGGGCGGCCTGGGCGACGGCGGCATGCATCGTGTCGATGCTCACGAGCACACCGGCGCACGCAAGTTCGCGGACTACCGGCAGCACCCGCGCCAGCTCCTCGTCCGTGGGTACCGGCAGCGCTCCGGGCCTGGTGGATTCGCCGCCCACGTCGACGATGTCGGCGCCGTCCGCGGCCAGAGCCAGACCGTGGTCTATCGCGCCAGCGGTGTCGAAGTAGGCACCGCCGTCAGAGAACGAGTCCGGCGTCACGTTAAGGATGCCCATGACCAGACAGCGATCCCGCCTCGGCAGTCCGGCGAGCCATGGACGAGGATTCGGGCAGGTGAGAGGCGCCGATTCCGCCGGTTGTGCGGTGCCGTCGTGTTGCCGGGAACGGGCGGCGGCTCTCATGATGATGCGCGGGCGTGGCGCCGCTCGTGCGGAGCGGTCGCCCACCGGGCCGCTCGTAGCGTGTTGACGATGAGCATGGCGATCGTCATGGGCCCGACGCCGCCCGGTACCGGAGTGATCCGGCCGGCGATGCCGTCGAGCTCGGTGAACCAGACGTCGCCGGAGAGGCCGGATTGTGTCTTGTGGATACCGACGTCGATGACTGTGGCCCCGGGCGTGACGTGCTCGGCGCCGATGAGCCCGGGCACCCCGGCGGCGGCGACGATGATGTCGGCCGTTCTGGTGATGGATGCGAGGTCCACCGTCTTCGAGTGAGCGGTTGTGACCGTCGCGTCACGCCGCAGGAGCAACTGCGCCATGGGCAGCCCGACCAGCTCGGATCGCCCGACCACTACCGCGTGGGAGCCCGGGATTGCCACCGACTCCGCGTCGAGCAGTTCGATCACGCCGCTGGGGGTGCATGGGCGCAGGCCGTCTTCGCCGCGGGCAAGCAGCCCGGCGTTCGCGGTGGTCAGCCCGTCGACGTCCTTACCGGCGGGAATCCGGTTGATGAGCGCTGAGCTGTCGAGCCCTTTCGGCAACGGAAGTTGCAGCAGGATGCCCGAGACCCCAGGATCGGCCGCCAGTTCGTCGATGACAGCGGCGACTTCGTCCTGCGTCGCCTGCCGTGGCAGGGACCTGTGCAGGTCGCGCATCCCCGCCTCCCGGATCGCGCGTCGCTTGTTCGCCACGTACACCGCGCTGGCGGGATCGTCACCGACAAGAATCGTCGCAAGGCCTGGAGCGCTTCCGGAGGCGCCGAAGACGGAGGCGACCTCCTCGGCCACCGTCGACCGGATCCGCTGCGCGATCTTTTTGCCGTCGATTATTGTCGTCATTGTTGTAAACCCCTTCCGTGCATGTCCTCAGTAGTTGGTGGTGACCGGCTCCCCAGCCACCGTCGTAAGGCGAGGACGATGGTGTGGTTGCCGTTCCGGATCACGCGGTCCTCGCTGTGCCAGTGCACCGCGCGGGAGAGCACCGCTCGTTCCACGTCCGCGCCACGCCGCTGGAGATCAGCGACGGTATCGGCGTGGGTCACCCGGACGACGTCCTGCTCGATGATCGGCCCCTCGTCGAGATCTTCGGTCACGTAGTGGGCTGTCGCGCCGATAAGTTTGACGCCGCGCTCCTTCGCCTTGGCATAGGGTCTGGCACCGATGAAAGCCGGCAGGAACGAGTGGTGGATGTTGATGATCGGTACGTCGACCTTGACGATGAAATCACCCGAGAGAATACGCATGTACCTCGCCAGCACGATGAAATCGACGTTGCCTTGCAGCAGTCGCAGGTGCTCGGCTTCGGCGGCGGACCTGTCCGGACCCATTGAAGGCACGTAAAAGAACGGGATCCCGAAGCCGCGGACCTCCTCGGCCACGTCCGGGTGGTTCGAGATCACCATGGCGACGGTGATGGGCAGTTGGCCCCGCCGCCGTCGCCACAGCAAGTCGAGCAGGCCCCGCCCCCGCACCGCCTCGACCCAGGTGAGAACCGGGTCGACGTCAAAGCCGAACTGCGTGATGACGTCGCCGGCCAGCCGCTGCTCCCCGAAGGCCGCGGCCTTTCCCTCAATCGCCGACCAGAGCGCCGGACCGATGATCGCCGGATGTCCCTCCGGGTAGCCGCTCACGCTGATATGACGGACACCGTACCGCTCGAGCAGTCCGGACCGGATCACGGCGAGCGAGTCTTCGTACGGTCCCTGCGGCTGAGCCGGGTCGCCCCCGACGACGAACAGGTTCTCGTTGGTGCCATCCGCCTGGAGCGTGGCGAGGAACTCCTGTAGCATCGCCGGTGACCCCAACCGGCGGGCCGAGATGTGCGGCACCGGGGTAAAACCAAGCCGCTTGACCACCCGCGCGGCCTCCACCCGCATCGGCAGGTCCTCGTTCCCCAGGAACGTGACGTTGATCCGGGTACCAAGGGGGATTGTGTCGTGAGCATCCTCAAGCTTCCGGACATCTTGCCCGTCATCTCAAGGGAGAAGTCCTCTAACAGGAGGGCCGCGGCCGGGACCGCGCGGACGGAAGTCATCGTGCACCTCGATTGGCATCGTTTTCCGTGGTGCGCCGGCGAAGGCGCACCAACACGAGTTCTTCGTCATTGATGCCGCACGCGCGGTCGTGGTGGCGGACTACGGGCGGCTGGGGAAAACGTATCGCCAGCCTCGGCTGGCGACACGGTCTCAGGTGCTCCGCCGGTACTGCGTGCGCGCGTGCTCGTCGAAGGGCGTGGGCTGCACGGTGGCGCGAATGCGCGGGAAGCCGAGGTCGGCGTCGGGAGCCGTCCCCGGTCCCGGGTGCTCGCCCCACACGACGGTCACCTCCGTCCCCGGCCTGGCATATTCCTTGTTGATCAGTGCCAACGAAAGGATCGTTCCCACCGGGTCGATGGTGGCCGTCTGGTGCGTTATGCCCGCGAAAACGGGGCCGGCCTCCACCCGGTGCCGAGCATAGGTGAGCTGGAATCCCGGGTCTACCCCGATGGCCTTGCGTACGTCCTCGACGTCGAAGACGAGCGTGACCTTCGTACGCTTGACGTTCTCCTTCGCCTTTTCCAGCGCGGCCCGGCCGATGAAATCGTGGTTGAACGAGATCGACTTGCCGTAGCCCAACTCGTAAGGCGAGCAGTAATAGTCCTCGATGTCCTCCGAGAAAAAGCTTCCACTGAGCGGCCGCTGTCCTTCGATGGAGTACAGGCTGAGGTACGTCCGGTAGTCGAACAAGTCCGGGTCGGTGTAGATCGCCGGCACCGGCGACGGAATCCAGCCGCTTTCAACGCTCGTCGTGGCATAGGCAAGCGCGCCGACGTGGACGAGGCCCAGCGGCTCGCCGGCACCCATAAGTGCCTCCTTCACCGCCGCCGCGTCCCGCCATTCTCCGATGAACTCGTAGCCGGCCTGTCCCGACATGTTGTGGCGCAGGGCGCGGAGATTCCTCCCGTCCAGGGAGACGGGGATCGAGTGGAAGAACTTGGCTGGGGGCAGCGGCCCCCCGAACGCGCGCTCGACGAGATCACTCGCCAGCGGCCCCTGGATCTGGTAACGAAAGAGCTTCGGGTCGCCGTCCTTCCGAAAAGCGGTCGATGGATCGGTGAAGAACGATACATCGTACCCGCCCCTCTCCGCGTGGTACTTGACCCAGCTCTGCGCGGCCGGTATCCCGCTCAACGTGTACTTCTCGTCCGCCTCGCGCATCAGGATACCGTCCGTGACAATGTTACCGTCATTCGTCACGGGAATGAACTGCTTCGCCTGGCCGACCGCGAACGACTCGTAGTTGTTCGCGCTCACCGCCGCGAGCAGCCGAGTGGCGTCGGGACCCTCGACGAACGTGTCGAACATGTGATGGGAGAGGTCCGAGATCGATACGGCTACGTGCCACGCGGCCTGCTCCCGACGCCAGCCGGCGTACTCAGGCTCGATTACCTCCGGGGTCCATGGCGCGGCATTTGGCTTCCACAGCAGCTTCACCGCCGATCCCGCCCGGTCGAGGGCATCCTGAAGACTAGGTCCGGCCACGACACATTCCTCTCGCTGCTGAACACCTGGCGTGACAGAGGGCTTACTAAATCGTTCTAGTTGCGAATGTGCTAAATCGTTCTAGCGAAATAGACTAACAGACGACTCCCACCGTGGCGAGAGTGAGCCGCCAATCACGGGCGGCTACTATTGACGAAGGACCAGGCGCCGACCCGGCCGCCTACACTTGCGGGCGTGCCCGGTCCCGGGACCGCCGAGACGAATCCAATCCGGAGCGTGATGGTGAGTGGCACAGGACGGGTGACGCTGAGCGATGTGGCCGCGGCGAGTGGCGTCTCGCGTGCCACCGCGAGCTTCGTACTCAACGACGACCCGAACCAGACGATCTCGCCCGCCACGCAGGAGCGGGTACGACGAGCCGCGCGCGACCTCGGCTACGTCCCGCACGGGATCGCCCGGGCGCTGCGCGAGGGGACCTCCCGGATCGTCGTCCTCAACGTCGGCTCCGGTCTCGAGGGCAACTACTCCCGCAGCTACATCCGAGGCCTCGACGACGAGCTCGCCGCGCACGACCATGTCCTGCTCGTCCGGCACGGGCACACCACGCCGCACTCGATCCAGCAGGTGCTCAGCGCGATCGTTCCCCGCGCCGTCCTGCGGCTCGCCGAGGCATACCTCGCCGGCCATGAGCTCGACGAAGGCGACTGGAAGGACGGCTTCGCCGCGAACGCCGCCATGCAGATCCGCTACCTCGCCGACCGCGGCCACACCCACCTCGCCTTCGCATTGCCGGACAACGACTCCCCGCTGATCGAGATGCGCCTGTTCTTCGCCCGCGAAACCACCAGGACGCTGGGGCTTCTCCCGCCGAGGCCCTTCGTCGTACCCGGGCCACGCGCGGCCGGCGCCGAGGCCGTTCAGGCCTTTCTCGCCGCTCACAGCACCGTGACCGCGGTCGCCGCCTTTGACGACGACGTCGCTGTCCGCATCCTGACCGCCCTCCACGACCTCCGGCTCAGCGCGCCCGGCGACCTGGCCGTCATTGGATTCGACGACACCGAATACGGCAGCCTGGCCACCCCCGCGCTCACGACCGTCCACATCGACGCCGAAGCCCACGGACGCCTCGCCGCCCGCACCGCCCTCGGACTCGACGCCACCGGCTTGGCCCCCGCACCAGGACGGGTGATCGTACGCGACTCAGCGTGAGAAGCACAGGTCAGCCCGCGCCCGGCCGCGGCATTCATTCGACTGACCCGAGCGACGCGGGCCTGCCGATGAACGTTGACCATGGATGAACGTTGACCATGTCCGTCACAACTCGGTCACGTCGATCCGACGGTGGTCCGGCTTGAACGGAAGCGCGGCAACCGTCGCCCGGATCTCTCGCTGTGGGGTTCCCGGCCTACCCCAGACGACGACCACCTCCGTACCGGGCGCCGCCTGCTGGCGGTCGATGACACATAGCGAGATCGTTGAGCGCAGGTGCATGCTCAGCGCGCGACCGGTGGACACGCCGACCGGGCTCCCGGACGCAAGGACCTGGTCAAAACTGGGGCCGAGCCGGCGAGGGATGTCCATCTGCTCCGAAACGTCGCCACCGCCCAACATCGACGTAAAAACGTTGATCACGTCCGTGTCGTTCCACACCAGGCCGGTCAACACCCGTGCCGGGCCCCCGAACGCGGCATCCGCGACCAGCGCCTCCCGGCCGAGGAAGTCGTGACCTGACAACTTTCCCCGGGAACCCCAGCCGAGCTCGCCCGGCTTACGGAAATAGTCACTAAAACCGTTCGAGGGAACGAAGCTGCCACCGATCGCGCCGCGCCGGAACTGCCGTGGCGCCCCCGGCGTGACGACCGACGACGGCATGTAGTCCAAACCGTTCGTCGCGATGCCGGCTTCGATGTGCTGCACGGGCTGGGCGCGGAAGCCGAGCTGGCGGATATCGAACTCCGCGCCGTCCGCCACGATGGCCGCCCAGACCTCGTTCGCGTCGTTCGCGGACCCGTGCACCTCATATCCAAGCTCACCCGAGATTCCTGTACGCAGCACCCGCACCGGAATCCCATTGACTCGCGACCCGCGGCTCCGGTTGAATCCGATGTCACGCAGGCTGTCTCCGGTCACCTTCTCGAGCGCGAACAGCGACCGGGGCCCCTGCACCCCGAAGATGAACTGATCCGGGCTGATGTCCGAAACCTCAGCGTCCCAGCTGCCGAGGCTGAATTGCCACAGCAGCCAGTCACCGCTACCCGCGGTGTAAACAAACTCCTCGTGGCCGAGCCGGCGCAGAACTCCTTCGGAGGCCACCCGGCCGTTCTCGTCGAGCTGAACGTGATGCTTGACCTGCCCGATCTCAAAGCGGGACAAGTCGTTCATGCCGATCCAGCTGAGAAACTCGATGGCCTGCCGCCCCCGGATATTTACCTTGCTGAGTGAAGTCCAGTCGCCGATGTAACAGGAGTCGATGTGGGCCTGGCTTTCTTCGACCCAGTTCGTGTACTCCAGCGGAAGCAATATCTGCGCGAAACGGCCGAAGGTGCCACGCAGATTTGCGCCGTCCTGGGCCGCGGCCGCCGGGCTGAACAGAGCCGGCCGCTCAGTGATGGATGGCGCGCCATCGAGCTTGAGCAGTTCCTCGTACGTCTGGCGCCGCTGCGCGACGATGTCCATCAGAACTCCGAGTCTAAGCCGTGGCGAACGTGCTGAGCGCCGCTTCGACCCAAGCGGCGCTTCGTGGGCGCCACGACGCCGGAACGCCGCGACGCCGGGGCGGCGGCGAGACCGGCATCGCCGGTGTCAGCCGCCGGCCGCGACGCGGCGTCGCCCGATGCCCTGGCTGTGTCACGCCTGGCCTCACCGGCCAACGTGACCTCCGTACTTACCCGCATTTCGGTACCTCCACTGGAGCCGATGGAACGGTTTCCGCGAAGACCGCGGCTTCCAGGTACTTCTACCTCATCGATAATGGCTGCCTATGCAATCTTTGGTTTCGATCGAGCGTGGCCCACGAAGACGCTCATCATCGACGGTCAACAGGTTGCCGCTCTTGGTGGAGGCGAAGCCGCACTGCGGGCTGATCGCCAGTTGCTCGAGTGGCACGTACTGAGCGGCCTCGTCGATCCGCCGGCGCAGATCGTCGATGGACTCCAGCCGCGGGTCCTTCGAGGACACGAGGCCCAGCACCACGGTCTTGCCCGGCGGCACGAACCGCAACGGCTCGAACCCCCGGACCGGTCAGTGTCGTACTCCAGCAGGAAGCGATCGACCTCGACCTCGCCGAACACCCGCTCCGCGATCGGCTCGTAGCCGCCCTTCGCGGCCCATGCGCTGCGCATGTCCCGTGGCAGAAGTGCATGGCGACCGTGACGTCGGGATTCTTCTCCCGGCCTGCCCGGATCAGCAAGTTGTCGGTATTGATCGTCCGCGTCATGTTGCCCGCCAGGTCGGTGACCCGGCGGAGCTCCGCGAGCTCCGGATCGATATTCGACCAGTAGGCCAGGGAATCGAGCTGTATCCACGTCACCCCCGCGTCGACGAGCGCGGCTACGTCCTCGAGATAGATGTCGGCCATCGCGGCGACGGCATCATCCCGCGACGGGTAGACCTTGTCGGACACGCCGGGCCGCCAGAAGTTGGCTACCATAGTCGGGCTGGCCATCGTGATCTTAAACTGGCCTGGCGCGTGCTTCGCGAGGAGCTTCGCCTCGACGAGCGATTGCGGAGTCTTGCGGTACAGCTTGTCGCCGATCATGGTTATCACATCGCTCTCGACCTCCGCTCCGTCGAGGTCACGGTGCCACTTCGGGCGGAACGCCGACGCTGTGTCGATCGGCACCAGGCCCCCTGCGGTCTCGACGACCGAGGCCAAGAAGCTCCCGCCGCACCTCGCCGTCGGTGAAGATTTCCAGGCCCGCATCCCGCTGGAGCGCGATCGCGTCTAACGCCGCCTTATCCTCAAATTCCCGTAGCAGCTCGTCCGTGACCCTCCCAGCCTCGTGGTCGAGGTGCGCCGCCAACAGCTCGGACGGGCGCAGCAGACTTCCGACGTGCTCGGCCCGAATCTCAGTCGGCATAAGCCCAACTTCCGTTAGTGATGAAACTCATGGGAGAGTACATCCGGCGCGGCTCCACGACATGTCCCCGATCAGGAAACCAAAGCTGAACCTGACCGATCTGTGTCCATTCAGGGGTCACGCTGACAGGTTGCTGACCTGTGGGTCTGTGTCGGGGTGACACGCCGGGCTGGGTGGTTGATCGGGTTCGGCTGGTGGTGATGATCGTGGTTTGTGCCCGGTCTGTCGCCTGAGCCGCCGTCGTCGGAGGCGGAGTCGCTGCGGGCGGTGAACCGGGAGCTGCGGCGGGTGGTGGAGTCGCAGGCGGAGCTGCTGGCTGCCTCGGAGGCGCTGCAGGCCGCGCTGGAGGAGGCACTGGCCGCGGAGCAGGTGTTGCGGGAGCGTCTCGAGACCGCGCCCGACAGGCCGAACTGGGTGCCGTTGGCGATCGCCACCGTCTCGTCGAGGTCCCGGTAGGTGAGCAGCGTCAGGACCGGCCCGAAGGTCTCCTCCTGGGCGAACCTGGTCGGCGCTGGTCGCCGAAGCCATGTCGCGAACTCAGGAAGCGGTTGCCGGTCCCGCCGACCGGTGGAGTCGCGCGGACCTCGCGGATCGGGTGGACGGCGTGGGTGCCTGGCTGACCGACCTGGGACTTCCGCCCGGCAGGCCGGTTCCCGCGCTGGTCACGGAGACCGGCCCCGCGCTGGCGCTCGCCATCGCCGGCGCGGCGACCCGTCGGCCGTGGGATCCCTCCTGCCGTTTGTTCTCACGTAGCGTGGGTGCTCAGGAGAGGAAGTGATGTTCCGTCCATGGCCACTGGCATCGAGCCGCGCGAGGTCCCGGGGGAGCGGATCAAGGATCTCCTCGTCCAGGGTCGGGACACCGGTGTCGCCTCAGCTGCCGACGTGACGACCACTGGGCAGGCGGCCCGTCTAGCGCCTGAGCCGACCGAGGCAGCCGCGGGACTACCCGCCGCCGCCGTCGAGATCGTCGATGCTCCGGACGCGGCCCCCGTCGCGAGCCGTCGCCGCGGGCCCGAGGAGCCGGCAGGCGAGGCTCCGGTTGCTGACCCCGTGCGGATTTACCTCAGGGAGATCGGGAAAGTCGCCCTGCTGACCGCCGAAGGGGAGGTTGATCTCGCCAAGCGGATCGAGGCCGGGGTGTTTGCCGCCCACAAGCTCGCGACCGCGACGGGAGCCACGACCCCGCGGGAACGCCGCGACCTGGAGGTCGTGGAAGCAGACGGGAAGATCGCCAAACGCAGGCTGGTCGAGGCCAATTTGCGGCTCGTCGTGTCGGTCGCGAAGCGTTACGTCAGCCGAGGCATGCCCTTCCTGGACGTTGTCCAGGAAGGGAACCTCGGTCTGATCCGTGCGGTCGAGAAGTTCGACTATGCGAAGGGTTTCAAGTTCTCCACCTATGCGACCTGGTGGATCCGGCAGGCGATTTCCCGAGCCCTCGCCGATCAGGCGCGTACTATCCGTATCCCGGTGCACCTGGTCGAGATAGTCAACCGGCTGGTTCGTGTCCAGCGGCAGCTCGTGTCCGACCTCGGCCGGGAGCCGAGTCCGGAGGAGATCGCGGCGGAGATGGACCTGACGCCGCAGCGGGTCCAGGAGATCCTCATGATCTCCCGGGAGCCGGTGTCGCTGGACACGCCGATCGGCGAGGACAGCGATGCGCATTTCGGTGACCTCATCGAGGACTCGGACGCGGTCGTCCCGTTCGAGGCGGCCACCGTCGGACTGTTCCAGGAACAGCTCGACGCCGTCCTACGTACTCTGTCCGACCGGGAACGGCAGGTCGTCCGGCTCCGGTATGGCCTGACAGACGGTCGTCCCCGAACGCTCGAGGAAGTCGGCCACGAGTTCGGGGTCACCCGCGAGCGCATCCGGCAGATCGAATCGAAGGCGTTCGCGAAACTGCGCCACCCTTCACGTTCGGAGAAGCTTCGCGGCTATCTGGAGTAGCCGAACCCAGGCTGGTGGCCCACCGTGAACGCCGCCGCCTCCGAGTTCGCGACGCCGCCTCGCACCAGCAGCAAAGGACAGCCCGACCGCGGCCTCGACCCGCTGATCCCACCGCCCGCGCCGCTGGCACCCGCGACCGCGCCATGGCCGCGGAGAAGGTCAGCAGTCATGGATCGGGTCGTCGGCGGGGATGTGAACTGTACGGTGCGGTACGTCATGTCACGAGGCCGCTGACGGGCGCAGTGCCCGGGATATCGGCACGACGGTCGGCGTGCGTGGCCCTTCGAGTGAGCACCGCCGCCTTGGCGAGGAGTTCGGTCCACTCAGCGGCGGGCCGGGAATCCCAGGTGATGCCTCCGCCGGCGCCGTACACTCCGCAAGCCGTTTGCCGGTCGACCACCGCCGTTCGGATCGCGACGTTGAAACGGGCCCGGAACGGCGCGGACGGCGGTGCGACGAGACCGACCGCTCCGCAGTACACCCCGCGCGGGCCAGTCTCGACTTCGCGGATTACCTCCATGCTGCGCCGCTTCGGCGCGCCAGTGACCGAGCCGCACGGGAACAGCGCGCGGAAGATGTCCACGAGGCCGCGGTCCGGATGCAGACGGCTAGTGATCTCGGAGGTCAGCTGCCAGACGGTCGGGTATCGCTCGAGGGCGAACAACTGCGTGACCTCGACGCTGCCCACGAGGGCGACCTTGGCGAGGTCGTTGCGCAACAGATCGACGATCATGACGTTTTCGGCGAGCTCCTTGGGACTTGTCCGCAGCCGTCGCGCCTGGTCGCGGTCCTCCGAGGGGGTGCGACCGCGCGCGGCGGTGCCCTTCATGGGCCGCGTCCAGAGGCGGTCCCCGACCCAGTCGAAGAACAGTTCCGGGCTGGCACTGATGACGACGAACCGGCCGAGGTCGAGGTAGGCGTTGTACGCCGCGAGCTGCGCGCGCGCGAGACGGGCGTAGAGGAGGTAGGGGTCTCCGTCGACGGTGGCGCGCAGCCGGTCGGTGACGTTGCACTGGTACGTCTCTCCCGCCGCGATGTGCTCGCGTACACGGGCGACGACGCGCGCGTGATCGCCGGCGGTCCAGTCCGGCGTCCACCGCGCGGGGCCTTGGGCCGCCGACGGCGGGGGCACCGGCGGGACCTCGACCGGATCGCCGCACAGGCCGAACCAGATCAACGGCGGGTCATCGGCCGACACCGGCGCCACGGCCAGCCCCTGGTCGAGTCCCGGCGCTGCCTCGTAGGAGACGTATCCGAACGCCCAGGCACCCGCCGCGGTGGCGCGCTCTACCTCGGCCAGCACGGAGGCTACCTCGTCTGGGCGCTCGGTCGTGAGTACCTGGTGCGGCGGCGGGAAGGCAAGGGCACGGCCCGCGACGAGGTCGTCGAAGCGAGCCCAGAGGTGCGGAATCGTCATGGGGCTTCTCTGCGGGAAGGGCGGGACGTGTTCTGGTTTGTGCGTCGCGCAACTCTGCTGGCCATCACCGCCAGTGCGGCGCTGGGCGGCGGCGACGTGCCTACGGCTGTGGCTGGGCCCATTGAGCGGCGCGCAGCGTGTTGACCATGAGCATGGCGATCGTCATGGGTCCGACGCCGCCGGGCACCGGGGTGACGCGGTCGGCGATGCCCTCGAGCTCCGCGGTGCGCACGTCGCCGGTCAGCCCGGTCTTCGTGCGGTGGATACCGACGTCGATGACGATGGCGCCGGGTTTGACGTGCTCGGCCCCGATCAGGCCGCGCACGCCGGTCGCCACGACCAGGATGTCCGCGAGTCGGGTCACCGCCGGCAGGTCCGTGGTCGGCCGATGCGCGATGGTCACTGTGGCGTCGCGCTGCAGCAGCATCTCGGCCATGGGGTGACCGACCAGCGCGGATCGGCCGACGACGACCGCGTGCCTTCCGGCAATCTTGATGCCATCGGCGTCCAGGAGCTCGATCACGCCGCTGGGTGTGCAGGGTCGCAGCCCGAACAGACCGCGTGCGAGCAGGCCAGCGCTTTCGGTGGTGAGGCCGTCGACGTCTTTGGCCGCCGGGATCCGGTCGATGAGCGGAGCTGGGTCGAGGTGGGGAGGCAGCGGCAGTTGCAGCAGGATGCCGGAGACGGACGGGTCGGCGACCAGTTCGTCGATGACCGCAGCGACCTGCGTCTGGGTGGCGTCGGCTGCCAGGGAGCGGTGCAGGTCGCGCATGCCGGCCTCGCGGACGGCGCGACGCTTGCTCGCGATGTAGACGGCGCTGGCCGGGTCGTCGCCGACGAGGATCGTGGCCAGGCCCGGAGCGGTGTCTGGCTCGGGGAAGGCGGCCGCGACGTCGGCAGCGACCTGAGCGCGAACCCGTCGCGCGATCGCCGTGCCGTCGATCTTCATGGTCATGAATCGGCTCCCCAGGCTTTCAGGCGAAGACGATGGTGCGGTTGGCATGGCGGATGACGCGGTCCTCGCTGTGCCAGCGCACGGCGCGGGACAGTACGAGCCGTTCGACGTCGGCGCCGCGGCGCTGCAGGTCGGCGACGGTGTCGGCGTGGGTGACCCGGACGACGTCCTGCTCGATGATCGGGCCCTCGTCGAGGTCCTCGGTGACGTAGTGCGCCGTGGCGCCGACGAGCTTCACACCGCGTTCTTTTGCCTTGGCATACGGGCCGGCGCCGATGAAGGCCGGGAGGAAGGAATGGTGGATGTTGATGATGGGCACTCCGACCCGTGTGATGAAGTCGCCGGAGAGGATCTGCATGTAGCGGGCCAGCACGACGAAGTCCACGTTGCCGCGGAGCAGGCGAAGGTGCTCGGCCTCGGCGGCGGACTTGTCCGGGCCGGCCGACGGTACGAAGAAGAACGGGATGCCGAAGGCGCGCACCTCGTCGGCGACGTCGGTGTGGTTGGAGATGACCATGGATAAGGTGATCGGGAGCTCGCCGCCGCGGTGCCGCCAGAGCAGGTCGAGCAGGCAGTGGTCGGCCTTGGAAACGAAGATGGCGACGCGCTGGGGAATCGACGTGTCCCGCAGCGTGTAATGCAGCTCGAAGCCTTTGGCGAACCGCGCCCGCAGGTCTTTCTCGATCTGGGGCAGTATCGCCTTGAGCCGGTCGGAACTGAAGACCGTACGCTGGAAGAACGATCCGCCCTGAGGGTCGTCGGAGTACTGGTCCAACGACACGATGTTCGCCCCGTGCTGGCTGAGCACCGAGCCGACGGCCGCCACGATGCCGGTCTGGTCACGGCCGTGCACGATCAGCGATGCCTGGATCCTGGTTGTTGCCGGTGACGTGCGCGGCGCGGAAGCTTCCTGGGTTACCGTCACGTCAGTCTTCTTTCCTAAGATGATCGATCCATTCCGACGTGGTCCGCAGGCCGCCGAAGGTGTAGAAGTGCAGCTTGACCTCGCCGTGCCGCCGCGGGTCGTAATCCGTGGCGAGGGTGCGCAGGAAGTGGTCGGGCCCGGCGGTGCCCATGAGGTTGGTCAGCGACAGGCCGTATTTCTTCGCGATCGAGGTACTGGTACCGACGCCGAACCGCGCGGCGTAGCGCAGCAGCCGCCGCACCCCCGCCGGGCCGGGCACGCCGATACGGACCGGCGCGTCGACGCCGCGTTCGCGGAGCGCCGAGACCCAGGCTAGGACCGAGTCGACGTCGAATCCGAACTGCGTGATGACATCACCGGCCAGGCCGCGTTCGGTCAGGGACGCGTGCTTGTCCTGGAGGGCAGGCCAGAGAACTTGGTCAGGAATGTCGGGGTGGCCTTCGGGATAGCCGGCGACGCTGGCACGGCGGACGCCATACTGCTCCAGAAGACCGGACTGGATGACCGATAACGCGTCCGCGTAGGGCCCGTGTGGGGTGCTCGGATCACCGCCGACGACGAAGACGTGCTCGCCGGTGCCGTCGGCCTGCAGAGCCGCGAGAAACACCTCCAGCGACGCCCGCGACTCCAGCCGGCGGGCCGAGATATGCGGCACCGGGACAAAGCCGCATGCCTTGACGGCACTGGCGGCGAGCAGCCGCATCCGTAGATCCTCGTTGCCGAGGAAGGTCACGTTGATGCGGGTGCCTGTTGGGATGGACTCCCGCGCCAGTTCGAGTTCCTCAATGTCCTTGCCGGTCATTTCGAGGGATACGTCGTGCAACAGCGCGGTGAGACGCCCGGCCTGCTCGACAGGTAAGGAAGTCATCGTTCTCCTCGGTTCCAGTGTCCGTTCTGTGCCGGGGGCGACGCAGGCCCCCTTCGCCGCCGCGACGCGGCCGTCACGCTGGGAAGGCTCGCCAGCTGGCCGCGCCGCGCGGCGGTGAGACGGAGGTCCGCTGCCGGCCGACTGGCAACGGACGACGTCGTGACACTTGCTGACCCGGTCGGCCCGTTTTGTTACTGCTGGATGTGTCGTTACTGGTCGTTGTGGCGGTACCGGGTGCGCGCGTGCTCGTTGTACGGCGCGGGCTGCACGGTGGCCCGGATGCGCGGGAATCCCAGATCGGCGTCGGCCAGTGTCCCCGCGCCCGGATGCTCGCCCCAGACGACCTCCACCCGGGTGCCGGGCGCGGCGTGCGCCCGGTCGACCAGCGACAGCGCGATGATCGATCCGTACGGGTGTGACGAAGCGATGTGGTAGGTCGTACCGACCAGCGCCGAGCCGGCCTCGACACGGTGGCGGGCGTAGCTGAGCACGAAGCCCGGCTCGTCGCCGAGCACCGCGCGAACGTCGTCGTTGTCGAAGACCAGCGTGACCTTCGCCCAACGGACCGCGTCCTTGGCCTTCTCCAGCGCGTCGCGGCCGATGAAGTCGCGGTCCAGGCGGATCAGGCGGCCGTACCCGAGCTCGTACGGCGTGACGTAGTAATCCTCGATGTCGTCGGAGTAGAAGCTGCCGTGCAGCGGCCGCTGTCCCTCGATCCCGAACAGCGGCAGCCAGCGGCGGTAGCCCAGTAGGTCCGGATCGGTGTAGATCGCGGGCGTCGGTGAAGGGATCCAGCCGCTCTCCACGGACGCCGTGGTGTAAGCCAGCGCGCCGACATGCACGAGGCCGAACGGCTCGCCGGCCCGCATCAGCATTTCCTTGACGTACGCGCCGTCCGCCCAGTCACCGACGAACTCGTAACCGGGCTGTCCGGCCATGCCGTGCCGCAGGGCGCGGAAGCTCCGTCCGCCGAGCGTGACCGCCGTGGAGTGGAAGAACCTGGTCGCGGGCAGCGGCCCGCCGAACGCGCGCTCGACCAGCTGCCGCGCGAGCGGTCCCTGGATCTGGTAACGGAACAGCTTCGGGTCGCCGCCACCGCGGAAGGCCGACGACGGGTCGGTGGCGAAGGTGACGTCATAGCCGCCCTGCTCACCGTGGTAGCGCACCCAGTGCTGGGACGCCGGAATGCCGCTGAGCGTGTACCGCTGCTCGGCCCGGCGCAGCAGGATTCCGTCGGTGACGATGTACCCCTCGGCCGTCACCGGGATGATCTGCTTGGCCTGGCCGATCGCGAACGTCTCGTAGTTGTTCGCGCTCACCGCGGCAAGCAGCCTGGTCGCGTCCGGCCCCTCGATCACCATGTCGTACATGTGATGCGACAGGTCCGAGATGGCCACCCCGTCGTGCCAGGCGGCCTGCTCCTGCCGCCAGCCCAAGTACTCGCGCTCGACAACCTCGGGCGTCCAGGGCGCGGCGCCCGGCTTCCACAGCAGGCGTAACGGCGAGCCGGCCCTGTCGATGCCGTCCTGAAGACTTGGGGCTGTCATCACACTTCCTTATGTCGTCCACTGCACAGGTCTGTGTCCCCCGAAGCGTGCTCGGTTTGCATACGGCCGGTCTCGCGCCTCCGCCGGCCCAGGTGACTGGCGGTGAATCGGTGTGAGGTGGCGGACGACACGCGGGTCCTGATGCGGTGGTCAAGCTATACTTCCCGGGTGGATAGTGGGCGCCGGAGGGCGCGGATACTGCACGAGGCGGCCGCGCTCTTCATCGCGAATGGGTTTGTGGGAGTCACCATGGATGACGTGCAGACCGCCGTGGGTGGCTCGAAGGCGACGCTATACAAGTATTTCAGTGACAAGAGCGAGCTGTTTCGGTCCGCCGTGGAAATGCTTATCGACGAGCGCAGTCAACCCTTGACCTCCTTTCATCCAAGCGGCGGCGACCCCGTCGAAACTCTCCGGGAGTTTGGACGGCATTTTGCCGCGATCGTGCTCGATCCCGGAGCCATTGCGCTCCATCGTCTCGTGACGTCGGAAGTGGAACGGGTCGACGGGCTGGGGCAGACGTTCTTCCAACACGGTCCCGCGGTCGGTAACGCCATCCTCGGCCGCTACCTCGGCGCGCTACGCGATGCAGGCGTCATCGAAGTCGCGGACCCGGTGCTGGCGGCATCCCAGCTCTACCAGGCGATGCTGGGCTCGCTGCAGATGCGGTTGCTGATGAATACCGCCGACCGGCCCACCTCGCAGGAGATCGAGTCGAGCATCACCCACGCGGTGAACACGTTCCTCAACGGCACCCGGTTCCGGACATCGCAGCCGCGGGCCGCGGACGCGGCAACGCGGTGATGGGCGGTGCCACGTCCGGCTCATCACACCCACGCGCGTCGCGGATACCGCAGCTCAGCGCTTGTCGGCAGGAAACGGCCGATCCACGACGGTGGCGTGAATCGTGGTCTGCGTGTGCCGCTCCACCGTGGGATTGGCGGAGCCGCCGTTCGGCTCACCCCAGACCAGCTCGACGTGGTCACCGTAGGCCGCGCCATCCTCGTCGATCATGCAGATCGAAATCCAGCCGCGCACGTTCGACGTGTAGCTGCACAGAGTCGACACCCCGACGAGGCGTCCGTCCTTCTCCACCCGGTCGAACTGCGCCCCGGAGTAGAACGCCGCCGGCATGTCGATGTACTTGAACCGCTTGTCGGCCGGTTCGTACATGCTGGCGAAGATTCGGGCCACATCGTCGCGGTCCCAGACGAGCCACGCCTTCCTGCGGTGCGGCTCACCCTTTCGCCGCTGCAGCGCGTCGCGGCCGATGAAGTCATGGTCGAACTTCAGGATGTGACCGTAGCCGAGGTCCCAGGGTGTCGTGTAGTAGTCCTGCACCCTGTCCGGGGCGAAGCTGCCGCCGAGCGAGAGGTTCGCCTCGAAGCTCCTGGCGTTCTGCCACTCGCGGTATGCCTTGAGGTCGTCCCCGGTGTAGAGCGCCGGCACTGTGCTGGCGATCCAGCCGGACTCCGTCGCCACCGAGGCGTAGGCGCGGCCGCCGACCTGCCGGACGCCGAACTCCGCGCCGGCCTCGAGGAGCGTGCCCCGGACATCGTCGATCTCCGCGTACGGCCCGAAGAACTCCAGGCCGGGGAATCCCGACATTCGATGGTTGAGGGCGGTGACCTGGTGGCTGCCGACAGCGAACTTGCCCATCGTGAAGAAGGGGATATCGGGCATGGGGCCGCCGTTGACCTTCTCGAAGATCCGCGCCGCGTTCGGTCCTTGCAGCTGCAGGCGGAACAGCTCCCGGCCACGCGGGTTCTGCGCGGTGCGCTCGTCGCGGCGCAAGGTGACGTCGTAGCCGCCGGTCTCGGCGTGGAACTGCACCCAGTTGAGCGCCGGTGGTCGCCCGACGAGCCGGACCACGTTGTCGGCCAGGCAGAACAGGATGCAGTCGCCGATCATGTAGCCGTCGTGGTTGCAGGCGATGAACTGCTTGGCCTTCATCGGGCCGAAGCCCTTGAAGGTGTTTGCGCCTAAGTCGGACAGCAGGCGATAGCAATCGGGGCCGTCGACCGTCAGGTCGGTCATGTGGTGCGACAGGTCCATCAGGGCGGCGGTGGTACGCCAGCTCTCCTGCTCATCGCGCCAGTTGGTGAACTCGGCCCGGATCGGGAACGGGAATGCTCCCGACCGCCCGCTGCGCATCAGCGTCAGCGGATCGCCGGCCTCACGAATCGCGTCCTCGAGACTCGCCATGGGACATCCTTCCAGTCGTCGCCGTGTGCTCGGCCTTGCCCGACGATGAACAAGGACACGAGGTCGGAGGTCGATGGTGCAGTCCATCCGCCCACCAAGCGGTTGCCTCGCCGGAGAACTCGGCCCAAGACCTGACGTCCTGGGATCCTCGCGACGAGAAGGTGGTCAGCTGAGTAAGCCGCGGGATTGGGCGGAGGGGTTCTACAACTCGACGGCAGGAACTGTACTGTACGGTACGGTACCGCTCTTGGCTTGCGGTCGCAAGGGCGCTGGGGGAACCCACGCGCACCCTGCCCTCAGGGTCTACCTAGTGATCTGGTGCCCACGCTGACCACCGGCTGTCGGGCCGCGGTGAACTCCTTCACCCGGTCGTTGATATGGCGGAACGGGCCGTCCGGGCCCGGGTGTCGGGCGCCCTCGGTCGTCCGGGACGTGCCCCGCGGGGAGAACCTCTGGCCCTGAGCAGCCCGGTCACGGTGTCGGCTCCGACCGGGTGTCCGGACCGGGTCAGCTCGGCCGCCAACGCCCGGGCCGATCTCACCGTCCGCCGTGGCGGGGACTCGGGTCCCTACGCAGGTCTGGCTCGACCAGCGCCGGCAGCGCGGCGCCCGCCGCGGATCCTTCTCCCTTTCCGCCATCCCCAGGTGCCACCCAAACACAGGAAGCTGTTTTTCGGCAGCTCCAGGGGATCCGGCGCGGCAGTGTAAAGGTCAAACAGTCTTTGACTTTGTCATACCGTCAGGGACAGAAGGTCCTTTCCGACCACAACCGGACCTTTGTAGCCGCCGTTCTTGGCGCTGGCTCGGGCCTGTGCGGCCCACCACTGCTCGGAGCGAGCCTTCGGGTCGTTGGGGCCGAAATGTGTCAGCACAACCTTCCTGGCGCCGGACTCGGCTCCGATCCGGCCGATCTCGGAGATAGGGGTGTGAACCTCTTGCAGGTGAGTGACCAATGCGGCTGGGTAGCCTTGGTCCTTGAACCACGAGAGGTCGATGACCTCATGTACCAGTACGTTCGCGTCCTTTGCCAGGACCGGAATGTTCGCCGTGGGCGCGGTGTCGCCGGAGAAGACGACAGATCCCGCGGCGGTCTCGAAACGGTAGGCGAATGACGGGAATGCCGCGCCGTGCGGCACCAAGGTCGCCGTCACCTTCATGTCGTCGTTCTCCATGACGGCGAAAGGGGTCATCGAGGGGGCTGTGTTGGTTACCGTGGCACCGACGTCGGGCAGGGCGATCTCGTGGACGTGTAACAGGCCGGCCGGTGGCACACCGATGCCCTCGGCCGTAAAGGAGTTGGTGGCATAGGCCCATGCCTCGGCCGCCAGCCGGGTCAGGTCGGCGGTACCGGGGAACGGGTTGCCGGGACTGAACCAGGTGACCTCCCTGCCGCTCTGGCTGTTCAATGCGCCCGGGGATCCGGGTCCGTACACCTCCAGCGTGTTCTCAAACTTGATCGAGGCTGTGCCGCCGAGGAGCGGGAAGGAGAAGTAGTCGACGGTGTGGTCGGCGTGCAGGTGAGTGAGGAAGATACCCGACAGCGACTTCATGTCGAGCCCGGCCTGCATGAACTGGGTCACGGCACCGCGCCCGCAGTCGATGACGTAGGTCTTGCCGTTGACCACCAGCGCGGAGGAGATACCCGCCCGTCCCGCTACCGGCAGCGGGCCGCCGCCCGTGCCGAGCAGCACCAGATGGGTGCCTTTACCACTGGCGGTCGCGGTTTGTAACGAGGAGGCCGCGGGCGTCGCCGCGGCCTGCGTTGGGAAACCCGCGGCGAGAACCCCGGTCGTGGCCGCCCCGGCCATACCCGCCACCGTCCGCAGAATTGAACGCCGCGAGGGAGCGTGCAGCCCGGCACAGCAATCTGTAAAGCACATGACGATCCTTTCACCGTTAGTTGCCCGCGCGGGCGACGTCACCGGTATGGGATATCTCGTCGGTTACGACGGCCCCGTCCAGATCAACCGCGTGTACCGCCGCCTGTTCGGCGTCTCCCCGTATCCGCGCCCGCGACGTGCTGAGGTGAGCGTCGGCGACCTGCCAACGCCGCCGCTCCGTGTTGACGTGGGTGGCCCGGTCGGAACTCCGTGGCCGCCGGCGTGGCCTGGCGGTGTTCGGCGCGCCGCGGCGGCGCGCCGAACACCCCTGGACCTCTTGTCGTTGTCGTCATGGAGCTGGGCAGGTTCCCGGCCTCCCTGCCCGATCGGCTGTCCTGACCGGCAAGGAGGCCACCGATCCCGCCCGGAGTGGGTGGCTCGCGGTCAGGTGCTCAGCTCAGTCCCCAGAGAGTCTTGAACTTCGCTGGGAAGTCGGTCGGCCCGTACCACTCGCCCGAGGCCTCCGCCGCGGTGGTGACGGAGATGTCCTTGATGTTGTCCCGCGTGAAGATCCGGACGGGAATGTCATAGCTCGGAAGCTCCTTGCCCAGCATCATCCGGAGCGCGGCGTCCGCGTCCGCCCAGCCCTGGTAGGCCGCGGCCTGACCGACGTCCATGTGCAGGAACGTCCCGGCCGCCAGCATCTGCAGGCCGTTGATCTGAGCGGCCGTGGACACCCCCTTGATGGCGGCAGCCCGACCGGACTGCTGGACACCGGCGAACGTCGGCTGCAGGTACACCTCGAACTCGGAGACCACGTAGTTCACGCCGGGAGTCGAGAGGATCGCCGAGCTGGTCGATGGCGCGATCAGCTGGAAGTTCGCCGACGAGATCTTGTTGAGCGTGACCTTGCAGCTGGGGCAGCGAGCGCTGAACTCCTTCTGCGCGGCGGCCACGTAGGCCTGGGTCGAGGCGGTGTCGGTGGCGACGTTGATGACCACCGTCGCCTTCCCGCCAGAGTCGGCGATGATCCAGTCGGCGATGGCCAGCAGCCCCTTCGTGCCGGAACCTTCCAGGTATCCGAGCTTGGGGCTGACCGGGTGCGCGGGGTCGGGGATCTGGTCGGTGACGAGGACCGGAATGTTCTTCGCCTGCGCGGCCGCGAAGCTGTTGGCGGCCAGCGCGTAGGGGACCGAGTCGGTGATGATCGCGCCCGCGCGCGCGCCGGTCGCCTGGTTGACGCACGCCGAGATATCGGACGGGTTCGCCTTGCCGTCGCAGATCTGCACCTCGATCCCGACCGAGCCGAGCGCTTCGGTCAGCGCCTTTCCGGTCACGTTGAGCTGCGGCGCCTGCCGGGTGATGGGGATGAAGTAGACAACCTTCCCGCGCAGCTGCGTGACCCCTTCCAACGGCGTCGTCGGGACCGGGTAGGCCGGCAGCGGCTGGGACAGCTCTCTGACAATGGCCGCGACATCGCCACGGGTTGAAGCCGGGCTGGACGTCGGTGGCTGGTCGCCCGACGTCGAGCCGGAGGAGCCGCAGGCCGCGGCCGGCAGAAGCGCGGCCAGCGCCGATAATAAGACGACTCTCGTGCGTGCTTGGCGCCGCGCGGTCAGGCCGAAAATTCGTCGAGTAGTTCTCACGGATTTTTCCTCTCACGTCTGGGGCCGCGATCCTCGTAGCGCCCTGGGTGGGTCCGCCGGGCGAGGTTGGCGGTATGCGCGGTGTTCCGGTGGGCCACGCCCACTTCGGAGCGCCGGTAGCGGAATCGGTGCGGAAATGAGCGCGCGATGTCGAGCCGGGACGCTTTCCGGGGCTCGGGACGGCGCTCCGAGCTCCGGACGAGTCGATCTAGTTTTCGGAGGCCGCGGCCGCCCGGTCGCGGGCGCCGACGGAGGTCCGGGCCGGGTGAGCGCCGTCAGGACGGCCGTGGGTGGCACCTCGTTGGCCGTCGACATTCGTCGCGGCGGCTAGCATGGGATTCGTGTCGAGGATGAAGGCGGTGGACTATCGGAAGGCTCTCCTGCGGGCGGCCGGCGAGCTGTTCACAGCGCGCGGGTACGCCGGTGTGACGATGGAGGACGTGCTCGCCGAGGTCGGCGGGTCGAAGTCGACGATGTACAAACATTTCGGTGACAAGACCGAGCTATTTCGCGCCGCGGTCGAGAGCCTTCTTGACGAACGGTTGGCTCCGCTGCGCTCGTTCACTCCCGGCGACGCGGACCTGACGTCGACGCTGATCGCGCTGGGCGGGCACTTCGCGACCGTCGCACTCAGCCCGGCGTCGATCGCGCTGCATCGGCTCGTCACCGCCGAGGCCGAACGCGTCCCGGGTCTGGGGGCGGCTTTTTTCGAACACGGACCAGCGGTCGGCCAGGCCGTTCTCGGCGGATATCTGCGGCAGGCTTGCGACGCCGGCCTCATAGCGTTGCCGGATCCGGTCAAAGCCGCCGCGCAGCTCTATCAGGCGATGCTCGGCGACGCCCAGATGCGCCTGCTGACCGGGGCGCCGACTCTGCCGACCGGAGATGAGATCCGGGAGAGCATCGTGGACGCCGTCCACTTTTTCCTTCACGGTGTGTCCCGGTGGCCGGCCGGTGGCCCGGACGTGCGCCCTGCATAGCGGGAGCAGGGTGTGCCGGCTCCGGCGGTCACGCCACGAGCTCCGGCATACCGACCGGCCGGGCCTCCTGCTCGGCCATCAGGGCGAGGTGGCGGCGCAGCGGCAGGCCGGGCCGGTCCCGGCGACGCTGGTCTCATGGACGCCGTCGCCGTCGCCGTCGCAGAGCTGTTCGATCCAGCGCATTCTTCCTACGTCCTGGTGGAACACGTAGCGCTGGGTGCGCCGGACCTCGTCGGAGATCGCGTCGTCACTGGTCGCGCCGTCACGCGAGACGGCCCAGAAATAATCGTTGTCGACTTTGCCCTTCGCGGGTGGGAACGAGTGGTGGGACACCGGTTCGACAGCGCGACGGGCGTTCCGTCGGCTCGGCGCATCTGGAGCGCGCTGCGCTCTAATAACTGGCGCTCGATCGGAGCCGTGGTCGGTTCGTCCGCGAGGGCGGCGATGTACCAGTGATTACGCGACAGAGAGGTGGTGCTGTCGGCGAAGCGTTGCATGGCAGTTCTTTCTTTGTCGGGACGGCCGGAACGCTCGTTATTCCAAGCTAAGTACCGTACCGTACAGTACGCAAGATGCCCTCGCAAGAACTTCACCGGACCGAGCCGGGATCCGGCATCGTGGAGCGCGAGCCGTCCGAACGCCGGTCCCTCGTCGTCCAGTCCCGTCGGCGCGACAGCCCGGACATCGTGATCCTGAGCCTCGCCCGGACCAGGTGAGGTTGTGCGTCCCGAAATCCAATCCGCGCTGGTCAAGGCAGTCGCGCCCGTAGGGGCTGATCGTGACCCCTCCAGCGTCCGGCCCTCGCCCGGCCGGGGCAGGGCGCTGGGCGAGGATGCCAGGTTGTGCTGCTTCGGCTGACCTACGCCCGCGTGCTCGACACCAACCACGAGCCCATCCCCGGTCTCTACGCCGCCGGGAACTGCACCGCGTCGGTGATGGGCCGCACCTGCCCGGGCGCGGGTGCCAGCATCGGTGGCAGTTTCGTGTTCTCCTACATCGGCATGAAGCATGCCGCGCTCGTCGCCTCTGGCGAACGCGTCGCGGGGTGACGCAATGTACCCGGCTCCGCCGTCCGCCCCGCTCGTCGACCGCTGAGGTGACCCTCGATGCCCGCTTCGGACGGTGTTCTGTGACCGGGCAGGAGGGTGGACGGCGACCGGGGCCGGTGGTGCGCGTCGACCCTCTCGGCGCCGACCTGCCACTGGATCCAGGAGAGACGATCATCGAGGCGGCGTGGCGTCTCGGGTACTACTGGCCCACCACCTGCCACGGCCAGGCCACGTGCACCGTCTGCCACGTCGAGGTGCTCAGCGGCGCCGAGCACCTCACCCCCGCCGACGACGAGGAACAGGAAGCCCTCGAGCATCGCCTCCCCGGCGCCCGGCGGCGCGATCTCAGCCGGGTAGGACTCGCCTGCCGAGCGCGGGCGACCGGCGACGTCACCGTTCTGAAGAAGGGCGTACGACGCATCCAGACGGTACAGATTCCTCCAACAGGACTCCTCTGAGGCACGCGTTCCCGGCCTCCTGGCGGCACCGCCGGGATGGAGGCTTTTCCTCAGCCTGCCGGACCGACACGGCCCGAAGGTCGCGTTGGTGGAGCTGGCAGCGATCTGGCCCAGCCCGCCCGCCCAGTTCCTTGAGACGACCGTCTTCTTCCGCGTGTCGCCACACCGCACCCGCGTTCGGCCCGCGAGCGGCTGGCGGCGGGTTTCCCGCGCTGACGGGTCATGAGCGGGAGCTTTCTGTTCGCCGGGGCAGCCGCGGTAAAGGCAGGTGGGGTCGCTGGCCGGAACGGAGGCGGACCAGGCCGGCCAGCGAGCCGCGCCGGGTGCCGGCGGCGTTCACCCGTACCGGAGGGGTATGGCCGCGTCGGCTGAGGTCAGTAGACGCGGAAGGCGTCGAGCACGGTGTTCGCGTACGCGGTGTCGCCGGTGGTCTCGACCCGGTTGTGCCGTGGTTCGCGGCCGGTTGCCCAGAGGATGAAGTCGGTGGCGCTGGTGCGTACCGTTGCCCGGGCCTGGTCGTCCACCGCCGAGGCGTCGCCGTGGTTCTCGACCGAGGCCGCGTGCGGGAGGACCCGGATGGCTGTGCCGCCTGGTCCTGTCAGGACGATGGCCATCGGGTCGGTGAGCAGCTCGCGGAAGTGGTCGGTGGTCATCTGCGGTATGCCGCCGATGAGCCAGCGGTTCGCCGCCGTCAGGCGTTCGCCGTCGAGGTCGGGCAGGGTGCGCTGGATCGGTCCGCGGGGCGCGAGGACGTCCCAGCGGGTGTGGCAGGTGTGGTCGAAGACGATGGCGTCGGCGATGCTGGCCAGCGGGTAGCTGCCGGCGGTGCCCATGTTCACGGGCATGGTGGCGAGTTCGTCGGTCAGTCCACCGAAGGTGGCCAGTACGGCTGGCACCGACGACCGCACGATGTCCAGGAGTTCCGCGGTCGGCCGCGCGGCGACCTCCCGGGTGTGGGCGTCGACCGCGGCTTCGAACTCCAGCTCCTGCTCGTATGGGGTGAGCGGCAGCAGCCCGGCGAATCCGGCCACACTGAGGGTGAGGTGCGCGAGGGTCGTGTGGACCGTCCAGCCGTCGCAGGCGGACGGGGCTTCCAGCTCCTCGGTAGTCAGGCTGCCGAACAGGCCGAGGGTTTCCTCGAGCGTGCGTTCGAGCGGGCTCCGGCCGCTGGCCGGCTGGTCGCTCGGGTCGGCGGCGAGGTCGGTGCCGGTGTCAGAAGACATAGTCCTCTCCAGTGGCTCGCAGGGTCACATCGGTGATGGCCACGCCCAGCGGCTGGTCGATGAAGCGGACGATCTCCGCCGCGACCTGGGGGGCGGTCAGCGACCAGTAGCGGGCGTTGTGCGGGTCGGACATCTCGGTGGGCAGCGTGCCGCCGGCGAACTGCTGGATGTGCTCCTGGAGGACAGGACCGCGGTGCGCGGCGAGGGCCGCGACGGCGTTGAAGTCGAGGATCTCGGTGAAGAGGTTGGTGCCCAGCACGCCGCTGGGGCGGACGATCGTCACCTTGATGCGGCCCTGGCTCTCGACGCGCAGCGCGTTCGACACGGTCGCGACCGCGGCCTTGGTCGCGCCGTAGACCGCCGCTCCGGCGATCCCCGCGTTGCCGTACACCGAGGAGAGGTTGAGGATGTGGCCGCCGCCCTGGCGGAGCATGTGGTCGTGGACGGCGTAGATGCCGTGCAGCACTCCCTTGAGGTTGATGTCGATGCACCGGTCCCAGGCGTCCGCGGCCCGCTTGTGGTCGGAGAAGTGGGCCAGGGGCATGATGCCGGCGTTGTTGACGAGCACGTCGACGCGCCCGTAGTCCGCCACGACCTGGTCGACGACGTCGGCGAACGCCTGGCGGTCACGCACGTCCAGGCCCACGCCGCGGGCCGGGTGGCCCGCCGCGGTGAGGGAGGCCGCTAGTTCCTCGGCGCCCGCGGCGTTGATGTCGAGCGCGACCGGGGTCGCGCCACCGTGGGCGAGCTGGGTGGTGATCTCCCGGCCGAAGCCGCTCGCGCCGCCGGTGACCAGCACGATCTTGCCGTCGGGATGGCTCATGTGCACCTGGTTCTCGTCATCTTCGGGATGTTCGGTTCTCGTGGTGTCCGGGCCGGGCCTGCCGCGGTCAGCGGGCCGTCCAGACGGGTGGTCGGCGGTCGAAGAACGCGTCTGTCGAAGAACGCGTCTGTCGACGACGGCGGCCCGCGGGTCTCGCAGCAGGTCGGCCCACCGCTGCTGCGCACGACGGAGTACAGCCACAGTGAGGTGTGGTCCCAGACGAACCACAGCGGGCTGACGTGCGGCGTGCCGCTGGAGGTCGGCGTCGCGACCCGGCACACCCGCTGCTCGGCGAGCGGAGTGTCGATCTCGTCGGCGGTGAGGGCGATCTTGCGTCCTCTCCTCTGGGTGTTGATCAGTTCGGGTCGCATGGTGTCTCGCCTCCGCTTCGGTGTGATCGCCCCGCCGCGCGGGTGGTGTTGCCGAGGTTGCGCTGATCCGGGCGCGACCGCACGGTTGAGCCCATCCCGGCCCGCACCAGGAGCATGGGACCGACTGGACAGGTGCAGATTGTCGAACATTCGATGAGATATCGTCGTTCTTTCGACAACGTAGGGTGGGTGGGGGAGGAAGGTCAAGTCGTGCCGAATGCCGCATCGCCGCCGACGGCGCGGGTACTCGACGTGCTCGAGCTCTTGGCCCGGCGGGCCGGGCAGCCGCCGCGCCTGCGCGACCTCGTCCGTGACCTCGACCTGACCCAGGCGACCGCGCACGCGATCATGGTGACGCTCTGCGAACGCGGCTGGGCCATCCGCGATCCGATCAACAGGACCTTCAGCCTCGGTTCTGCCCTCGGAGCGGCGGCGGCGCGGGCCACCGCCCAGCGCTCCCGCCGCCAGGCGGCCCAGGCCGTCGTCCGCCAGCTCGCGAACGACCTCGGCTATCCCGCGGCGGTGACCGAGCGCGTCGGCGACGAGCTGGTCATCACGACCTTCGAACTGGGCCCCTGCCAGGTCGCCGACGTCGCGGCCGGAGACCGTCTCCCGTTCGCGGCACCCTTCGGCGTGACCTTCGCCGCGTGGGAGGACGGCGAGGGGCGCCGCGCCTGGATGGAACGCGGCGCGATCACAGACCCCGCGCTGGCCGACCGGCTCGGCAGCCTGCTCACGGCCACCCGCGAACGCGGGTTCAGCGTCGAGCGCATGGGCCCCGCCATGGCACAGGCGGCAAGGCTCATGACCACCCTCCACGACGACCCGACAACCCGGCCTGTGCGACGCATGGTCGACGGGCTCCTGGCTGAGATCACCACCCTCGGATTCCAGGCCGGCGACGGGGGCGACGGTGACCGGCGGCCCGTCACGGCCATCGCCGCGCCCGTGTTCGACCGACACACCGGCCAGGTCACGGTGAGCGTCGGCGTCCATCCGCTGCGGGCGCTCTCCCAGCAGCGGGCCGACGAGGTCGGACGCCGCGTCAGCCAGGCGACGACCATCGTCAACGCGGCGATAGAGGACGACGAACAGCTACCTCGCCAAGCCTCTTAAAGACAATCTTGTCAATGCGGCATCTGCCGGCCGGTCAGTAGTTTCCGCGCTTCTCAGGGCTGGACGGTGGTGGCCCTGATCTACGATCCGGCCCGCAGCCCTCGGTGAGGGCGAGGCATCGAGAGAACCGGACCACCGCAGGGCTTGTCCGGATGCCCACCAGCGGGCTGTGTGGCTCGGTCTGCGGTCGAGGTGAGGTGTGGGATCAGGCCGCGTCGGGGGTCAGTTCGACGGGTAGGGAGGTCAGGCCTCGGTGGATGATGCTTGGCTGGTAGGAGAGGGGTTCGTTGGTGGCGAGCCGCAGTCCAGGTGCGCGCTGTAGCAGGGTTCTGATGGCGGTTGATGCCTCGAGGCGGGCGAGGGGTGCCCCGAGGCAGTAGTGCGCTCCGAGGCTGAAGCCGAGGTGGCGGGGGGAGCGGCCGATCGGGGCGTAGCGGGTGACGTCGAGTCGGTCGGGTTCGGTGAAGACCTCGGTGTCTCGGTCGGCGGATCCCATCAGCACGATGACACCGTCGCCGCGGTGGAAGTGGCGGTCGCCGATTGTGGTGTCGGTGAGGGCGACCCGCATGGTGAACTGGGTTGGCGTGTCGTAGCGGAGGATTTCTTCGATGGCCGGGCCGGCGAGTTCGGGCTGGTGGCGTAGTAGTTCGAGCTGGTCGGGGTGGTCCAGCAGTGCGAGGATGCCGTTGCCGACGAGGTTGATGCTGGTCTCCATGCCGGCGACGAGGAGCAGCACGCAGATGCCGATGACCTCGGCGGCGCTGAGTTTGTCCCCGGCTTCTTCGACGGCGACGAGCCGGCTGAGCAGGTCGTTCTCGGGGTGGGCGCGGCGGCGCTCCATGAGGTCCATCAGGTATGCGACGACGCCTGCTCCGGCCTGGTCGCGGCGGGTGATCTCCTCGGTGGTCAGCAGCGGTTCCGGGTCGGTGCCGCGGGCGATTGCCAGCTCCCAGGCTCGCAGCTGGTCGGCGTCCTGTTCGGGTACGCCGAGCAGCCGCTGGCCCACCATCGCGAGTGCGAGCGGCGCGGAGAGGTCCCGGACCACGTCGAGCCCGCCGGCCTCGACGGCCCGGTCCACGAGGGTGTCGACCAGCCGGGTGATCATGGGGGTGAGGTCGGCGACCATCCGGGCGCTGAAGGCCTTGTTGACCAGGCCGCGCAGGCGTCGGTGGTCCGGGGGGTCCATCCGGATGAACGAGCCCGGCAGGCTCGCTTCCTGGTCCCAGAACGGGCTGAGCCGGTCGGCGTTGCCGTGCCCCCAGGTGGCGCTCTGCAGCACGGCGGCGCAGTCGGCGAACCTGGACAGCACCGTCACCTCGGTGTCGCCGAGGCGGATGTCGGTCAGGCTGGGGGCCTCGCGCAGCCGGCGGTAGCCCGGGTAGGGGTCGAGGCGGTGGGCGGTGGTGAACAGGTCGACCGCGTCGGGGACGACGTTCTCGATCTGGGCTGAGGTCATGGGTCCCGCTCCTTCGTGGTGCCGACCCGGGCTGTTACCTCGGGTGCGCATTGCGAGAAGCACCGCCGTCCGGC
>NZ_JASNFO010000046.1:0-12885 GCF_032027725.1 Pseudofrankia coriaricola | reverse complement strand
CCGCGGTCTCGGGCTGGTGACGTCACCGCGGAAAGCAACCGAGCTGGCGCGGAGGCGCGCCTCCGCGGAGGCCCGGCCACGGAGCGAAGCGAACGTGGTTGGGCCGCAGCGGAGGTCGCCGGAGCGCCCGTGAGCGGAGGAGGACAGCGCACGGAGGTCCCTTGGGAGCGAAGCGAGTAAGGGGCCGTAGTGCGCTGTCCGGACGGAGCGAACCAGAGACACGGAGCGAACCAGAGACAGAGTGGATACGGTTACGCCATGGCCGAGTCTGTGCTGTTATCGCGGCGGAATCTCGACTTCCTGCTGTACGAGTGGCTGGACGTGACGGCGCTTACCAGCCGCGAGCGGTTCGCCGAGCACACGCGGGAGACATTCGACGCGGTTCTCGACCTCGCCGAGCAGGTCGCGACAGAGCACTTCCACCCGCACCTGCGGGCGGCCGACACGCACGAGCCGACGTTTGACGGCCAGCGGGTCTCGATGATCCCGCAGGTCGGCGCGGCGCTGGAGGTGCTCGCCAAGACCGGTCTGACGGCCGCCACCTTCGACGCGGAGCTGGGCGGCGCGCAGCTGCCCGACGTGGTCGCGAGCGCCTGCTTCGCCTGGTTCCAGGCGGCGAACATCTCGACGTTCGCCTATCCGTTCCTGTCCATCGGCAACTCGAACCTGCTGGTCGCCCACGGCACGCCCGAGCAGGTCGACCGCTACGTCCGCCCGCAGTTGGAAGGGCGTTTCTACGGGACGATGTGCCTGTCCGAGCCGCAGGCCGGCTCGTCGCTGTCGGACATCACCACCCGGGCCGAGCCGCGGCCCGACGGCACCTACCGCCTGTTCGGCAACAAGATGTGGATCTCCGGCGGCGACCACGAGCTGTCCGAGAACATCGTCCACCTGGTGCTGGCGAAGATTCCCGGCGGCCCGGCGGGCGTGAAGGGCATCAGCCTCTTCATCGTGCCGAAGGTGCTCGTCGACGAGGACGGCTCGCTCGGCGAGCGCAATGACGTCACGCTCGCGGGCCTCAACCACAAGCTGGGATACCGCGGCACCACGAACACGCTGCTGAACTTCGGCGAGGGGCGCAACCAGCCGGGCGGCGAGCCCGGCGCCGTCGGTTACCTGGTCGGCGAGCCCCACAAAGGCCTCTCGTACATGTTCACGATGATGAACGCGGCCCGCGTGCACGTCGGCGCGGGCGCGATGGCCCTGGGCTATGCGGGCTATCTGAAGGCGCTGAAATACGCGAAAGAACGGCCGCAGGGCCGCCCGCCGGCCGGCAAGGACCCGCGCGCGCCCCAGGTCCCGATCATCGAGCACGCCGACGTCCGGCGGATGCTGCTCGCGCAGAAGTCCTACGTCGAGGGCGCGCTCGCGCTCGTCCTCTACGCCGGCAAGCTGCTGGACGACGAGTGCACCGCGCCCACCCAGGCCGAACGCGACCAGGCGCACCTGCTGCTCGACACGCTCACCCCGGTCGTGAAGAGCTGGCCGTCGCAGTGGTGCCTGGAGGCGAACAGCCTCGCCATCCAGGTCCACGGCGGCTACGGCTATACCCGCGAGTACGACGTGGAGCTGCATTTCCGCGACAACCGGTTGAACCCGATCCACGAGGGCACGCACGGCATCCAGGGGCTCGACCTGCTCGGCCGAAAGGTCGCCATCGGCGGCGGCGCGGGCCTGGCCGCGCTCGTCGGGATGATGCGCACCACCATCACCGCCGCGACGGCCGCCGGCGGCGAGCTCGCGGCTCTCGGCACCCAGCTGTCCGCCGCCCTCGACCGCGTCGTCGAGGTCACCGGTCTGCTGCACGGCGCCGGCGACCTGGACGTCACGCTCGCGAACGCGACGGTCTACCTGGAGGCGGTCGGACACATCGTCGTCGCCTGGCTGTGGCTCGCGCAGGCACTGGCCGCCGCGGGCAAGGACGGCCCGTTCTACGACGGCAAGCGCCAGGCCGCCCGGTACTTCTTCCGCTACGAGCTGCCGAGGACCGGCCCCCAGCTCGACCTGCTCGCGAGCCTCGACCGCACCACCCTCGACACCGACCCGTCCTGGCTCTGAGCGCCGCCCCGGCGCCGGAAATGAACAATCAGCGCACGAAGCGTCGATTTCCGCACCTGGCCGACGAACAATGTCCGCCATTCCTGGCCCGGCCGGGGGTGGTTAGGTTGGCGGCATGGAGTGGCTGCGCCGGCTGCGGCATCGGACGCGTGACCGCTGGACACGGCCGGTGCACACCGTGGGCGAGGAGCCGGACTACCGGTTCAGCCTGGCCAATGAGCGCACGTTCCTGGCCTGGATCCGCACGGCGCTGGCGCTGCTCGCCGGCGGCGTGGCGGTGGTACAGCTCGTGCCGACTTTCTCGATCGGCTGGGCGCGCCACCTGCTCGGGATCGCGTTGATCGTGCTGGCGATCGCGATCGCGGCGACCAGCTATGCCCGCTGGGAACGCCGGGAGCACGCGATCCGGCTCGGCGCCCCGCTGCCCCCGTCGCAGCTTCCCCGGCTCACCGGCCTCGGGATCACCGTCGTCATGGTCTTCGCGCTCGCCTTCGTCCTCGTCGACGTCGCCCGCGGCCACCGGTGACGCGCGGCCCCGACGGCCGGAGCCCCGCGATGGCCGACGGGCCCCCGCGGCCGGATGACCGCCCGGCGACCCGAGAAGAACCGGCGGCGGAGCGCGGGCCGGCTACCGGGAGACGCCGATGAGCGGCCCGGACGGGCCCCGGCCGCACCCGACCGAGCAGCTCGACCCGGGCCTGCAGAGCGAACGCACCTACCTCGCCTGGCAGCGCACCGGCCTCGGCTTCGCCGGCGTCGGCGCGCTGCTGCTGCACAACGCGTTCGACGGTCACTTCGTGCTCGTCATCCCCGGCCTGCTCGCCCTGCTGGCCGCGGCCCTGCTGACCACCCGCGCCCAGCTGCGCTACCGCGCGACCGTCGCCGCCGTCCACCTGGGCCGCTCCCCGGCCGACCGCCGCGTCGTCGCCGCCACGGCGGTCCTCACCACCGTGCTCTGCCTGACCGGCCTGGCCGTCATCCTCCTGCTCTGACCCCGCCAGCAGTCGTCGACGCCTGGCTACCGACCGTGCCGGCGTTTCTGACCTACGGAACCGGGCCTCGGGGGATAATTGTTGTCGACCCGGCCGATGCCGGCCGACCGACGCACGACCCGGGGGGAACCGCGCGAGAAGGCATACGTCCTGGTGTGTACGGTTGTGCCCAGGTTCGCCACTCCCTGTCAGGCACACCCCGCACTGGCGTCGCCATCCGGCAGTGCTCTGATGCAGGCGCCCTTTCCCCATGGACGAAGGACTTCGCGCATGTCTGATTTCGCCCCGGCGGTCAACGCGGACAACCCTGAGCCACGCATCGCGGTCGCGCTGCTGCTGGACACGTCGTGGTCGATGAACGGCGCGCCGATCGCCGCCCTCAATGACGGTTACAAGGCGTTCTGCGAGGCGATCGACGCCGACCCGCTCGCCCGCAAGCGGACCGAGGTCACGGTCATCACCTTCGGCGGCACGGCCGACGTCGCGGTGCCGTTCATGGAGGGGCGCGACCTCGCCGCGATGGCGTTCCACCCGAACGGCGGCACCCCGCTCGGCGGCGCGCTCGACCTCGCGCTGGACGAGATCGCCGCCCGCAAGCAGCAGTACAAGGACCTCGGCCTGTCGTACTACCGGCCGTGGCTGTTCGTCATCACCGATGGCGGGCCGACCGACGGCGCGACCTTCGAGCGCGCCGTCGGCCGGGTCCGCGCCGCCGAGGACGCCAAACAGGTCACCGTGTTCGGTGTCGGCGTCGAGGGCGCCGACATGCCGACCCTCGGTCGGATCTGCTCGCCGCAGCGGCCGCCGCTGCCGCTGCGCGGGACGGCGTTCCGTGAGCTGTTCCTGTGGCTGTCGGCGAGCATGAGCGTGGTCTCGCAGTCCGGCGGCCACGGCGCGTCCGACGCCAAACTCGCCACCGCGGAGGAGGGCGTGCAGGCGCCGCTGCCCGCGCCGTCCGGCTGGACGACCTGGACGACCTGAGGTGACCGGACTGCCCGAGGCGACGGGACGCCCCCAGGTGACGGCCCATCACACCACGGCCCACGCCGGGACGACCGAGGTCGGCGACGCCCACATCCGCGACGCCCACATCCGCGACGCCCACGCGCCCGACGCTCCCGGGCGCCGGCCGGCGGGTTGGCGGCTGCTCGGCGCCAGCGTCACGGGCGCCTCTCACCTGCGCCGCGGTGTCGGCCGTGAGGACGCGTTCGCGTGGCGCCGCGCGGGCAGGCTCATCGTGGCCGCCGTCGCCGACGGCGCCGGGTCACGCTCGCCGACGTCGGCGATCGGCTCCCACACCGCCGTCCGGGCGGCCACCGCGGCCGTCGACGACGGACAGTTCCTCGACGCCTTCGGCCGTGGCGGCGAGTCCGCGCTGCACTGGCTGTTCGCCCGCGCGCTGGCCGCCGTCACCGCCGAGGCCGGGCTGCTCGGCCTCGACGTCGACCGGCTGGCGACGACGCTGGCCGTCGCCGTGTTCGACGGCGACCGGGTCTACGTCGGGCAGGTCGGCGACGGCATCGCGGTCGTCCGGCACGACGGGGGAATCGAGACGGTCGCGGTCGGCCGGCGCGGCGAGCACGCCGGCGAGACCGACTTCCTCACCGCGCCCGGCGCGGTCCCCGCCCGGCTGGTGACCTACGAGGGGTACGGCGTCGACGCGTGCGCGCTGTCGACGGACGGGCTCGAGTACAAGATCACCGATGTGCGGCTGCGCACGCCGTACGAGCGGTTCTTCGTCGACACCTGGGCGTATGCCGGCGGCGAGACGGCGAGCTCCGTGTCGATCGAGTCGTTCCTGGTCGACGTCGACGACCAGACCGGCGACGACAAGACCCTCGTCGTCGCCGTCCACGGTTATGAGGGCCCGGCGGGCGAGCCGTATCTGGCCAGCGCGCCGCCCCTGGTCGAACCCGCCCCGGCCGCGGTGCCCGCCGCCGAGGCGGGGGCGAGCCAGCCGGCCGAGTCGCCCTACCCGCCGGAAAGCCTGGCGCCAGCCGACCTCGCCGCGCCGAGGCCGCCGTGGCCGGACCCGGCACTCGACGACGACACCCGGCCGTTCACCGCCTGGACGCCGCCCGTGCCGCCCGTGCCGCCTCCGACGGAAACGGGTGGCTGACGACGCCATGAGGCTGGGCACCGGCCAGAACCTGGTCGTCGGGCACCCGCTCGCCCAGGGCGGGCAGGGCAGCGTCCACGAGGTCGTCAGCCCGCCCGGGCTGGTCTTCAAGCGCTACTCCGACGCGGTCCTCGCGAGTCAGCCGTCGCCGGAGCGGCGGATACAGGCGATGATCGACAACCGCCCGTCGCAGTGGCGGGAGAAGAGCGGCCATCTCCTGCTCGCCTGGCCGACGGCGACCGTGCTGGACGGCCGGCGGTTCGTCGGGTTCGTCATGCCCAGGATCGACACGTCGCGCGCGGCGGAGCTGCACCTGGTCTCCAACCCGTCCGACCGGGCGAAGCCGGCGAAGAACGTCGCCTGGACGGCCGGGTTCACCTGGCGCTACCTCGTGCAGACGGCGGCAAACCTGTCGCTTGCCACCCAGGGGCTGCACGACGCCGGCTACGTGATCGGCGACTTCAACGAACGCAACGTGCTCGTCCACGCCGACGCCCGGGTGACGCTGGTGGACTGCGACTCCATGCAGGTCCGCGACCCGAGGACGAAGACGCTGTACCTGTGCGAGGTCGGCCGCGAGGAGTTCGAGGCCCCGGAACGGCACGGCGCGCCGAGGACGAGGCCGCGTGACGAGAGCGCCGACCTGTTCCCGCTGGCGGTGCACATCTTCCAGCTGCTGTTCGAGGGGCGGTCCCCGTTCGACGGCGTGTGGTCGGGGCCGGGCGAGAAGCCGTCGCGAGGAGCGCTCGCCCAGCGTGGGATGTTCAACTGCTCCGGTGACCGCAGGCTGCGCCCGCAGCCGACCGCCCCACCGTTCGACCTGGTCCCGCCCGACCTGCGACGGCTGTTCACCCGCGCCTTCGTCGACGGGGCGAAGCGCCCGTCGGCGCGCCCCATGGCGGGCGAGTGGCAGACAGCGCTGACCACGCTCGCGCGCGGGCTGCGTACCTGCGCGACGAACACGTCCCACGTCTACGGCGGCCATCTCGGCCGGTGCCCCTGGTGCCAGCGCCCCGCGCCACCGGTCACGATGGCCACCCAGATCCGCCCGCCGCCGGCCGCTCCTCCCGCCAGGACCGCCACCCAGCCGACACGGACGCATCGCCCGGCGCCCCAGCCCTCGCCGACGCCCCCGACGGGCCGCCGCCCGGTGATGGCCGTGAACACCCGGCCAGGCTTGACGGGCCCGACCCCGACACCCCCCTGGACGAGGCCGTTCACACCGGCGCCGAGCACCGCCGCCCGTCCCCGGCCCGCCCGGCGCTGGCGCGCGCTGAAGAAGGCGTTGATGCGGCTCCTGGCGCTGCTCGGGATCGCCTTGGCCGCCGGCTGCGTCGCGCTCGCGGCCACCGGCGTGATCAAGGACATGAACAATCCCGCGGGAGAGTTCCGCACAGCCGCGCTCGGGCCGTTCGGGTACCTCTACGTCAGCCGCACCTCGCATGGCGCCGCGACGGTCTACCGGGTCGAGAAGGACGGGGCGACGGCCAAGATCGCCGGGAACGGGAAGAAGACCGGCGGCGACGGCGGCCCCGCGACCAGGGCCGGGCTGCGCGACGTCACCGACCTCGCCTTCGACAGCACCGGCAACGCCTACCTCAACGAGGGCACGGACATCCGCAAGGTCGACATTCGCGGCGTGATCACCACCGTCGTCGGCGGCGGTACCGACGCGCCGGCCGACGGCGCGCGCGCGACCGGGATCGCCGTCGGCGGCCTGCGCATGGCCGTCGCCCCGGACGGCACGCTGCACTTCGCCGACGACCGGAAGGTGTGGAAGCTCCAGGGCGACGGCACGATCGCCACCGTCGCCGGCGGCGGGAGCACCGGCGGCGGCACGTCGCCCTCCCGGCAGGACGGGATCCCGGCCACGGAGTCCTATCTGGACGTCGACGCGATCGCCTTCGACAAGACCGGTCTCCTGCTCATCAGCGACGTGATGGCACGGCCGTCCCAGTACGACAGCAGGCTTCGCCAGGTCGGCCTGGACGGGACGATCCAGACCGTCGCCGGCACTCTCGACGAGCAACGCCCGTTCGAGAACGAGAACGGCATCGGCACCAGTGCCCTGGTCCGCTTCCATCCGGTCGACCAGATCGGCCTGGACGCGGATGGCCTGGTCGTCGTGGGCAGCTCCGGCCGGTTCATCCGGCTCAACCCCGACGGCTCACGCACCTACCTGCTGACGTCGGGCGGGACCCGCGAGCTGATCCCCGTGTCCGGCGGGTTCCTCGCGGTGCGCCCTGGCGCGGTCGACCTGGACGACTCGCGGGGCGTGACCAGGTCCAAGGTCTGCGGCAAGAAGGCCTGCCAACCGCGCAGTTGGTAGCGGCGCGCGGCACCCACGTCCAGGCCGCGACCCGGTGTGCGGCTCAGTCCATGCCGCGGCGGCCCGGGGTCCAGAACGGGTGCGTGATGACGGCGCGGCGGGGCCAGCCGCGGTCCTCGACGAGGTGGCGGCGGACGGCCTGAATGGTGCGCGCCTCGCCGGCGACGTAGGCGACGCCTGGCTCGGCGGGCAGCGCGAGCGCGGCGAGGGCCGCGGGCAGGCGCGGCGAGTCGGCGGCTGGTTCGCCCTCGCGGTAGACGAAGGTCAGCTCGTCGCCGCGCGCGAGCGGGAGCGCGTCGTCGAGACGGTCGTGCTCGATCGCGCCGAAGACCGGCGCGGTCGCCGGCAGGGCGCGCAGGATCGCGCCGAACGCGACCGCGGCGGTGTCGTCGCCGGCGAACACGTGGTACGGGGCGTCCGGCTGGGCTACCAGGTGGCCCTCCGGTCCCTTGACCAGCACGGCCCGCCCCGGCGCGGCGTCGCGCGCCCAGCGGGCGCCGGGGGCGTCGCCGCCGTGGTCGTAGAGGGCGAGGTCGAGCCGGCCGGCCGGGTGGAAGTCCCACACGGAGTAGGTGCGCTTGAGGTCACGCGGGTTGCGCAGCCAGGTGCCCGGTGCGGACGGGTCCGCGAGCACCACGCTGACGTGCTGGCCCGGCGTCCAGGCGACCCCGGCGAGCGCCTCGCCGGCAAGCCGGACCAGGCGGGTGCGCGCCGCCAGCTGTTCCACGCCGGTCACCTCGGCCCGCCGCAGGACCCGGCCCAGCGGGTTGCGTGACCGTCCCGCCCGCCCTGCCGGCGCGGCGTCTGTCGTCTCCATAACTTCCTCCGGAGCGCTCGATCTCGGTCGGCTGTACCGATTTCTACCGTAGATAGCTATACGATAGCTAGCAATCAACACAAACCACGGCCGGCCCGCCTCGCGCGGACCGCCACCTACGGAGGTCGTGATGAGTCCTTCCGAGCCGACCAGAGCCGTCTACGTCCGCATGCCGGACAAGCTCGCGCAGAAACTGGACAAGGCGGCCGAGCGCTTCGGTGTCAGCAAGCGCGACCTCCTGGCCACCCTCGTCTCCGACCACCTCGACATCGAGGGGGACGAGCTCGTCTTCCGTCCGCACGGGCGGGGGCCCGGCGGGAAGCGGACGGGCGAGCGCCCAGACGGCGAAGGAGCCGGCGACCAGCCGCGCGAGGAGTCCGCCGGCGCGTCCCACGGGCCTCGGCCCGGCGACTTCTGGAAGAAGCGCGCCGCCGACGTCTGGGGCGCGGGGACCGTCGCGGGCGGGGCGAGGACAGGGGCGGACAAGGCCGACGCGTCCGCGCCGGCGCCGGCGGCCCCGGTCAGCGAGGTCCTGACGCTGGAGGAGGCCGCCGAGCTGCTGCGCGTCTCAGCCGACGACGTCCGTGCCCTGGTCGAGTCCGGCGACCTCCCCGCCCGTCGCATCGGCGAGACCTGGCGGCTCACCCGCACCGCCGTCCTCACCTGGCTTGGCACCGAGACCCGGACCGAGTCGGGCTGAGGTTCCGCCGCGGCCGCCTACGGGTGCGCGGTGACGAGACGCAGCGAGCCGACGAGGGCTGGCTGGTAGCGCAGGGCCGCGTGGCGGCGGTCCCAGGCGCCGGAGACGAGGTCGGCGCGCAGGCGGTCGACGGCGCGGGCGGCCGCGTCGGACGCGATGTGGCCCCAGGCGGACTGGGCTTTGCGGACCGTCGGGTCGAGCAGGCATTCGGGACGTCCGTAGAAGGCCTCCACGAAGCCGTCGACGCAGTCGGCGGGTATCGGCACGGAAGTGACGGTGACGCTCCCGCCGAGCGCCGCCTGGACGCGGTCGATCGCGGGCATGCGCCGGCTCTCGAAAGCGAGCAGCTCCGGGGCGTAGTCGGCGATCCAGTGCGGCCCGAGCACGTCCGGGTCGAAGGTGAGGACGACGACCGGGCCGCGGGTGACCCGGCGCAGCTCGCCCAGCCCACGTTCCAGGTCGGACCAATGGTGGACGGTGACCGTCGCCATCGCCGCGTCGAACGTGTCGTCGGGGAACGGGAGCGCCTCGGCGACCGCGCCAATGGCGGGGGCGAGCCCCGCAGGCCGCTGCGCCCGCAGCCGGGCCGACGGCTCGACCGCGACCACGCGCCGGTCGCCGGGCTCATAGGAACCGGCCCCGGCGCCGACGTTGACGACCGTCCGGGCGCGCCCGAGCGCGGCGTGGACATACGCCGCGATCCTCGGGTCCGTGCGCCGGCGCAGCACGTAACCGCCGCCATGGGTGTTGTAGTCGAAGTCGCCGGCTGGCGGCCCGGTCACGCGGAGTCTCCTGACGTCGGCCGGGGGGCGCGGCCAGGTCCACGCGCGGCGCCCCGAGCGGTGCGGGCGGGTAGGCATCTTCGAGTCCACGACACCTCGCCCCCAACGTCCACGGAATTAAGGAACCCTCCCGGGGTCCCCGTTGCCGCCGCGCGGCGGCAACGGGGCACAGCGGGGCGGAAAGGCGACGCGAATCTCACGTTCACGTGAGATGGAGGTAGTAGCGTCGGGGAACGTGGCGACGTCGGAGAGCAAAGCGAAGAGCCCAAGCCGGTCACAGAGCCCGCCCAACGCCCCGGCCGGGCCGCCGGGCCCAGGCACCCCGGTCGCGGCAGGCACCCCGGTCGCGGCAGGCACCCCGGTCGCGGCGGGCCCGGTGGGCCCGGTGGGCGCGCCAGTCGCGGGGGCGGGCGCCGAGCGGGATGACGGCTACAAGTGGGTCGTCCTGATCAACACGACCATCGGCATCCTGATGGCGACGATCAACGCGTCGATCCTGCTGATCGCGCTGCCGGACATCTTCCGGGGCATCAAGATCGACCCGCTGGCGCCGGGGAACACGTCGTACTTCCTCTGGATCCTGATGGGCTTCATGCTCGTCACGTCGGTGCTGGTGGTGAGCCTCGGCCGGGTCGGCGACATGTTCGGCCGGGTCCGTTGCTACAACCTCGGCTTCGCGGTGTTCACCGCCGCCTCGATCCTGCTGGCCGTCACCTGGATGCACGGCGACGCGGCGGCACTGTGGATCATCATCGTCCGGGTTGTCCAGGGCATCGGCGGCGCGATGCTGATGGCCAACTCGACGGCCATCATCACCGACGCGTTCCCGGCCGACCAGCGCGGCTTCGCGATCGGCGTCAACGGCGTCGCGGCCATCTCCGGGTCGTTCCTCGGCCTGCTGATCGGCGGTCTGCTCGCGCCGATCGAGTGGCATCTGGTCTTCGTCGTGTCCGTGCCGTTCGGCATCTTCGGCACCATCTGGGCCTATCTGAAGCTGAAGGACAACGGCGTGCGGACGCCGGCGCGCATCGACTGGGCCGGCAATCTCACGTTCGCGGTCGGGCTGATCGCGGTCCTGGTCGGCATCGTGTACGGGCTGCAGCCCTACGGCGGGCACACCATGGGCTGGACGAACCCGTTCGTGCTCACCTCGATGATCGGCGGCGTGGTCGTGCTGATCGCGTTCTGCTTCATCGAGACGCGCGTGCCCGACCCGATGTTCGCCCTTGAGCTGTTCAAGAACAGGGCATTCACGATGGGCGCGATCGCAGGCATGCTCGGCGCCCTCGCCCGTGGCGGACTGCAGTTCATGCTGATCATCTGGCTGCAGGGCATCTGGCTGCCGCTGCACGGCTACAGCTTCGAGCGCACCCCGCTGTGGGCCGGCGTCTACATGATCCCGATGACCGTCGGCTTCCTCATCGCCGGCCCGATCGCCGGCCGGCTCACCGACCGCTACGGCGCACGGCCGTTCGCCACGTTCGGCATGGTCATCAGCGCGGCCGCCTTCGCGATCTTCGACGTCATCCCGATCGACTTCAGCTACATCTGGTTCGCGCTGGCCCTGCTGCTGATCGGCATGTCGATGGGGCTGTTCGCCGCGCCGAACACCACCAGCGTCATGAACTCGCTGCCCACCAACCGGCGCGGCGCGGGCGCGGGCATGCTCAACACGTTCCAGAACTCGGCGCAGGTGTTGTCCATCGGCGTCTTCTTCACCGTCATCGGCCTGGGCCTCGCCGCGTCGCTGCCGAACACGCTCTACTCGGGCCTGGTCGGGCAGGGCGTCGCCAGCGGTAAGGCGCATGAGATCGCCGGGATCCCGCCGGTCGGCAGCCTGTTCGCCGCGTTCCTGGGCTACAACCCGATCAAGCAGCTGCTCGGCGATGACACGCTGTCGACCCTGCCGCCGGGCAAGGCCGACTACCTGACCGGCCAGGAGTTCTTCCCGCACCTCATCTCCGGCCCGTTCGGCGACGGCCTGCACCTCGCGTTCGTCTTCGCGGCCCTCGCGTGCCTGCTCGCCGCCGTGATCTCCTGGATGCGCGGCGGACACGACCCGCGGGTGCACCGGACGCTCGCCGCCGAGACCGCCTCGGGCCTGGCCGCCTCCGGTGACGTCGCCGCGGACGAGATCGGCGTCGGCGGTGTGGGCGGCATGGATCCGGCCGAGGCGACTGTCGACGAGGCCGTGGCCGTGGGCGGCGGGGCAGCCACGGACCCGGATGTCAGGGGTCACGCTTGAGCCGGCTCGGCATAGCCCCATGGATGCGATCCGGATGTCAGGGTCGCCCCCTCGAAAACTCGGCATAGCCCCATGGGGACCCCGACGTGGTCTTTGGTGGCTCGATACACGACGTGGTGCTTTGGTGGCCCGGCATGGGGCGGTCGTCGGCCGTCGCCGACCACTGTGGATGGCCGGGGTGATGGGCGGGACATCTGGTTCGGCCGTCCGGCGTCCTGTGGACGGGCCGGTTCCCTGGGAATACTGGGACCATGACGGACAGTGCGGCGACGACGCGGGGCATCGGCGACGCCGAATTAGCGGACAGCCAGGGCGACGGCGAGCCGGGCCTGCTCGGGATCGGGCTGGCGGCCCGCGAGGTGGGCGTCTCGGTGCGCTCCCTGCGTTACTACGAGGAGATGGGCCTGCTGACCCCGTCCGGGCGCACCACGGGCGGGAATCGGCTCTACGCGCCGGATGACCTGGCGAGGGTCCGCCGGATCCGGGAGCTGCAGCAGCTCCTCGGTTTCAACCTCGACGAGGTCCGCGAGGTGCTTGGCCATGAGGACCGGCTGGCCCGGGTCCGCAACGACTGGAAGGCGGCCTCCGGCGACGAGGACCGGGCCCGCCTGCTCGACGAGGCCCGCGAGGCCTACCTGAAGCTGCGAGACCAGGTGGAAGCCAAGATCAAGCGCCTCGACTCGTTCCGCGACGAGCTCGACGCCAAGATCGCCCGCTCCGACCGCCTCCGCGAGTCCCTCCCCTCCTGAGGCGGGCTGGTGGGGGGGGGGGCCCCCCCCCGCCCCCCCCCCCCCCGGGGGGGGGGGGGTGCGGGGGGGGGGGGGGGGGTCGGGCGCCCAGATA